>NZ_JAWOTF010000002.1:0-517439 GCF_033338735.1 Vibrio sp. Vb1127 | reverse complement strand
GGCACGGTCTCGGTCAACCCGGACGGCAGCGTCACTTACACGCCAAACGACAACTTCCACGGTACAGACAGCTTCACGTACATCGTTACCTCCGGTGGGGTATCGGAATTCACCACGGTGAACGTCGATGTCACGCCAGTCAACGATGCGCCAGTGGCAAAAGATGATACCGCTGTCACTGGCGAAGACACGCCAGTGACGATTGATGTCCTACCAAACGATACTGACATCGATGGTGATACGTTAAGCATTGATTCGGCGTCTGTGCCGAGTGACCAAGGTACAGTTGAAATTGTTGACGGCAAGTTGGTGTTCACACCGGCTGAGAACTTCCATGGTGACGCTGAAATCACTTACACCGTTAGCGATGGTGCACTGACTGACCAAGCGACGGTCAACGTCACCGTGAATGCGGTGAACGACACGCCTGTGGTTGAAAGTAGCATTGCAGACCAAACCTTGGCGGAAGATTTCACCCCATACAGCATCAATCTGAATACCGCTTTCAGCGATGTGGATAACGTGGATGGCGAGTTAACGTTTAGCGTCTCTGGCAACAGCAACATTCAAGTGGCGATCGTCAATGGGATTGCTACGTTCACTCCAACGGCAGACTGGAACGGCTCAGAAGCATTGACCTTTACGGCGACCGATCCAAGCGGCGAGAGCGTTAGCCAAACGGTGAACTTCACAGTAGCGCCAGTGGCGGATATCGTGGCAGATAAAGCGACGGTTGTGGAAGACACACCAACCATCATCAAGGTCTTAGGTAACGACACGTTCGAAGGCAACGACAACGTGGTGTCGCTGGATACCAATAACGGCCCAGCTAACGGCACGGTCTCGGTCAACCCGGATGGCAGCGTCACTTACACGCCAAACGACAACTTCCACGGCACAGACAGCTTCACCTACATCGTTACGTCAGGTGGGGTGTCAGAGTCCACCACGGTGAACGTCGATGTGACGCCAGTGAACGATGCGCCAGTGGCGACCAATGACAATGCCGTTACTGACGAAGACACGCCAGTGACGATTGATGTCCTGCCAAACGACACCGATATTGATGGCGATAAGTTGTCTATCCAATCGGCGTCTGTACCTGAAGCGCAAGGCACAGTTGAGATTGTTGATGGAAAATTGGTCTTTACACCGGCCGAGAACTTCAATGGTGACGCCGAAATCACTTACACCATCACTGATGGTTCGCTGACTGACCAAGCGAAAGTAGCTGTTACCGTTAACCCAGTAAACGATGCGCCAACGATTAAGGTCGATGCTGTAGAAAGTATCACTGAAGATGCAGTGAATACCGATACGGTAGTGGCAACGTTGGAAGTCGCTGATATCGACACGCCAGAAGAGCAATTAACCGTTTCTTTAGAAAACAACTCAAACGGCTACTTTGCGCTAGTTGGCGATGAAGTCAAACTGACTCAAGCGGGTGTTGACGCGGTTAACAACGACGAACTCAACCTTAAAGACCTAACGATCAGCGCATCAGTATCGGATGGTGTTAATCCAACGGTTAGCGACAGTGATAGTTTGATTGTGAATCGCGTTAACGATGCACCAACAGTCGACAATGTGATTTCAGATCAAGTGTTAGCAGAAGATTTTACGATCTACACGATTGATTTAAACGACGCATTTAAAGACAGCGACTCCGCACTGAACTTCTCAGTGTCCGGCAACAGCAACGTGTTGGTGTCGATTGAAAATGGCATCGCGACCATTAGCCCAACTGCGGACTGGAACGGCTCAGAAACCCTAACCTTTACCGCCACCGATCCAAGCGGTGAAAGCGTTAGCCAAACGGTGAACTTCACAGTGGCGCCTGTGGCAGATATTGAATCTGACCGCGCGACGGTTGTGGAAGACACACCAACCATCATCAAGGTTTTAGGTAACGACACGTTCGAAGGCGACGACAAAGTGGTGTCGCTGGATACCAATAACGGTCCAGCTAACGGCACGGTCTCGGTCAACCCGGACGGCAGCGTCACTTACACGCCAAACGACAACTTCCACGGGGCAGACAGCTTCACCTACATCGTCACCTCCGGTGGTGTCAGTGAATCCACCATTGTTAACGTCGATGTCACGCCAGTAAACGACAAACCTGACAGTGAAGACTTTACGCATGTGGCCGATGATCAGCTTACGCACGTTGTGTTTGATACCGATACGAAGCCTCTGGGTCACGGTGACTCTCAAGATCATATCGCGGATGTTGAAGACGACTTAAAAGGCAACGATCTACATGTCCGAATTACTGAACTGCCAACCTCAGGTACGTTGTTCTTTAAAGATAGTGATGGTGAGTTGCACGAAATTAAAGAAGTAAGCGATACGCTTTATGACAAAGACAGCCTTTACTATGAGGCTGATAATGTGGGTTTCTTATTAGGTATCAAGGATCGCCCAGATACACTAAATAGTTCCGAGTCTACAACAGATTTCAATAATTGGGGGCTAAGTGAGGACGGAGGTCCATCACACTCCCGTACTGAGCATTTAGCAAATGGAGCTTCTATCACCATTTCTTCTGATAGCGGTGAGCTTGCGCAGTACAACCGCCAGGTGTCACACATCGGCAATGGTATCGCTGACAATGATGGGCAGGGTATTGAGAAAGGTGAAACGATTACGATCGATTTGTCTAATAATCCTGTGGGCAGCGTAAACCTTGGCTTAGATGGATTAGGTGGATTGTTTGATTACGGTGATGACAACGCAGCACTTATTACGGTTACATACTTAGATTCAAATAATGTCCAACAGACTCAAACGTTCGAGTTTTTGAAGCCTGAAGGCAACTTCATGCTATTCCAAGAAACAAGCGTTGGTTATGGGAAAGATCTAGCTCTTCCTGAAGGTTCGGTCATTACTCAGTTAGATTTTTCTACGAAAAATGAAGGGAACTGGGAGTTACGTTATGTAGAAGGTGTACCTGCCGAAGACAGCTTTGGATATGTGGCAGTCGACTCTGAAAATGGCGTTAGCGATCCATCTACAGTCAATATCGTTAATGAAATGCTAGATGGTAATATTGCTGAAAATGGGCCAAGCCTGTCTGTGGTCGGTGATAGCGTGACTGAGGGTGACAATGTCACGTTCTCGGTTGTTCTAAATGAAACCACTAGCACTGCCGTTAAGTACCAAGTTGATATGCTTGCTCAAGGTTCTTCAGTTGATAAGAATGACGTAAATCTATCAAATGCAACCTATACAAATGGTGTTGTTTTC
Organism: Vibrio sp. Vb1127; assembly: GCF_033338735.1. Lineage (NCBI taxonomy): Bacteria > Pseudomonadati > Pseudomonadota > Gammaproteobacteria > Vibrionales > Vibrionaceae > Vibrio > Vibrio sp. Vb1127. The sequence continues at coordinate 514,190 of NZ_JAWOTF010000002.1, read as the reverse complement.
TTAGGTGGTTACTTGATTGTTCCTGCAGGTATAAGTAGCTTCGAAATATCGATTCCGACTATTGATGACTTGGTTGTGGAAAGCAGCGAAACGATCGTTCTTGAGATCGGCGGTGAAACGGGGACGGCAACAGTTCTTGATAATGACAGTACAAAACTTAGCGTAGTAGATGCCGGCGATGTCATTGAAGGAACTGACGCAATATTTACCGTTTTACTCTCTAACCCTGTTCAAGAGGCCGTTGTCGTCAATCTGAAGTCAACAACAAATGATAGCTATACTGCGGAAGATGTTGATTTAGGCACTATGGTAGTGACCTATGTGGATACTCATGGTCAAACTCAAACATTAGATATGGCGCCTAATGGAGACGTTACCATACCTCCAGGTGTCGCTGAAATTAAAGTCGCAGTCCCGACCAAACTAGATAATGTCCATGAAGGTGATGAGAGCTTTGGTCTGACGGTTACGGAAATCGGTAGTGTCACCAGTAATGGTATTGCAACTGGTAACGCAAATATTGTGGATTCTGATCCTGCACCTTTAGTTAGTATTAGTGCCGATCAAAACAGCGTAAATGAAGGTGAAACGGCAGGCTTTACGCTGACACTTGATAAAGTTGCAGATGAGAGTGTTACGGTTCATGTCGAATATAGTGGCGTGGCCCAAGATGGAAAAGATTTTGTTGGCGTTCTGAGTGTTGAAGTTCCTGCGGGTCAATCTTCAGCTGCTCTTGACTTACTGACGGTCACCGATGGTATTTATGAGGGCGCAGAATCTTTCACAGTAACCATTAAAGAGGTTGATGGCGCTGATGCGAGCATTGCTTCAAATAACAGCGCAAGTGTTGTGATCGTTGATGCCCAAAGTGCACCGAAAGTGACTATTAGCTCAGATCAATCCTCAGTTGATGAAGGTAGTGATGCAAAATTTATCGTCAACATTGACCAAAAAGCAGATGAAGATGTACTGGTAACATTCACAATCGGAGGGAATGTTGATGACAAAGATTATATTGCTCCAAGTACGTACACAGTCACGATTCCAGCGGGTAAAACGTCGGCGCCGATTGATATAAAAACTCTCGATGATGGTATTTACGAAGATCTTGAAAACCTAACCGTGACTCTAATTGATACGGTTGGTGCAGATTCGACGCTTGCAAGTGACTCGAATGAAGTAACAGTCTCTATTATAGATGCTCAGCACGCTCCAGAGTTTATTTCTGGCGGCGATAGTGCTGGTGACAAACCAAATGATGATGTTTACGACTTCGGGTCAGTTAACGAAAACACGGTGAGTGGGGCCGTTATCGGCACGGTCGTTGCTGAAGATCACGATAATGACGTGCTTGTATACCGCTTTGCAGATGGCTCGAGCACTAATGGTATTTTTGATATCGACCCGACAAGTGGAGAGATTTCATTGAACAAGACAATCGATGATGTTGACTTGGGCGATTATACGCTTCAGGTTGAGGTTATCGATGGAACTGGCGGGATTGATACTGCCGAGGTAAATGTTTCTCTGGTAAATGTGAATGATGCTCCTGAATCTTCGCCTTCAGTGGTTGAGATGAATGAAGATACTCAAGTGATGCTTGATTGGTCATCATTCGGTATTAGCGATGTGGACTCTGATGTATCAGATCTATCCGTCCAAATTACAACGCTTCCTAGCGATGGCTCATTAGAGTACAGAGATTCGCAAGGCGATTGGCAGTCTGTACAAATCGATCAAGTCCTCGATAAATCGCTTTTTGAGGAAAACGGTGTTCGTTTTGTACCTGAATTAAATGAATCAGGCAGTGACAGCTTCGGCGGAAATCAAGTCGGAGATCAGGAATCTAGTTACGCTCAAATTGGTTTTAAACCGACAGATGGGCAGAGCTCTGGTCAAGAGTCGACACTGACAATAGACGTGAACCCTGTAGCTGACAAACCGAACTTAATTGCAGTGACGCCATTAAACTCATTGCCTCAACAAGAGTTTAACGTTACGACATGGAGTAATGTTCAAGTTGGTTCTAGTGATGGTATGGGGGTCAATGGAGAGACTCTAATCTCAGCGATCAACGCTCTTAATGAAGCCGATGGTACTCGATTGAGTTGGGCAAATGTGGAAGATTTAGGGACTCATGCAACCTTGGCAAATGAGGCCGTTCTAGTCACATCTCTTGTTTATCTCGAAGCTGGCTCGAGTTACGACTTTGTCGGTCAAGCCGATGATAGCCTTGCAATTAAGTTGGGTGGTACGTTACTTGATCAAGCTCGTTGGGGGAGCGACAGTGGTGATATTAAGGGAGCTAGCTTTACCCCTTCGGTATCTGGCTTTTATCCAATTGAAATTTATCACCATAACCAAAGTGGTCCGGGTAACTTTAATGTGGATGTATCCATTAATGGACAAGCGCCTGTCAACCTGAGCAATAGTAGTCTTTACGTAGTTAGTGATGAAAGTGCACTAGAAGCAACTGATATCAGAACGTCTGAACTACAAGAAGTTAATGGTGTTGCGTTTTACGAAACATACCAGCTGAACGAAGGGTTACAAGATACAGCGATACCGCTCTCTGAAATTAAAGCAAGCTTAAATGATACAGATGGCTCTGAATCACTTAAAGTCACGCTAACTGGCTTACCTGTAGGTGCGATCCTTTCAGATGGAAATAGTTCTATTACTGTCGCAACTATTGATGAAGAACTGGACGTGACAAGTTGGGCATTAGATGCACTTACTGTGACTCCACCTGCGGGCTCCCATGATGACTTCACTATCAATTTGACTGCAACGAGTACAGAAAGCTCGAATGGTGATTCAGCAGAATCTAACTTGGCGATCAATGTTGTAGTACATGAGAACTTACCGACGGAAACGGAAAGTGATTTGGGCGAAACCATAGAAGACAATACTCTACAAGGGAATGTATTGCTTAATGACTCTGACGGCGACAATATTCTGATGGTAGATCATCTTACTATCGATGGTGCTGATTACGAGGTAGGCGAAAGTGTTTCTTTGACTAGTGGTACGTTACTAGTAAACCGAGATGGTAGTTACATATTTGAACCTGCTGAGCATTGGTCAGGTGACGTTCCATTAATTAGCTATACCACAAATACTGGCGTAACAAATACACTTGATATCAATGTTGTTGCTATCGCAGATGCACCTACGATCACGATCAATGTTGGCGACTTAGTTAAACGAGATGCTATTGATCCAAACCATCACTTAGCTACATCGGCAATAAATAATACCAATACCGAAAATGAGGCTGTCGCAGCCAACCTTGGGTTGGATAATGCAGTACCTAAAATTAATACACACGCTGGTGTTGTGTTGGGAGTCAATACTGACTTAAGTGACACCGACAGCTTGTTTGTTGGGACAGATTTCAACGATGTATTCTATGGTGGCGGTGGCGATGACGTATTTGTTGGCGGTGGTAACAATGATACGTTTTATGGTGATGACGCGACCAGTCTTACTCTGCATGATGGTAAAGATACAGTCTACTTAACAGGGAACTTTGATGACTACAAAATGACCTTCAAAGACGATCATGGAGGTAAAGTTCCATATTGGATTTTATTAGATAGTCGTTCTATCGATTCGGTAAACGATCATACAGGTAGTGATGACCGAGGTGATCATTTATATGAAATTGAACGCGTTGTTTTTGCAGACAAAATTGTTGATTTGAAACCTGATGGCACTTATGAAGTGCTTCAAGATCGCTGGATTTCGGTCGATGTGGATGTTGATCTAGTTGATGTCGATGGAAGTGAGGATTTAGCGCAGACTGCTCTTGTACAAGATCTACCAGACGGTGTTGACGTGTATGTTGATGGGGTCGCAATTAAGCAAGATTCAAATGGAGATTACCCTGTCACTCTTGGTACAGATGGTAAGCTTTCCCTGGATATCAGAGTGCCATTCGATTATGAAGGCAGCTTAGAGTTCCCGCTAAGCGTTACTGCTACGTCTGTTGAAGGATCAAATAATGACGCAGCTTCAACAACTGAATCCGTTGAGCTTACAGCTCGTGACTATGTGTTGGAATCGGGATCGCATGGGAATGATCAGATAACGGGTAGTGACGATCACGATATTATTGTTGGTGATGTTCAAGGATTGGAGATCATTGCAGGTCAGGACTACAACATCGCATTTGTTCTGGACACTTCAGGGAGCATGGGTAACTGGGTAGGAACTGCGAAGCAAGAAGTGCTAGATGTGTTTGATGAGCTGTTAAGTGCGGTAAATCAAGGAGAGAAGCCAGGGACAGTGAATATTCACCTTAGTGAATTTGCTTCAAGTGCATCAGCGGTGATTTCTGTTGACTTGAGTTCTCTTACAGCAAGAAAAGAGTTTGTAGAAGAGTTGAATCGTGTAATTGATGATGAGGGTTCTGGCGGCACAAACTATGAGGCGGGCTTACAGTCGGCCGTTGAATGGTTCAGCAGTCAACCTAACCCTAATGGCCAAAATATCACGTACTTTGTTACGGATGGTCAACCAAATAGAGCAACATACCTCTATGGTGTAGCACCGAGTGAATTCTCGAAAGTGATTTTGGACGTCGATAATTCTGGCAAGCTTGTTACCCTGCAAGATATTGCGAGTAAAAACAATTACTCATACGGACAAACAGTTACCTACAAAGGTGATGTCGTTATAGATAGTTACGGTAAGGTTTATTCACCGCTAACAGGAAGAATCCTTGGCGATATCGACAGATATTATGGCTCTATCCGTTATTACGATGAAGGGAATAGCTCGACACAAGCTCAACACATGTATCAAGTACTAGCGGCATTGTCCTCTATAGAAGCGATAGGTCTTGGGAGTGGCGTTGATGAACATACACTCAAGCAGTATGACACTGATGGTGTGGTAGAGTCAGATATTGATGTTACTAAGCTTGCTGAAACGATATTGGGTCAAGATGTACCTCTCAAACAAGGTTCAGACACTATTCAAGGAGGTGAAGGTAACGATATCTTGTTAGGTGACTTAATTGAGTTTGGTGGTAATGAACAAGGCTTAAGTGCGATTCAATCACATGTGGCGCAGCAAACGGGTCAGGATGTGTCTACCGTTGACGGCGAAGATATACATGAGTACGTTAGAAATAACTTGGAAGAATTCAACCAAACTCACCAAGGAGATAAATCGGATAATTTATATGGCGGCGCTGGTGATGACTTACTATTTGGTCATGGTGGCAACGACATACTCGTTGGCGGTGAAGGGGATGATATTCTGATTGGTGGTTTAGGTAGTGATACTTTAACAGGGTCAGAAGGGGCGGACATCTTTAAGTGGAGTGAAGTCACTAACGATGTTGATACTGTCACTGACTTCAATAAAAATGAAGACGCTCTAGACTTCTCAGATCTGTTTGACGACTTATCTAAAGATGAAATTGGAGAGCTTCTTAATGATCTTCAATCAGGTGATCATACTGGTGATGTCGGAGAGTATCATGTAGAAGTGGCACCAGACGGGGGATCTGAGGCAAACCTGAGTATTACAAAAGGGAGCTCGACATTGGACATCCATTTTGACGGTGCAAGTGTTGATGATGTGACTCAAAGCTTAATTGCGAGTTTAGAAGCTCAGTACAAAGACATGTAGTAGCGCTAAACTGTAGTCAAATTTAAAATCAAAAAAGGTCTAGCAATTTGCTAGACCTTTTATTTTTACGGTCTGTTTATTGTTGTGCTAGCTTTTTGGAAGTGTTGTGAAAACGGTCCATTCTTTCTTCACTTCACCCTTGTGGCCAATCACTGTTGCGGTTACTCGACGGTTCAATGCGTGACTAACTTGGTCTGTACCTTGTGTTGCAAGTACTGTGTCTCCATAGCCGACAATGGTAACTCTATCTCCACTAATGCCATTCTTCATTAGCTCTTTTCTAACGTTTTCAGCGCGGCGCTTAGATAGGTCAAGATTATGTTCTGCAGTACCAGTGCGACTAGCATAACCTTGAATCTCTATAGACGTGTTCGGGTACTCTTTCAAAAAGTCTGATAGTTCAAGAATTTGTTGCGTAAAGATAGGGTTGATCACATCGGAATCGTTCGCAAATAGTACTCGAATTTGCATTTCTTGTGAGGAGTCAACGTACGAACCACAACCGTCGTTGTCTATTTCGGCACCCAAAGGTGTACCCGGGCACAAATCTCGCTCGTTAATGACTCCGTCAGAGTCATCATCTATATGATCAGCCCACTGATCGGCAATTGGGGTATCTATGTAATCATATTCATCACCACGATCTGATGAACTGCATGCGGAGAGCATTAATGAGAGTGTAATAAAAGCTATGTGTTTCATAATTAATACTCCACTTCTTCTAGCCATTCTTTAGGCATTTCAACCCTTAATGCACTCAACAGTTGCCCAGTTGCGTTCATCACTCGATATTTGGCGTACTGCTCTGCGTATTTAGAATCTAAGTAGTCTTTACGCGCCTCAAAGAGCTCGTTTTCAGTGTTCAATAGATCAAGCAGTGTTCGTTTACCGATGCGATATTGCTTCTCGTAAGCAATTACGGTCTCAGACGCAGAGTCTACATGATCTGATAGAAACTCTTTTTGTTGTAATGTTAAATCAAGCGCACTCCAAGAAAGCCTTAATCCTTCTTCAACATTGCGATAGGCACCTTCACGCAAGTCTTTTGCTTTATTTAGCTGGTAGGCAAAGTTTTCTGAGTTCGCTGCATCACTGCCACCATTGAATAGGTTGTAGCGTAGACGCAGCATGGCAAGTGTCTCATCACTTCGACCTTTTAAACCATCAGCGTCGTCACGCCATGTTTGCGAAGCTTCAATTGAAATGGTTGGGTAATTAACACCTTTAGACTGTTTGTATTGAAACTTAGCCGAGTCTACGTCTGCGAGCGCCACTTGAATAACGGGATGAAGTTCAAATGCCAAGCCTACCGCTTCATCAACCGTGTACGGGATAAAGTTTTGGTCCGCTCTCGGAAAGATTAACCCTTGTGGTGTTTGACCGACTAAACGAGTGAACATCGTGTGAGAGTCATACAGGTTATTTTGAGCAGCAGCTAAGTTTCCGTGTGCTTTTGCCAAACGTGCTTCTACCTGCGTCAAGTCAGCAGTAGAGCCGATACCCGAGTTGACTCGTTTTTTAATGTCATCGTAAATATCTTTATGAACAGCAAGGTTGTTTTCTGAAAGCTTTAGGACTTCATACGCTTTAACAGCGTCCAAGTACACTTTAGTCACTTCAAGTGCCTTATCTGAAGCATCTGCTAAGAGTTGAAATCTAACAGATTCAGCATCAGCTGCGGTTCGATCAATATCATTTAATGTAGCGCTACCATCCCATATTAGTTGGGTCAGTGTCACTGAAGCTTCCTTTCGAGTGTAATCCGTGTCTCCTCGACCAACTTCATCTGACGGGTCTAATCCTTCATATCCAATTCCAGCATCTAGATCAACAGAGGGGAGGTAAGCACCTGATGAAGCTTCATTTATGTACTTCTGGCTCATAAACTCGTTAAATGCACTCTTAATATCGGGGTTATTTTGTAGCGTCTGTGCAACCGCTTGCTCTAGAGTTTGACCGAAAACTGGTGAAGACACTATTAAGCAACAGCAGGCTATATGTACTCGATTCCATCTCACGTTAGTTCTCCTAAAATCATGTCGCTCTTATTCTGTTTCATATTTGAGACGAGAAGTTACAAACAATGAATTTTCTTAGTGCGTATTATCAACTTGTTGATGTTTAAATGTTTAATTCAATAAAAAACAACAATCTTACTCTCTAAACTCTAGCATACGAGGCAAAGCTTGCTTGGTAAGTGGTCGATTTTTTCGTAGAAAACCTTTTTATCTTAAGAGCATAGCGGAAACTGGTTTAAATGAAGGCAAATTCTTCGGTTATTTTCCTTATTACTCTCAAAAAACTAAATCCTCTTGGAATAAAACGAAAAATTCATATTTTGTCTAAACTATAGACGTGTTTAGTGCAGTAACAAGCCTTTAATTAAACTAATACAAGGATGAAGAGCATGGATCGAGTAGCGTTAAGTTCATTGATGAGCAATGTCGTGGTTATAGGGCTTGATGGGAACCTGAGAAGTCTTGAAAGTGGTCAGCTACCTCAGCCTGGTGAATTAATTATTGAGGAAGTTTCTGATACATCAGAATTAATTGTACAACAGGTAACACCGCAAGGTAGTTCAATTAACGTTACTGATGATGTCACTGCGCTAATCGAGGCTATCGCTAGTGGAGAAGACCCTACTGCTCTTGGTGAGGATTTTGAGCCAGCTGCAGGTGAGGAAAGTGGTTCTAGCCCCCAAAATACTGGTGCAATAGATCGTACTGGCGCTGAATTGTTGGCTAGTACGAATTTTGAGACCGTCGGTATTGATGGAATCGGACTATCTACAACTCAAGCACTATCTTTGTTGGATCTTTTCAGAGTAATTAATGGCCCTGTACCACCGACTATCTTAGTTCAAGAAATATCTAGTCCGACTATCAACGAAGGTGACCAAGTTGTATTCGATATTACTCTAAGTCAAACAACTACTGAAGACAACACTGATGTCATTCTTTCTCTCCTTGATGGAACCGCAACAGGCGGCTCAGCTGACGAGAACGGGAGTGACTACGTCAATGAGCGTGTCCTCATAACATTTTCTGATGGTACAACAGAAGAAGTTTCAGTCGGTGAAAGCGGAACCTTTACCATTTCGATCCCACCGGGTGAAAGTGACTTTACGGTCTCTATAGACTCTATTGACGACTCTATATTTGAAGGCCCAGAAACGTTTACGCTCTCTGGCACGACAGAAGAACAAAGCACACCTGTTACTGGGACTGCCACTATTTTAGATGATGGTAGTGGACCTGGCTCAAATCCTGATGATGATCGCCCAGCGGTAACGATGAGTGATGCAGGTACGGTTAATGAGGGTGAGACAGCGAACTTCAAAGTGACGCTGTCGAATGCCTCCGAGTCCACTGTTCAAGTCAAGCTAGGCCTGAACTTAGGTGACACCGAAGTTGGAGACTTAGGCACCTTAGAATACAACACAGGCTCCGGTTGGGTTGCAGTGCCAAGCGATGGCGTAGTAACGGTGCCAGCGGGGCAAACTGAGTTTGATGTGCGCATTGCTTCTATTGATGACGCGGTGTACGAAGGCCCTGAAGATTTCAGTGTGACGGTGACTGGCATTGGCGCAGTGCAAGGCAGCGATACGGGTACGGCGACGATAGTGGATGATGGCAGTGGTCCGGGCCCTGATCCGGATGATGACCGTCCAAGCGTGACTATTTCAGATGCTGGCACCATCAATGAGGGTGACACAGCCAACTTCAAAGTCACCTTATCGAACGCGTCTGAAGCGGAAACGCAGTTGGAACTGGGTCTTAATCTTGGTGATACCGAAGTTGGAGATTTGGGCACCCTAGAATACAACACGGGAAGTGGTTGGGTTGCAGTGCCAAACGATGGCGTGGTGACGGTGCCAGCAGGGCAAACTGAGTTTGATGTGCGCATTGCTTCTATTGATGACGCGGTGTACGAAGGCCCTGAAGATTTCAGTGTGACGGTGACTGGCATTGGCGCAGTGCAAGGCAGCGATACGGGGACGGCAACGATAGTGGATGACGGTACGGGTCCAGGACCTGATCCGGATGATGACCGTCCAAGCGTGACTATTACCGATGCTGGCACCATCAATGAGGGTGAGACAGCCAATTTCAAAGTGACGCTGTCGAACGCCTCCGAGTCCACTGTTCAAGTCGAGCTAGGCCTGAACTTAGGTGACACCGAAGTTGGAGACTTAGGCACCTTAGAATACAACACGGGAAGTGGTTGGGTTGCAGTGCCAAACGATGGCGTGGTGACGGTGCCAGCAGGGCAAACTGAGTTTGATGTGCGCATTGCTTCTATTGATGACGCGGTGTACGAAGGCCCTGAAGATTTCAGTGTGACGGTGACTGGCATTGGCGCAGTGCAAGGCAGCGATACGGGGACGGCAACGATAGTGGATGACGGTACGGGTCCAGGACCTGATCCGGATGATGACCGTCCGAATGTGACCATCACTGACGCTGGCACCATCAATGAGGGGGATACGGCGAACTTCAAAGTGACGCTGTCGAATGCTTCCGAGTCTACAGTTCAAGTCGAGCTAGGCCTCAACTTAGGTGACACCGAAACCGGTGACTTGGGCACCTTAGAATACAACACAGGCTCCGGTTGGGTTGCAGTGCCAAATGATGGCGTGGTAACGGTGCCAGCTGGGCAAACCGAATTTGATGTGCGTATTGCTTCCATTGATGACGCGGTGTACGAAGGCCCAGAAGATTTCAGCGTGACGGTGACTGGCATTGGGGCGGTGCAAGGCAGCGATACCGGTACGGCAACGATAGTGGATGATGGTACGGGTCCGGGCCCCGATCCGGATGATGACCGACCAAGCGTGACTATTTCAGATGCTGGCACCATTAATGAGGGGGATACGGCGAACTTCAAAGTCACCTTATCGAACGCGTCTGAAGCGGAAACGCAAGTAGAGTTGGGTCTTAATCTCGGCGATACCGAAGCCGGTGACTTAGGCACCTTAGAATACAACACGGGAAGCGGTTGGGTGACAGTGCCAAACGATGGCGTGGTGACGGTGCCGGCGGGGCAAACTGAGTTTGATGTGCGCATCGCTTCCATTGATGACGCGGTGTACGAAGGCCCAGAAGATTTCAGCGTGACGGTGACTGGCATTGGCGCAGTGCAAGGCAGCGATACGGGGACGGCGACGATCGTGGACGACGGCAGTGGTCCGGGCCCTGATCCGGATGATGACCGTCCAAGCGTGACTATCTCAGATGCTGGCACCATCAATGAGGGTGAGACAGCGAACTTCAAAGTGACGCTGTCGAATGCCTCCGAGTCCACTGTTCAAGTCGAGCTAGGCCTGAACTTAGGTGACACCGAAGTTGGAGAATTAGGCACCCTAGAATACAACACGGGAAGTGGTTGGGTTGCAGTGCCAAACGATGGCGTAGTAACGGTGCCAGCAGGGCAAACTGAGTTTGATGTGCGCATCGCTTCTGTTGATGACGCCGTTTACGAAGGCCCTGAAGATTTCAGTGTGACAGTAACCGGCATTGGCGCAGTACAAGGCAGCGATACGGGGACGGCGACGATCGTGGACGATGGCACTGGGCCAGGCCCCGATCCGGATGATGACCGTCCAAGCGTGACTATTTCAGATGCTGGCACCATCAATGAGGGTGAGACAGCCAACTTCAAAGTGACGTTGTCGAATGCCTCCGAGTCCACAGTTCAAGTCGAGCTAGGCCTCAACTTAGGTGACACCGAAACCGGTGACTTAGGCACCTTAGAATACAACACCGGAAGCGGTTGGGTGACAGTGCCAAACGATGGTGTGGTGACCGTGCCGGCAGGGCAAACTGAGTTTGATGTGCGTATCGCTGCCATTGATGACGCCGTTTATGAAGGTCCAGAAGATTTCAGCGTGACGGTGACTGGCATTGGGGCGGTGCAAGGCAGCGATACGGGGACGGCAACGATAGTGGATGATGGCAGTGGTCCGGGCCCTGATCCGGATGATGACCGCCCGAATGTGACTATTTCAGACGCTGGCACCATCAATGAGGGTGAGACAGCGAATTTCAAAGTGACGTTGTCGAATGCCTCCGAGTCCACTGTTCAAGTCGAGCTAGGCCTGAACTTAGGTGACACCGAAGTTGGAGACTTAGGCACCTTAGAATACAACACAGGCTCCGGTTGGGTTGCAGTGCCAAACGATGGCGTGGTAACGGTGCCAGCTGGGCAAACCGAATTTGATGTGCGTATTGCTTCCATTGATGATGCGGTGTACGAAGGCCCTGAAGATTTCAGTGTGACGGTGACTGGCATTGGCGCAGTGCAAGGCAGCGATACCGGTACGGCGACGATAGTGGATGACGGCACGGGTCCGGGCCCCGATCCAGATGATGACCGTCCAAGCGTGACTATTTCAGACGCTGGCACCATCAATGAGGGGGATTCGGCGAACTTCAAAGTCACCTTATCGAACGCCTCTGAAGCGGAAACGCAAGTGGAGTTGGGTCTTAATCTCGGCGATACCGAAGCCGGTGACTTAGGTACCTTGGAATACAACACGGGAAGTGGTTGGGTTGCAGTGCCAAACGATGGCGTGGTGACGGTGCCAGCGGGGCAAACTGAGTTTGATGTGCGCATCGCTTCCACTGATGACGCCGTTTATGAAGGCCCTGAAGATTTCAGCGTGACAGTAACCGGCATTGGGGCAGTGCAAGGCAGCGATACCGGTACGGCAACGATAGTGGATGATGGCAGTGGTCCAGGCCCTGACCCGGATGATGACCGCCCGAATGTGACTATTTCAGACGCTGGCACCATCAATGAGGGTGAGACAGCGAATTTCAAAGTGACGTTGTCGAACGCCTCCGAGTCTACAGTTCAAGTCGAGCTTGGCCTCAACTTAGGTGACACCGAAACCGGTGACTTAGGTACCTTGGAATACAACACGGGAAGTGGTTGGGTGACAGTGCCAAACGATGGCGTGGTGACCGTGCCGGCGGGGCAAACTGAGTTTGATGTGCGCATCGCTTCCATTGATGACGCCGTTTATGAAGGCCCTGAAGATTTCAGTGTGACAGTAACCGGCATTGGCGCAGTACAAGGCAGCGATACGGGGACGGCGACGATCGTGGACGATGGCACTGGGCCAGGCCCTGATCCGGATGATGACCGTCCAAGCGTGACTATTTCAGATGCTGGCACCATTAATGAGGGTGACACAGCGAACTTCAAAGTGACGCTATCGAACGCCTCCGAGTCTACAGTTCAAGTCGAGCTAGGCCTGCACTTAGGTGACACCGAAGTTGGAGACTTAGGCACCTTAGAATACAACACAGGCTCCGGTTGGGTGACAGTGCCAAATGATGGCGTGTTAACGGTGCCAGCTGGGCAAACCGAATTTGATGTGCGTATTGCTTCCATTGATGATGCGGTGTACGAAGGCCCTGAAGATTTCAGTGTGACAGTAACCGGCATTGGCGCAGTACAAGGCAGCGATACGGGGACGGCGACGATCGTGGACGATGGCACTGGGCCAGGCCCTGATCCGGATGATGACCGTCCAAGCGTGACTATTTCAGATGCTGGCACCATTAATGAGGGTGACACAGCGAACTTCAAAGTAACGTTGTCGAACGCCGCCGAGTCTACAGTTCAAGTCGAACTAGGCCTGAACTTGGGTGACACCGAAGCCGGTGACTTAGGTACCTTGGAATACAACACCGGAAGTGGTTGGGTGACAGTGCCAAACGATGGTGTGGTGACCGTGCCAGCAGGGCAAACTGAGTTTGATGTGCGTATCGCTTCCATTGATGACGCTGTTTATGAAGGCCCTGAAGATTTCAGCGTGACAGTAACCGGCATTGGTGCAGTGCAAGGCAGCGATACCGGTACGGCAACGATTATTGATAATGATGCTCCTCCTTCTATTTCAAATGTTGTGAATGCAGTTGTTTCGGAAGAAGGTTTAGCTAATGGTATCCCTGATAATACAGGATCACCTTCAGACACTACTAACTCCGCAAGTTTCTCAGGAACATTCACAGTTGCCGATCCAGACACGGCGAATGTTTCAGTGGTATTGGCAGGTCCTAACAACCTAACATCAGGAGGGGAGCCTATATCGTGGACGTGGGACAACAGTACTCAAACGCTGACTGCGAAAACTGCTCACCTGAGCGTTGTTGCTACTGTTGTGCTGAGCGAGCCTTCAGCTTCAGGTCAAGGCTCTTGGGACTATACTATTACTCTGTTTGAGCCACTTGATCATCCTGTTAATGATGTGGAAGACATCATCAACTTTGATTTACAGATTTCTGTAAGTGATGGACAAACAACAACATCTCAAAGCTTAAATGTGGCCGTTGAAGATGATTGCCCATACGTGCCTGTTGTTGTTCAACCCGTCGATGTGTCGCTTACTGGTGCACCTAACGTTCTGACAGGGCGCATAGATTTTGCAGGAAGTGAGGCAGATGCAACCAGTCGAACATTTGGGGACGTTGTTGTGACTGCAAACGGTTTTGTGTCTGACGAATCTGTGATGCTGGGAACAGCTGAAATCAATCAATCATCAGAAGGGATTGGCGTTAAAAGTTCTGGTAACAACGGCTTCCAATTAGAAAACGAAGTCGATTATCGATTCGCGGGTAATGAGGGTGTATCAGAGCAGTTAATCATAGACTTAGGCAATAAAGTTGCTTACGGAGCAGAAATAGAATTTGAGAAAATGTTTGGTGGTGAACTTGAGAAAGGAATCGCATCTTTTTATAGAGATGGTGTATTAATTGCTCAGCAATCGTTCAGCTCTGACGCAAGCAGTGGTGATTACGCGGCAAATTTCAATGTTCAACAGGGAGGCTTTGATAAAATCATCCTCGAGGCGACCAGTAATGGCAATGGCCCGGATACTGAAGACAACAGTGACTTTACCGTTAAATCAATAACCTTTACAGGTGCGTACTCTGGCGTGCCAATTGCTAGTGCGGATGGGAACCTCGGTGCTGTATATGGAGCTGATGGCCCTGGTTCTATAGTCTTAAATGGAGGTGAGGCTGGTTTAGAGACTCTAGATGGTAAAGACGTGTTGATATACGTCGATCCACAAAACTCTAATAGACTGATTGCAGAGGCTGATGGAGAGCTTGCATTCGAAGTTCAACTTACACCTAGCACTGGAAAATGGGAGTTCTTCCAATACTTGCCTTTGACCTCACCTTATGGCGATGGGGATATCGATTTTAACTACACTATTACTGATAATGATGGCGACAGTAAAACGGGGTACTTTTCTGTCAACCCTTACGCCCCACCAATCGTAGAAGGTGTAACACTAAACGTTTCTGAGGAAGGCTTAAGCAACGCCATTGCTGATGACTCTGCTCTAAACGGCTTTGATGACACAACTGACTCGAGTTCTGATGTAGAACAATTGACGCTGGGTCAAACCGTTGATTCTGTTACGCTCAGTGAACCATCTAGAGCTCTTACTAGTAACGGGATCTCTGTAACGTGGACGTTATCAAATAACGACCAAATGCTTATCGGTTCAGCGAACGGTGAAGAGGTTATCAAAATATCAGTCAATGATACTGGAGTGGTATCTACGGAGCTTCTTGGTCCGATTGATCACTCCAACCCATCTGGAGAAGACACCTTAAATATTGAGGTGCCTGTGCTTGTCTCGAATGCTCGTGGCCTTACTAACTCCACAACGGTCAACGTTATTGTGGAAGATGACTCACCAGATTCTGCATCTATTATTCACGATGTAGTTGCAGAAACTAAAGAAAGTGCCAACGTTCAGCTCATAATGGATGTCTCGGGTTCTATGCGAACGGATAATCGCTTGCAGATAATGAAAGATTCGGCAACTCAGTTATTGAATCAATATGAGTCTATCGGTCAAACGCGAGTTCAAATTATTACTTATAGCAGTACAGCATCCACTTACGCTATAGGTGCTGCGACGTGGCTGACGGTCGAGGAGGCCAAAGCGTATATTGAGACGCTAACTGCGGGTGGCGCGACTAACTATAACAACGCGCTAAATGAAGCAAAACAGTCATGGGATGATGTAGGTAAGTTAACCAGTGCGTCGAATGTTAGTTACTTCTTGTCAGATGGTCAGCCAAACCCTGCGTCATCATTTATAAACGACGCTCGCGAGCAGAGTTGGATTGATCACCTAACCGATCCTGATAATCAGATAACAGCCCTAGCGTATGGTATGGGCGTTAATCTTATGCCGGAGCAATTAGATCGCGTAGCATATGATGGCTTTTTGAATCAAGACCTTGATGGTGTTGTGGTTCCTGACGTAACTCAATTACCTCCGGTTATGTTGCAGTCAGTGATTCAACCTGTTGGGGGGAACTTGATGTATACCACTTCTCCAGATACAGGTATTGGTGCAGATGGTGGTTATATTAGCGAAATAGAACATGACGGTGTCACTTATTCGTTTGATGGTACAGACCTAATAGTAACTGACAATAACGATGGTATTTCGCATGCATTTGACGACACAACGATGCAGCTTACTATCTATATCGACAGCAAACATACTCTGGAAATCGACCTAAACGATGGTGCGTATGCATTTTATGGTGCAGTGGGTGATACAGTTGAAACGTTAGACTTCGATTATGTATTGACGGATAACGATGGCGATCAAAGTGAGAATACCCTGCAATTCGTTATTGATGAAAACGGAGGAGTAAATGCTTCAAGTAATGGCTCTGCAAATATTATTGAAGCTGAAGTAGACGTAAGTCATGACATCTTGATCGGTAATGATAACGAGGCAGATGTCTTTAAATGGGTCAACGACTCCTTGGATACAGGAACAGATCTAATTAGAGGTTTTGAGAGAGATTTGGACACCTTAGATCTGAGTGAAGTCGTTGAAGATGCAGGGCACAATACGATAGAAGAACTTCTTAATAGTATTGACTTGAACATTGATGGCGATGACTTATCTCTAGAAATAACCCATAACGATGGAAACTCAATTCAAACTATCGTAATAGAAAACGGGGCGACAGAGTTTAGTGATTTAATCGTGGGAAATGCGGACTTTGAGAGAGATGTGTTATCCGCACTAACTAAGGTTAACTTAGAGCCATAATGAAAAGGGCCAGTAGGCCCTTTTCTTCTGCTTTGTCTTACTTATTCGTAGCCTAAAGCACTTTACATGCAAAACCTTTTAAGTAGAAGCCTTCTGGATATGCTGTATCGGTTGGGTGGTCAGCGGCTTGCTCAAAACGCTCCACAAACTTTACTTGGCGGTTAGCGTCTACGGCTGCATCAGCGATGATTTTCTGGAACAGAACTTGATCCATCAAGCCAGAGCACGAGTAGGTCAGTAGAGTGCCGCCCGGTTTTAGAATTTGCATTGCTAGCATGTTGATGTCTTTGTAACCACGACATGCACCGTTTAGTTGTGCTTTGCTCTCTGCGAACTTCGGTGGGTCCATAATAACCACATCGAACTGAGTTCCTTGATCACGATACTCACGAAGCAGCTTAAACACGTCTGCATTTAGGAACACGGCACGCTTCTTCGAAATATCAAAATCGTTTAGCTCTGCGTTGAATTTTGCGGTATCTAAAGCAGGTTGCGACACGTCAGCGTTAATCACACGCTTTGCATCACCTTTTAGAGCGTAAAGTCCGAAGCCACCTGTGTAAGAGAAGCAGTTAAGAACTTCTTTGCCTTTCATATATTTCATCGCTTGCTGGCGACTATCACGTTGATCTAGGTAGAAACCTGTTTTGTGTCCGCCAACGATATCTACACTAATCTTTACGCCATTTTCTTCGATGACGACCGATTTAGGTGGCTCTTCGCCGTGCAAAACGCCCGTGCTCTCTTTTAAACCTTCTTTTTTACGAACGGCCACGTCAGAGCGCTCGTACACATTACAATCAGGGAAGCACTCAACCAGAGCGTCAACAATAGCCTGCTTATTGTGTTCTGCGCCAGCACTGAGAAGTTGGCACACAAAGAAATTTTGGTAACGGTCGATCGTAACGCCAGGTAAGCCGTCAGACTCTGCTGCGATAAGGCGATAACCCGTAAGGCCATCACGTTTGATAATGTCTTCACGAAGAAGTTGTGCGTCTTTAAGTCGTTTAACGAAAAACGCGGTGTCGATTTCTTCTTTATCAAAACTCCAAATACGAGCACGAATTTGTGAAGCTGGCGAATATGCCGCCTTAGCTAGCCATTTACCGTCGTGAGTGAATACATCAACCGTTTCGCCAAGAGCAGGTTCGCCCTCAACTTTGTTGATGCCTCGAGAGAAGATCCAAGGGTGCTTGCGCTTGACCGATTTCTCACGACCTTTAACCAAATAGATAGCAGCTGTCATTTCATTAGCTCTTGTTGAATTTTGAAAGGGGCGTATTGTCCGGGATGTAAATGGTAAAAGCAATATCCCTCGGCAATCCAGTACATTGTAGTGACTTTTAAATACAAAAAAGGTCACTAAAGTGACCCTTTTATTGAATTTGCTGTAATAGATTCCGTTGCTATGCTTTAAGTCCAGTAAGTAGTGCTTCCATTGTGTCGCTTTGCTTACGCAGTTGATCAACGTTTTGTGAAGTCGTGCTTATCATATTGCACACGTTATCTGCTTGAACTCGAATTTCTTCAACGCTTGAGGCGATATTGTCCGCGACTACACCTTGCTCTTCAGCTGCTGTTGCAATTTGAATGCTACTGTCGGAGATAGTTTGATTTTTATCTGCCAAAGAGCCGATTTCGTGATTCACTTCCGTCATGAGGTTTTGTCCCTCATTTGCATTATTAACTGTCACTTCCATCAGCTTAGTAAGCGACTGGCTGTTACGCTGTAACGATTCAATCATCGTTTGGATTTCAACTGTCGCTTGCTGAGTGCGTCCCGCAAGAGCGCGAACCTCATCCGCAACGACCGCAAATCCACGACCTTGTTCTCCAGCACGTGCAGCTTCAATAGCCGCGTTCAGAGCAAGTAGGTTGGTTTGCTCGGAGATCCCATTGATGGTTGTCACGACTTCATCAATTTGTGCTGCATTGGCATCTAACTCGGCAACGGCTTGAGACGCAGATTGAATCTCATTAGAAAGGTTCGAAATCGAGTGAAGCGTATTCTCAACTTTCACTTGTCCAGACTGAGCCACGTTTCGCGCATCATCGGTTTGCGTGCTTGAATCGTGAGCTAGTGTCGCGACTTCTCGAATCGTTGATGCCATCTGTTCAGTTGCACTCGCAAGAGAGTTGAGGTGTTCCTGCTGAGTCGCTGAAATATCTGAACTGTGATGAATCGATTGATTCAGATCTGAGCTAATTTGTTGCATTAACGCCACAGACTCTTGAATCGACAGCACCATTTGTTGCTCTCGTTCTGCAACTTTGTCTATCGTAATAGCAATTTCACTAAACTCGTCGCGAACAGGGAAGAAGTTCATTCTCGCAGTTAAGTCGCCACCCGCAAGAGTGTTTAATGCTTTGTTCATCGTGAACATCGCGCCGCCAATAAACGTCATGATGTAGTAAACGCCAAGAGCGAGAATAAACAAGCTCACACAGATAATGCTTACTTGAGTCGTTGATAGGGCAGCCCATAAAGAAAGTTCATGGTTCGCAACCAAACTGTACGTACCATTTAAAACAGACACGGATTGCGAACCAGAGCCAATAGAAACGGTTTCTGAACCAGCGATGAGGCTTGCTACTTGAGATTGAGAAAGGTTGCCTGCCTCTATCAGACCTTTCATAAGCATGAGCTCTTCTTGGTACATACTTGAGATCAGTGTATTAGCCGCGCTATTAAGGACGAGAGTGAGAATGACTAAAGCAAGAAGAGGGAGAACGAAGAGCAAATAGAACTTTTCTTGAATCTTTAAGTGAATGAGATACTTATCAATCCAGCGGAATGGAATTTCTTTCATAATTATAATAACCGTGCAAAAACCCACTATCCTTAGTGGGGTGAATAGACGAAAAGAATATATCATTCAGTAAAAAGAAGCGGTACAAAGATGAACGTAAAGTGTGAGAGATTTATAGTAAAAGGTCACGTTCAAGGCGTCGGCTTTCGTTACCATACTTCCCATCAAGGATTGAAGCTAGGGTTAACAGGTTATGCGAAGAACCTAAACAATGGCGATGTTGAAGTGATGGCGTGTGGAACAGACGCGCAAATAGTTGCGTTTTCGGAATGGTTACAAGAAGGACCGCGAACGGCAACAGTAGAGCATGTGATGCAGGAACCTGCGTCGTATAAGCCGTTACGCGGTTTTAAAATTTTATGAATCTACAAGCATTTAGCTGGCTTTGGTAGGCCGGCTAATTTGGTTGCTTGTTTGGCTGGCCCCTTTTTAAACAGCTTGAATAGATACTTACTGTTACCTTTTTCTGGGCCGTGCGCTTTTTCCATCGCTTTCACAAGCATACGCACTGCAGGGGAGGTATTAAACTCTTCATAAAAGTCTCGCACAAAATGCACAACTTCCAAATGAGCATCCGTAAGCTCGATGTCTTCTTCTTTTGCTAAAAGCTCAATCATACCTTCTTCCCATTGAGTATGATCCAATAAGTAGCCTTGAGCATCCGTTTCAATTTCTTTGCCGTTGTAAACGAACATAACGTTTTATCCGTTAAGTAAACATGGATGTTTATAGATTAGCGACAGCCGAGAATGTTCTCAACAAAAGAATCTCGAAGTCGTATCGAGCGAAGCAAAAGCGTACAAAATGGTGAGTGTTTTTGACTGAGCTAGGCACTTTGATATAAATGCTCTTTTATTCAAATAAATAAGAAACTATTCAGTTTGTTAGAAATTTTACGGTGTGAGTACCAACGAAATTGCATGGATATCCAGGCTTATTCATTTTTGTTTTGGTTTTTTCTTGGCTACTTGTCTGATTATGGGATTTTATGGGTGAATGAATAGCTGACAACGTTGTGTTTGTTTTCATAGACCGATATTCTCTTTGATTAATGAAAAGCCTGTATTCAGGTTAGAAACAACAATGATGACAAGGAGTTAGTCATGTCGAAACAACGTTACATTGAGATTAATGACAATGTAAAATCCACTTGGTCCATCGAGCGAATTTGGCAACTTGCAGAATCCTTACCTGTAGAAGAAATTGCGATTGATGATATAAAAGGCCCAAATGAAGTGACTTGGTTTAGTCATGAAGGGCCACAGCCAACCTGCCGTGAAATTGCAAAACATTGCCGACGAATCAACAATGCTGATTTGTCGTATCCGGTAATCTTAACCAGTGACTATCGTGTTTTTGACGGTATGCACCGAATCGCCAAGCAAATCATGTTAGGAGAGGAAACGATCAAAGTGAGACGCTTTAGAGAAAATCCAGAAGCTGACGAAGTTATCGAGTTGTCAGTAGAGCAGGCGTAATACACTGAATTGCACACAAAGAAAAAGCCCGAAGGAATTACCTTCGGGCTTTTTTATTCTACTTAACGAGAAACGATTAATCGTCGTTCATAATACCTAGAATGCTTAGTAGGCTGATGAAGATGTTGTAGATTGATACATACAAAGTTACTGTCGCAGAGATGTAGTTTGTTTCACCGCCACGAATAATGCTTTGTGTTGTCATCAGGATCGCCATAGTAGAGAAAATGATAAACAAGCTGCTCAACGCCAAGTGTAAGAGGGTTGATTGAATAAAGAAGCTTGCAATCATGCCCACAACCAGCACAACAAATAGTGATAGCATTAAGCCACCCATCATCGATAGGTCACGTTTCGTTGTTAGTGCGTATGCCGATGCTGCCATGAAAGATAGTGCCGTACCACCGAGTGCGGTTAATACGATATCGCCCATGCCTGCACCAATGTACATGTTTAGAATAGGGCCAACGGTGTAACCTAAGAAGCCAGTAAATAGGAACGTAAACACAAGGCCAAGACTGTTGTTACGGTTTTTCTCTGTTAAGAATAATAGGCCGTAGAAACCAACCAGCATTAGGATGATACCTGGATGTGGAAGGTTAAATGCCATTGCAACGCCAGCAACGACTGCCGACCATAAAAGTGTCATTGAAAGTAGAGCGTAAGTATTACGCAATACTTTGTTCGTTTGTAGAGCACTTTCTTGAGTTGAAGTGCGGGTAAACATTGGACTGTTCATAATCTTCCTCGATAAGAGACTTTCTTTTAAGTACATTTATGGGATTGAAAGTTCAAAAAATCAAGCCCTAACCATACGTAACTTAGATAAAATAATAATAGAAATAAGATGTTATGTATTTGGCAACTTGTAACACAATATTACTGCCTAGCATAGCTATGTTGATTCTTACACAGATTTTTGAATTTAGTAACAAAAAGCACTGGCTTCATAGAAACCAGTGCTTTTTTATGTCGATTCGGCTAAATCTTAGTGGTGTAAGATTTGCGCTAGGAAATTTTGGGTCCTATCCGATTGAGGATTTTCGAAGAAATCAACAGGGTTGTTTTCTTCGATGATCTCTCCTGCGTCCATGAATATCACGCGATCGGCAACCTCTTTAGCAAAGCCCATTTCATGTGTCACACAAAGCATAGTCATGCCTTCCTCGGCGAGTTCGACCATTACATCCAGTACTTCGCGAACCATTTCCGGGTCGAGTGCAGATGTTGGCTCATCAAAAAGCATGACTTTAGGGTTCATACACAAAGAGCGAGCAATCGCTACGCGTTGTTGCTGACCACCAGACAACTGACCGGGATACTTCTCCGCTTGGTCTGGAATTTTAACACGTTCCAGATATTTCATCGCAACCGCTTCTGCCTCATCTTTTGGCATCTTCTTCACCCAGATAGGCGCGAGCGTACAGTTTTCCAGTACGGTTAAATGAGGGAAGAGATTAAAGTGTTGAAAGCACATGCCCACTTCTCGGCGTACTGCTTCAATGTTCTTTAAGTCTTCAGTTAATTCCGTACCAGAGACGTAAATGCTGCCTGCTTGGTGCTCTTCAAGGCGGTTAATACAGCGAATCATCGTTGATTTTCCCGACCCAGATGGGCCACAGATAACGATTTTCTCGCCGCGCTTAACGTCGAGGTTAATATTTTTTAGTACGTGAAACTCACCATACCATTTATTCATGTCCTTCAATTGGATCATGTAATCTTGTTGTTGCGTCATAATACGTCCTTGATCTTGATGAGTTATCGTTTGTGACCGGTATGAAGTTTGTTTTCAAGCCATATCGAATAGCGCGACATGCCAAAACAAAATACCCAAAACACTAACGCGACAAATACATAACTTTCTGTAGCAAAACCTAACCATTCAGGGTCGGTGTTTGCTGCTTGCCCTATACCGAGTACGTCAAACATACCAATGATGAGTACCAAACTGGTGTCTTTAAACAAACCGATGAAGGTGTTCACGATAGAAGGAATAGTAATCTTTAGCGCCTGTGGCAAGATAATAAGCCCAGTCTTTTTCCAGTAACTTAACCCAAGCGCATCAGCGGCTTCATATTGACCTTTCGGAATGGCTTGTAGACCACCGCGTACCACTTCTGCCATGTAAGCGGAGGCAAACATAACCACACCGATAAGGGCGCGAATCAGTTTATCTGTCTCTGAACCTTCAGACATAAATAATGGAAGCATAACCGAAGCCATGAACAAAACCGTAATCAGCGGAACGCCACGCCAAACTTCAATGTAGACGGTACAAATGCTGCGAATGATCGGCATCTCTGAACGTCTACCAAGCGCAAGCACCACACCAATTGGCAGTGAAACTACGATACCAACTAACGCAATAATGAGCGTAACGAGTAGTCCACCCCATTTGTGTGTATCGACCACTTCTAGTCCAAAGACACCACCGTATAAAAGTCCAGCGATGATGAATGGGTAGATGTTTACGAAGAAAAGCCAAATCCACATCCGTTTCGGTGTCTTCTCATACGCGAGTAAAACAGTAAATATGGCCAATGTGATATAGAAAAGGCGAGGGCGCCATAGTTCGGACTCTGGATAAAAACCATACATGAACTGCTCCCAGCGCACGCTGATAAATACCCAGCAAGCACCATCTCGGCTACAGTCGTCACGCGTTGAGCCAATCCAGTCTGCGTTAATAAACGCCCAATCCACGATATACCATATTGCAGTTACGACAATATACGCAAGAATGACAGTAACAATGGAATTGATAGGGCCATTAAATAGATTTTTCCGCATCCAACCAACGAAGCCTACAGTATTGGCGGGTGGTGGGAGATCCGGTTGAAATTGATGAGTACTCATATTATCTCTCCACCAGCGCGACTTTACGGTTATACAAGTTCATTAATGCAGACGTAATCAGACTTAATGTCAAGTACACGCCCATCGTCATCGCAATGATCTCAATCGCTTGTCCCGTTTGGTTCAGGGTAGTACCAGCAAACACAGAGACAAGATCTGGGTAACCAATCGCCATCGCTAACGATGAGTTTTTGGTGAGGTTGAGATATTGACTGGTTAAAGGTGGAATAATAATTCGTAACGCTTGAGGAATGACAACAAGCTTTAAAGTTTTCGAGCGTGGTAAGCCTAGCGACATCGCTGCTTCGGTTTGACCATGGCTAACCGCATTAATACCAGAGCGCACAATCTCAGCAATGAAAGAAGCTGTATAAACACTCAATGCCAAAAGTAGCGCAGCCAATTCAGGAATAATGCTAATACCACCTCGGAAGTTAAACCCTTTTAGTTCAGGATAATTCAGTGAAATTGGCATACCAGCAAGGAAGTACACAACCAATGGAAGGCCAACAACTAAACCCAAAACTATTCTTCCCATTGGGGTTTGTTGCCCAGTGAGACGTTGCTTATTATTCGCCCATACATTAATTAATAAGCTTGCGATTACCCCGAAGATTAACGCGGCAATAACGTAGCTACTGCCAGGTTCCATAGTCGGTGCAGGGAAATATAAGCCACGAACGTTCAGGAAAATAGCTTCACCAAGACTTAAGCTTTGGCGTGGTGAGGGTAATGCTTGAAGAACAGCGAAATACCAGAAGAATATTTGCAGAAGAAGGGGGATATTTCGGAAAGTTTCGATATAAACTGCCGCTAAACGACTAACTAACCAGTTAGAAGAGAGGCGGGCAACCCCCATGGTAAAGCCAATCACAGTAGCCAGAATAATACCTAATACGGAGACTAACGCCGTATTAAGAAGGCCGATGATAAATGTTCTACCGTAAGAGTACGTTTCATCGTATTCAATTAATGTTAACCCAATACCAAACCCGGCTTCTTGATTCAGAAAACCGAAGCCCGTTGCAATACCACGAGCATCTAAGTTATTGAGAGCGTTGTTTACAATCGTGTAAAAGAAAAATACCAGTGCAGCAATGGCAATGATCTGGAAAATAGCAGAACGAAAGGCAGGATTATAAATCAGGCTCTTGCTTCCGCTTGGTTTGGACATCGTACTTGGCGATGCATCTTGTGTCGGTTTCATACAGCGATAACCTCAAACCTTAGTTATAGATATCGGCCTGTATAACGAAGTTTCGTCCTTGCTGGCTAAAGAATAACGCTCCATGTCTGGTGACGTACGAACCTTTAAAGCCGTTCCACCAAGCGAGCGCTTTTCGCCATCCAATGAGCGATCCTTACTCATACAGTGAGATATAATCAAGAAAAAGGGCGGCATGAACCGCCCTGATTAACTCTTTCTATCGGATTGGTGGCGCGTACATAAAGCCGCCTGCATTCCATAGCGCATTAACGCCACGAGAGATTTCTAACGGCGAACCAGCACCGACTGTACGTTCGAAGCTTTCACCATAATTACCAACTTGTTTGATAACTTGGTAGCCCCAATCGTCACGAATACCCAAACCTTTGCCTTTAGGGCCATCAACACCGAGGATACGTTTGATGTTTGGATCTGTTGACTTCAGCATTTCATCCGCATTCTTCGAACTAATACCGTATTCTTCAGCGTTAATCATCGCAGACAATGTCCACTTAGCGATGTTAAACCATTGATCATCGCCTTGACGAACGACTGGACCTAGTGGCTCTTTAGAGATGATTTCTGGAAGAACGGCCGCAGAGGACGGATCTTTCAAATTCAAACGCAGTGCATAAAGGCCAGATTGGTCAGTTGTTAATACGTCACAGCGTCCCGCATCAAAACCTTTCGAAGTTTGCGCAGCTGTGTCGAATACCACTGGTTTGTACGCCATGCCTTGGTTGCGGAAATAATCTGCAAGGTTTAGCTCGGTTGTTGTACCTGATTGAACACATACCGACGCACCATCAAGCTCTTTAGCACTTGAGATACCAAGTTCCTTCTTCACCATAAAACCTTGACCATCGTAGTAGTTCACACCTACGAAGTTTAGGCCCAGTGCAGTGTCACGGTGGAGAGTCCAGGTCGTGTTACGGGAAAGCACATCAATCTCACCAGATTGAAGCGCAGTGAAACGTTCTTTTGCGGTTAGGGGTACATATTTAACTTTCGTTTTATCCCCAAGAACGGCTGCAGCCAGTGCTTGGCAATATTCTACGTCGATACCTTCCCATTCGCCTTTTGAGTTAGGGTTAGAGAAACCAGGTAGACCGGTACTTACGCCACAAGTAAGAAAGCCTTGTTTTGTGACTTTGTCCAGAGTAGTGTCTGCTGCTTGAGCTGATGTTGCCATCATCGCAGTAGAAGCCGCTACGACGGAAGCAAGAACTGTGAGTTTATTTGCCATTTGTATCCTTCCTGTATGATCCATGTTTAATCAGGAGTGACCTGAAATAACGTGTCCAATTCGTTAGAGTTATCGTCCTACGTGATTGATTTTCGAAGAAACGGCATTCGATAGATCAACCAGTTATAAGCGTAGGAAAGGATCTGTTAATTCTCAAATATATAATTTAAATGAAGTTTTGAGAGAACTTACAAAGTGCCTTGAGATTTAGAATGACGAAATGTTAATTGTTTGTAAATAGTGCAATTCATGGACAATTTGGTGCATCAGAACAATCAATAGAAGAGTGAACAATACAAAAGAATAAAAAGTTGTTATTAAAACTGTCATTAGCTGAGCAAGGTGAAGTTCAGTAAAAATTCAAACAAAAATTATTTGTGATACCGAAACAGGGTGATGAGCTTGCCCCATTTTTGGTAGCATGGTCTACAACAGCTAATTAGAGTAATCATGGATTGAAATGCGATATTTTCCTCTGTTCTTAGATTTAATTAATAAACCCGTTCTCGTCGTGGGTGGCGGTGAGGTGGCAAGCCGAAAGGTGGAAGCGTTGCTAAAGGCTGGGGCGGATGTGACTATCGTTTCTCCGACGTTGGTTGATTTTCTGTCTAAGCTTGCTTCTGAGCATCAACTACGCTGGGTACAACGTTTCTATTCGAGTGACATTGTCACTAAAAGCTTTGTTCAAGTGTGGGCGACGACAGACAATCCTGAGCTAAATCACCAAGTGTACAAAGATGCCAAAGAGCTAGGCATCTTGGTTAACGTTGTGGATGATAAGCCTTATTGTGATTTCATCACGCCGTCTATGATTAATCGTGGCCGCATCCAAATCGCTATCTCTAGTGGTGGAGCTTCGCCAGTTTTAATTCGAAACATCCGTGAAAAGCTTGAATCGATACTGCCACAAAACATGGGGTTGATGGCGGATTTTGCTAACTCAAAGCGAAACTCAATTAAAGAGGCACTGCCTAGCGTCGATTTACGCCGCAAGTTTTGGGAGCAATTCTTCTCGAATCCCGAGGTGGAAAACGCGCGAGATAATCGTGAGTTAGAAGCAATTTACCAAGCGACCATGGCAACACCTTTAGATGAAAAGGGAAGTTGTACTTGGGTTCATGTTGGGAAAGATGTTGAGATGTTGCCAATAAAAGCCGTACGCTATATGCAACAAGCGGAGCTGGCTCTGTACTCAACTCGATGTGAAGCGAATGTGTTAGAACTAATACGAAGAGATGCAGAAAGAGAAGCTTTCTCGAGCGCTGCTGAGCTTTCGGATATGCTGGCCAAGGCTAAAGCTGAAAAGCTTCGTATTTGCGTGTTCATACCACAAGGAACGAGCGAATTCGTATTATTGCAAGGGCAGGACTTAGTTATCTAGCAATGCCAAATACTAAAGTGGATACGTAGTTCGTTACACTAAAGCCAATAAAAAACGCCAGCGGATTATGCGCTGGCGTTTTTATTTACTTCTCAGATTGATTAATCACGGAAGTTGTTAAACTGGAATGGGATACCCATCTCTGCTTCACGAATCGCTGCCATTGTCGCTTGCAGGTCGTCGCGTTTCTTACCAGTAACACGTACTTTGTCGCCTTGAATAGAAGCTTGTACTTTTAACTTTGCGTCCTTGATAAGTTTCACTACTTTTTTTGCCGTTGGAGTATCAATACCTTGGCGGAAAAGCAGAGTTTGGTGCCAGTTTTTACCAGTAACGTCTGGGTCTTGTGCATCCATTGCGTTCGCGTCAATGTTACGCTTCGCTAAGTGGCCGCGTAAAATGTCGCGCATTTGCTTAAGTTGGAAGTCACCTTCCGCAGACATTTTTACGTTTTCTTCTACTAGCTCAAAGCTCGCATTTACGTTGCGGAAATCGAAACGAGTAGACAATTCACGGTTAGCATTATCAACGGCGTTACGTAGTTCAACCGTATCGATTTCAGAAACAATATCAAACGATGGCATGAAGATTCCTTGATTATTTTGTTATAGGGACTTTCGGGACTTAACAGCGCTTGCCAGCATATCTAGCATTGTAGCAGTGTCTTCCCAACCTAGGCATGGATCTGTAATAGACTGACCATACGTTAGGTTATTGATGTCAGTCATTGGCTGATTGCCTTCAAGAATAAAGCTTTCAGCCATGATACCCGCAATACGAGTGCTGCCTAACTTAATTTGGTTACAAATGTCTTGAGCTACGTCGATTTGTTTTCTGTGTTGCTTCTGACAGTTTGCATGGCTGAAATCCACAACCAAACGTTGTGGCAATCCAAACTCAGCTAAAGCATCACATGCTTGTTTGACTGATGCTTCATCAAAGTTAGGGCCTTTTTCTCCACCGCGCAGAATAATATGACCGTAAGGGTTGCCACTTGTGCGGTAAACCGTCATTCGACCGTTCTTATCTGGCGAGTAGAAGTAATGCGATGCTTTCGATGCGCGAATTGCATCAATTGCAATTTTTACGTTGCCATTTGTGCCATTTTTGAAACCAACTGGGCAAGATAGTGCCGACGCCATTTCACGGTGAATTTGTGATTCCGTTGTGCGAGCACCAATCGCGCCCCAAGTGATCAAATCCGCGATGTATTGACCAGTGATCATATCAAGAAACTCAGTAGCAGTCGCAAGACCAAGCTTGTTGATATCCAGTAGTAGTTTACGAGCTTTATGAAGACCAGCTTCAAGTGCGTAAGAACCATCTAGGTTAGGGTCCGTAATCAAACCTTTCCAACCAACTACTGTACGAGGCTTTTCAAAGTAAGTACGCATCACGATAAACAGTTCGTCTTTGTACTTGTCTTGGATTTCACTCAGGCGAGTGGCGTAATCAATGGCAGCTTCAGTGTCGTGAACAGAACACGGACCTACAATCGCAAGAAGGCGATTGTCTTCACCCGATAAAATGTTTTCAATCTGACGACGAGATTGAGCGATACGGTCTGCAACGTCATCCGTAATAGGATGTACACTACCTAGCTCTGCTGGGGTAGGCATTGGACCCAAAGGTTGGGTTCTCAATTCATCTGTTTTTATAGGCATGTTATAGCTTTATTCTCTATTGCGAAGGGGTAAAGATAACGGAATTACAGGCAGGAATAAACCGTTTCACGGGAATCTTCGCCAGGAAATACCGAATTGTATACAAAGGTGTAGGTATTCATTTAAATGACTTATGTATAAATGACAAAACTTGATCATTAAATCAATATATATACATTTGAATTTATAACCATTTTATCTATCTCGCTGTAAGGTAATCTAAGTAACTGCGATAAACTTCATACCTCACGGGTGACGCCGTCACTTCCTGAAGGTTAAATAACTCGTGAGATCGAGCTTTTGTTAACATTTCTTTGACATCTATTTCTTTCGTTGATTAACTGGTCTGACTAGATTGGTAAGGAGACCAAAATGTTATCAGCTCTACGTCGTGCGAATTTGTATCTAAATCTGTTTGGCTTTTCGAAAGTGCCGCTGATTTGGCTTTGCCACCCTAAAATCATTGCGATAGATAGCAAGCATGTTGAGGTTCGTATCCCATTGCGCAGAAGAACGAAGAACCACCTGAATAGCATGTATTTCGGCGCTTTAGCCGTTGGCGCTGATGTTGCTGGTGGTTTTCTTGCTATGAGTAAAGCGCAAGAAAAGGGAGAAGCGATCTCGCTAGCATTTAAAGGTGTGAAAGCCGAGTTTTTAAAGCGCCCGGAAGCCGATGTGCACTTTGTTTGTAACGATGGTCATGTCATTGATGAGATGCTCGAGCACACCTTGGCAACGGGTGAACGAGTAAATCGTGACGTAAAAATTGTCGCGCTGTGTCCTAACTTACATGGTGACGAGCCAATGGCTGAATTTTCGCTTACTCTTTCGATAAAAAAAGCAGCCCAACAAAGAAAAGAGGCTGCCTAGTGGTTTGTGGCTAGTTTGTTTAAAGGCGTTGGCTTAATTGAGTTCAATCTTCTCGATAGAGACGATTTTGGAGCGATTTAAGACCACTTTCCAGCGGTAATAAACAGGCTCATCGGTGTGGTTGTCCTCTTTGACAATCACATTGAGCAAATGACGTTTCTCTACTGACTCTTTGGTTACTTGACCTTCATTTAAACGGTAAACTCGGTTTGAGCTTTTATCCATCAAGCGGATGATAGGGCGCAAACTGATGTTCAATGTTTCTCTCGTTTGTTCGTAACCACTCAAGAAAAGAGAGGTCGCCATTTCGGTTTTCTCGTGATAATGAAGAATCTGCTCTTCACGTTGCACGACGCGCTTTTTACGTATTCTTTGAATCTTATCCGGCAAGCTACTTAAGGTACGATAATCGAGCCACTCCAATTTTTTGCCAACCACTTTTTTCGTCGTTGGGTCAACATACTTCTTACGCCATTTTGGCTTGCCTTTACGGATCCATCGCCACATGGCATCGCGTAAATCATCTTTAAAGATTTCTCGTAAAGCGTAAATAAAAGACATCGCGATAATGAATGAGGCAGAAATTTCCCCCAGATAATCGCGAGCGAGAATCACGGTTGAGGTCACGACAACCATCACTAAACCGGTTGCAATACCTTTGATAGCGCGCTTAATGTTGTTACCCATCGATATGGTTTCTTCACGAAGCACGATAGGGTGTTCAATCAATCGCCTTAGCAAGCGCATTTTGTTAGATAGGCGAGTAACGTCTTCAACGACTCTTGATGAGTTGTATTTGTTGAGTTTACGATGGGCTTGCTCTTTCTCACATAGCGTGATCAGACGCTTTTTAATCGTGCCATAGTCGCCTTCACGTGGTAGATGGGCCACCAGTGACAGGAACTTTTGCTCGGTATACCAAGACAGATAGTTATCGATGTTAACGTAGTAGCGTTTTAAGTTCTCTTCATAAGGAATAGAACGCCGCAAGCGCTTTAAGATCTCAAGCGTGAGCTCGATAACTTCGTCCACTTCATCTTCCGTTACGGAGTTGTTCTCATGCTTGTTTAAACTTGCTACCGCTTTGTCTAGCGCGATAACGTATTGGTAAGCGAACAAACTCAAACTTACTCGGTATTGCTGATTCGACAGGCGTCCACGTTTGGCAAGTCGACTGTGTACTAGCGGAAGAAGGATTTCAGTACTGTAATAAGATCGTTGCTGTGTGATTGAGGTGTAATAAAATTCGGATTCACTGATGATATCGGCGTTTAAACCAAGCTCACCAGGTATAAAAAAGTAAATATCTAGGTCGACACTTTTGCTCTTTGCGAGTGCATGACTGATTTTTAATGTTATTGAGTCTTGTTTATCGACGGTGACCAAAGAAAGCTCCTGACTTTGCTAAAGCATTCTTAACTTATGCGTTCCGTTGAGCAGGTAAGTATAAGAGTGCTAAAAGAGTGACTGGGGCATATAGCTGAACGACAACAGCATAACAGAGCACTATGCTTTTCTCTCTGATTTTCTTGTTAGTTTAGGTATAATTCCACGTAAATTTAAAAAGAGACAAAATCAATGATTAAAATTGGTCAAATTAACAGCTTAGAAGTCATTAAAAAGGCTGATTTTGGCGTATTTCTGGATGGCGATGATTACGGTTCTGTTCTACTACCTAGTAAGTATGTACCAGAGGGTACTGAAATTGGTGAGCATGTAGACGTATTTCTGTACTTCGATTCAGAAAGCCAACTTGCTGCGACCATTGAAAGACCAATTGCCCAAGTGGGTGAATGGGGTTTAATGAAGATTGAGGGTGTGAACGCGACAGGTGCTTTTGTAAATTGGGGCATCAAAGAAAAGGACTTACTGATTCCTTTTAGTGAGCAACGCACTCGCTTCTCTGCCGGACAAACCATTTTAGTGTATGTTTATACCGACAAAGCGTCAGGTCGCATTGTTGGTACGACTAAGTTCAATAAATGGTTAGATAAAACTCCAGCGAATTATGAAGTTAACGAACAAGTTGATTTGATCATCGCAGAGCGTAGTCAACTTGGTTATAAAGCTATCGTTAACGGTAAGCATTGGGGCATGATTTTCCCATCGGATGTTTTTGGTAAGCTTTACATCGGTAAAAAGCTGAAAGGCTTTGTTAAGCACATTCGTGAAGATGGTAAAATCGACCTTGCTCTACAAAAAGTAGGTGTGGCGAAAATGGACGATCTTTCTAGTAAGATCCTTGACCTGCTAGAGAAGAAAGGCGGATTTTTGCCTTTGAATGACAAGTCGTCTCCTGAAGCGATTTTTGATGCTTTCCGCACAAGTAAAGGGACTTATAAAAAGACCATCGGTGGCTTATACAAGCAGGGTAAAATTGTCATTGAGAAAGACGGTATTCGTCTAGCGTAGTCCAAACTCACGTATAGCGGATCTACAGCCAAAAAAACGGCCCAAACTTTTCCTTTTTTTGGGCCTAGGGGAAACGGCTCCGCAGAGCCTGCGCTAAACTTGTCCAACAATAATTTTGTTGGAGAACATAGAGAGAAATGCCACATCAAAGCATTACTTTGATACAACTAGTTTAGTACAGCGTGTCCGGATCGCTAGCGAGCCCACTTGCTTTCATACTTATGAATTAAAAAGCCATCGCAAATACGATGGCTTTTCATTTATTTATGGTTCGTTACGTCTTTTAAAATAAGTTCTTATCTCGTACTAATTCGCGAGGGAGGCCATTCTTTATTCGGTTGCTTACCCACTTGCCAAGGCCAATAACTGCGCCTTGATAGGTGACAAGCACTTCGCCTTTACCTGTTTTCATTCCCTCAGGAATGGTTTGTGGGCGAACATCACGCCCCATGTACCATTCGCGCGCTTCTTCAATACTGAGTTCAATGGCGTTGCTTTCAGAACCTGTCGCCAGGGCGGTCGCGACTTGGTGTTGCCAACGGTAGCCATTTTTATGGGCTTCCGCGATCTTTATACCCATACGGGAGAAGCGTAATTCGCCGATCATCGCTTCTAAAGCATTAGGGAATAACCAGACATCTTTATCGCGAAGCCATACAGAACTGTCATTTGGAAGTTTAATACCTAACGCGCTTTGGAGTTGTTGAGCAATTTCTGTCGATTCTTTTTTTGATGTTTTGGCAAAGGGGAATTTCCCCATGCGCTTTTTGACTTCTGGCGCCTCAACAGCAGCCAGTTTGCGAATTCTTGCAACAAAGAACCCTTCACAGTCGTAGACCTGTGGGAAAATATGCAAAAAGCCTTCTTCAGTTAGGGCTGCCTCTGCGTTTTCAAACAAGTTCTCAAGGCTTTCAAACTCTACAGCATCCCCAAAGGTTTCTTTCAAGTGATGACAAACTTGTTGGTTTTCTTCTGTACTGAGCGTACATGTTGAGTAAACCATCACACCACCGGGCTTTAATGCATGGAAGGCGCTTTCAATAAGATCTTTCTGCGTGTCAGCGATGTCGAGTACGGAAGCTTGCGTCCAGTTTTTCATCGCATCTTCGTCTTTGCGAACGGTGCCTTCTCCAGAGCAAGGCGCGTCGAGCAAAACCGCATCAAATTGTTCTGGTAGCCAACCTCCAAAAACGCGCCCATCGAAGTTACTTAGTGCGGCGTTACGTACCCCACAACGTTCCACATTAGCGTGCAGTACTTTTACACGACTTGCGGCGTATTCATTGGCCACAAGTACACCTTCGTTGTTCATTAAAGCTGCAATTTGAGTGGTTTTTGAGCCTGGAGCGGCTGCGGTATCTAACACGGCATCGTAAGATTCATCATTCATAAACAGAGCAGATACCGGCATCATCGAACTAGCTTCTTGAATGTAGAATAAGCCAGACATGTGTTCTGCTGTGTTGCCTAATGGTACAACTGACTCGTCCGCTTCAATCCAAAACCCCGTGTCACACCAAGGCACAGGAGAAAGCTTCCAGCCTTTTGTTTCTGCTCGTTCTAAAAACGCTTCAACGCTGATCTTCAACGTATTAACTCGAATACTCTTGCGCAGTGGCTTTTGGCACGATGCGATAAAGTCTTCCATGTTGAGGTGAGCTGGAAGGATAGTTTGGATTTTTTCCAGAAACGCGTCTGGGATGTAAACATTAGGATGCAATGTGGGATCTCGTTTGCAGAATTAGTGGCAAATAATATACGAAAGCGAAGCAGAAACGAATAGTGACAAGGGCCAAGCAATAAAAAAGAGCAGCGATTGCTGCTCTTTTAAGGTACTCAAACTTCAATTGTACGTGAATTGAGCTTTATTCTACGGCTTAGGAATCGCTGTACGCCATTGAGTCCAACCTTCTTCAGCTTGTGGATACAAAAAGAAAGATTGCCCACTCTTTGCCGCTGGTGGAATAGTCGATTGCTCTGGCGTTGAAAACGCAATTCCTCCGCGAACTAAACTATCAAAGGTTCCCGCTTTGATGTTAGCGCCGGTAAGCCCGATGGAAACATCTACTCCTGAAACATTCCAGAACACACTGTTTTGACGAACGAGGTAAGCGTATTCAGGCTGTATTTTGATAGTCGTGACGATGCGATCAGCAAATTCTCCTAGGCTTACGTCGGTCACTTGGCCAACTTCCATCTGGCGGTAAAGAATAGGGGTACCGACTTGTACTGAGCCTCTTTGTTCACTTTGTAACGTAAACATGATTCCATGCACGCGTTCTGAATTATTTTCTAATTGAAAATCAAATTTAGCTTTACCTTTACCTGGTTCAACACTGATGGATTTCGACACCAACGCCCCGAGGTTTTTAACGCCACCTAAACCAATTTCTGGTTCAGTTAGCCAAAAATGTGAGCCTTCAACCGCAATGTTTTCTACGTATTCAGGTAGGATCCTTGCAGTGACTTCAACCATGTTACGACGAAAATTCGGTACAACCAGAGTGATTTCACCAACTTTAACACCTTGATATTCAATCGGCATTCCTTTAGCAATCTCTTGCGAACCGTCGGTTTCTAAAGCAATGACGCGCCCAAACTTGCGAGCGGTTTTTTGATCAGAATACAGCTTCCAGTTTTCTCCGATTTTGTTTTCAACGCCTGGTACGGAGTCAAAAGCGATGCCACCTTCGATTAACGACTTCAAAGGGTGAGCTTTCACACTGACGCCAGCTAATGATGCATCTATCTCAATCCCTGAACGATTCCAAAAAACGGTTTGTGGCGTTACAAGGTAAGCGAAGCGGTTTTCGATAGTAGCCTTAATTAGTACTCCGCCATCAACTAGTTGGAAATCG
Organism: Vibrio sp. Vb1127; assembly: GCF_033338735.1. NCBI lineage: Bacteria > Pseudomonadati > Pseudomonadota > Gammaproteobacteria > Vibrionales > Vibrionaceae > Vibrio > Vibrio sp. Vb1127. The sequence goes on along the minus strand of NZ_JAWOTF010000002.1, from coordinate 478,658 downwards.
GAGACGTTACCAACTGGAAGATTACGATAGAGTAGAGGGCTGCCTTTGGAAATCGGCGGCAATTCAGAAGCAAATAGTGTTAGCGCCCTAGAGCCACTTTGATTGTACTGCGCCAATTCAGCCAATGATTCATTTTGGAACAGTTGATACTCTTTTTGAATATCCTGCTTGCCTTCGCTCACAAAACTAATTGACCCGGTTAACAACTGCTTTGCTGGAGGAACGGTAACGCTGAGCCCCGATTCAGTTAACTCTGCTGATGCACTGCCGGTTACATAAAAACGATTGTTTGATTTGATCAGATGTTTGTATTCATGGTCAATCAATACATCCATAAATACTTCGTGTTGTGATTTTTTATCTTCCTTAACTAGGCTCACTTTGATGATTGAACCAACAACGATGCCTTTATAAAGTACATTGGCACCGCTATCTAGGCCAAACGAATTGTCGGACACCAACCGAATCGCGATAGACTTTTCTTGCTGTTGGTTAAACACGTTTTTACGAATCGCAGTAAAGCGGCGAGAGCGTTCACCCGCGCCCGGCACGATCGTTAAGAAGTTTCCTCGCACTAAATTAGCAATGTTTTCAACACCAGAAAGGGACACCTTTGCTTCTTCTAAGACAAATCGAGTACCTGTCGTCAGCATGTCACTAAAAGCGGGTTGAATTGCCGCTGACGCCAATATCACTTCTCGACCTTCGGAAAGGCTCAAGTCCGTAACTTGGCCAATTTCAATTCCGCGATACATAATTGGAGCGCCTTCTCCGCTGATCTTGCTGTCATCAGGTAGGACGATTTTAACCGCGATGCCTCGACCAGCAGTTTTCAAATCTTTATACAAACGGAACTCGGTGTTCTCTTCTACAGGCTCACCATCATCCGGAGAGTCGACGGCGATGGCGCCACCTAGTAAGGCACTCATGCTTTCTAGTCTTACATCGACACCTTCAAAACCGATGCTGGCACCAATTCCACTGACGTTCCAGAATCGACTGCGGTTGTTAATGATATGTCGGTATTGATCCTGAATGTTGGCTTGAATAGTGATAGATTTTGCATCTTCATCTAGCTGGTAACTGTACACTTCACCGATTGGGATTTTCTTATAAACAATTTGAGAGCCAACCGATACACCACCTAAATCACGGCTTTTGAGCTTAATATTCAAACCTTGAGAAACGCGTAAATCTGTTGGGGCAGAGTCTAACGCATGGAATGTTGTCTCAAACTCTTGACCATCTCCGGGTTGAATCGAGATGTAGTTACCTGAGACGAGCGCATCCAGTCCGGAAACTCCCGTTAGGCTAGCTGTTGGTTTTACTAACCAAAAGCGTGTTTTATCGTTCAGTAACTTTGCAGCTTCAGGATAGATATCAGCATCGACATAAATACTGCCGAGATCTTCGGTGAGGTTAATGTCTCTTACCATGCCGACTTCTAATCCTTGGTAACGGATAGTGGTTCGGCCGGCGACAAGACCAGCGGCATCAGAAAAATAGATTTGCACTCGTTGTCCTGCATCGTGTATCGACTTCACAACAAGCCAGCCAGCTAAGACCATGGTCAAAATTGGCAACAGCCAAAGAGGAGATATGCCTTTACTCCGCTTTACATCTGGTACGTATGACGTTTGAGAACTGTTCTGATCACTCATTCATTGACTCTTTTTCTGATTGTTTTGGGCTTGTTTGGTCCCAGATTAGCCTTGGATCAATACTTTCTGCTGCAAGCATGGTCAATACAACGACAACACCAAATGCTACCGCGCCATATCCTGGTGTGAAATCCAGTATCTGACCACGATCGACTAACGTCATCATGATAGAAATAACAAACAAATCCATCACAGACCATTTACCGATCCATTTAACAACAAAGTAAACCATCATTCGTTGTCTCTTAAACACCGAACGTTTGAATTGGATGCAAAGCATGATGTAGGCGAGCCCAAGTATTTTAATCACCGGGACAACGATACTGGCAACAAAAATGATCGCAGCGATTCCATACATGCCGCTTTTTACCAAACCAGCCACGCCTGAAAAAATAGTGTCCTCCAAACGCTTACCATTGGTAAGCAAGATGGAAATAGGGATCAGGTTAGCGGGGAAGATGGCGACCGTTGCTGCGATGAGGTAAGCCCATGTTTTCTGAATGGAGTTTGGCTTGCGATGATATAACTCGTGATGACAACGCTGGCAATGGTCACCTTCAGGCTGGGACAAGTGGCATTCATGGCAATGCACATCTTTATGCTCAAAAGCATATAAACTTTCTGGCTTCCAAGCTTCCCAATAACGACGCACGCTGATTCTTGAAACTAACAAAACGGTAAATATCTGCAAAAGAACCAGACCAATTAACCCTGGGCCGACGAAAATGTCGGAATAATCTTGGAGTTTAAAACAGGAAATGGCGATGCTAACTAAGAACACATCCAACATAACCCAATGCTTCAAATGTTGAATTAGCCACAGTGAGATACGAAGCCCACGGAACCATCGTTGATGTAAAGAAATATGCGCCGTTACCACTGAAACACAAACCGTCAGTGGCGCTAGAGAGCTACAAAATAGAATGAGCAATGAAAGAAGAACAAATCCTTCTTCCATCAATGTGATCATCCCTGAAGGCAGGGTTGCCGGAATCATCACACCAAAGAGTCGGATGCTAATAAAGTTAAAAAAGTGCGATGGAATAAATAGTAGGATACAGGTTATCGCGACGGCTAGATTACCAGAGAGGCTAGGGCTACCTCCGCGATATAATTGTGTACCACAACGAGGGCAGTGTGCATTTTTGCCATGGGGTAAGTCGACGATGTCGACAGGCAATTCACAACCTTGGCACAAACGTACGTTATTGGGTTGCATGGCGTGCTTAGACAGAGAGGTCATAACGACCTCTCTAGCTTGAACGATTTAAGCGTGGGACTGTATGCCCCCATATAAGGTTTGATATAAGCCTTCTTGCTCAACTAACTCACCATGAGTACCTGTTTGCGTCACTTTCCCATCTTCAAGCACGTAGATCAAATCGGCTTGTTTCACAGCGGATAGTCGGTGCGCAACGATTAATGTTGTTCTACCACGTAAGAACTCGGTCAGTGCTTTGTGTAAAGCCGCTTCAGTAGCGGTATCTAGCGCAGACGTGGCTTCGTCTAAAATAACAAATTGAGGATTACTCAGCACCATTCTAGCAATGGCAAGCCGTTGTCGTTGACCTCCTGACAAACGAATGCCATTACGACCAACTTGAGTATCCAAGCCGTGGTTAAGTTGAGAAATTACATCATGCAGCTGAGCCACTTCAAGCGCACGCCAAAGTGACATTTCGTCAAAATTCCCACCAAGCGTTAGATTATGCCTCAAGGTATCGTTAAATAGTATAGGTTGCTGTAATACCACGGCAATTTTGTCGCGAATTACTTCAAAACCAATATCTTCTGTTAATTCATCATTAAAGCGAATGCTACCGGAGTTTTGACGGTAAACCCCAATAAGTAATTGTATCAAGGTTGACTTACCACCACCGCTTGCACCAACCAACGCCACTTTCTTTCCTGCCGGCATATGTAAAGAAAGATTATCTAGGACTTTGTTTTCATTATTGTAAGAGAAATTAATGTTTTCTACTTTAACATCAACTTCTCTACCTTCTTTGAAAGGATTTACCTTAGGAACCGGTCTCTGCTCTTCTTCTAACTCTAATAAGTCGTTGATGCGTTTTAATGCCGCTTTAGCGCTATACCAAGAAAACTGAATCCCAAGCAACTCTTGAACAGGAGACAGCATGAACCATAGGTAACCAAAAACGGCAAATATTTGGCCAATAGTAAGGTCACTGAACATGACCATTAACATTGCGACAGCTCTGAATAATTCAAAGCCGATCAAAAAGAGAAGGAAAGATACGCGACCAGCCGCTTCAGATTGCCAAGCATACTTGTCTGCATCAACGCGAACTTGGTTCGCACTGTCTTTGAGTTGTTGGAGGAATTCTCGCTCTTTATTGGCCGCGCGTAGTTGGTAGATTCCATCTAATGTTTCAACTAAGCGGTTTTGGAAAATTTCAAAAGAATGATTTTCCTTCCGTTTCAGATGTTTAACCATACTGCCTAGTTTACGTGAGAAGTAAATGACAATAGGGTTAACTAACAGGATAAACAGACCAAGTCGCCAATCGAGCCAAAGTAGAACGATAGCAGTACCAATAACAGTCAGAAAACTGATAACGAATTTTGCTAACGTAGAACCAATAAATTTATCAATGGTCTCAATGTCAGTGATAAGGTGTGCGTTGATTCCTCCGCTACCTTTGGTTTCGTATTGTCGGATGCTGATACGGCCGAGTTTGTCGATCATTTTACTGCGCATCTCAAACGTGATGGTTTTTGAAACAAGCGTAAATTGTCGGCTTTGAAGGATATTTAATCCTTGGCTCGCAGCTCGCATAAGAACAACCAAGAACAGGGTGAAGAAAATATAGCCTGTCGGAGTGTGCCACGCTTCAGGGAGAATGGCATTCATGGCATCTAAGCCTTTTGCAGGTTGGTCCAATAAGACCTCATCAACCATCAAAGGCATGAGGAGGGGAATTGGAACACTAATCAAGGTTGCAAGCACCGCTATCAAGTTCGCTATGATCAGCTTGGACTTGTGCTTTTTTACTTGTGTTATCAACCAAGAACGGCTAATAGTGTCATTTTTCAGAAGCATTGTAATTGAGAATAAGTCCTATTATAAAGTAGGGCTGCATTTTAGCGCCATACATTGAGAATGGAAGCTTTTATAGTAAGTAGGAAGTTAATATGAACTTAGAACAATACCAAAGACTAACCAAACAAGCTGTTGCTCTAATTGAGTCTGAACCAGACTTTATTGCGAACCTAGCAAACTTGAGCTCATTGCTTTTCATGGAACTTGACGATCTTAACTGGGCAGGCTTTTACCTAACAAAAGGTGAAGAGCTTGTTCTTGGTCCGTTCCAAGGAAAACCAGCTTGTGTTCGTATCCCAATGGGTCGAGGCGTCTGCGGTACTGCTGCACAAACTAATACTATACAAAGAGTATACGACGTTCACGAATTTGAGGGGCATATTGCGTGCGATGCAGCGAGCAATTCAGAAATTGTGATTCCATTTTCTATTAATGGAAAGGTGGTTGGTGTACTTGATATTGATAGTCCAAGTATTGGCCGATTTAATGAAACAGACGAAGAAGGTCTCACTCATTTCATGGTTGAAGTAGAAAAGCTGCTTAATTCACACGCGAACGACGCATAAATTAGCCTTCGAGTGTGGTTTTTCCTTGGCATGTCACTATAATACGAGAATATTTTTTCTTAATGCTCGCGGAAATCCGCTCAAATCAGGACCCCTCATGACTGAAAAGTTAAAAAACAGCAAAGAAGTTATTGCATATATTGCTGAATGTTTCCCTAAGTGCTTTACTTTAGAAGGTGAAGCAAAACCTCTGAAAATTGGTATTTTTCAAGATCTTGCGGAACGTCTAAATGAAGACGAAAAAGTAAGCAAAACACAGCTTCGTGCAGCGTTAAGACAGTACACTTCATCATGGCGTTACCTACACGGTGTAAAACCAGGTGCAGTACGTGTAGACCTAGATGGCAACCCTTGTGGTGAGCTAGAAGAAGAGCACGTTGAACACGCGAAAGCGACACTTGCAGAAAGCAAGGCGAAAGTTCAGGCTCGTCGTAAAGAACAAGCACAAAAAGCTCGTGAAGAGGGTAAGGCGAAAGCGAAACCTGCGGCTAAAAAGCCTCAACAGCCTCGTCGTACTAATAAACCAAAAGTACAAAAATCAACTAAGCCTGTAGAAACGCGCGCTCTAAATGCTGATGAAATCACAGTAGGTAACGCAGTTAACGTGAACATGGGCAAAGGAAACATGGCAGCGACCATTGTTGAAATCAATAAGGATGATGTACGTGTTCAACTTGCTAACGGCCTACAAATGGTTGTGAAAGCGGAGCACTTGCGCGCATAAAGGAGATACTCCTACGCATGAATTGCCGTTCAAAAGTGACCCTGATTGCTGCTAGCTTATGGCTAGCAGCATCAGCTCAGGCTCTTGAAGCCAAACTACATAAAGATGACCTGCCGGTTCTTTCTCCTGAAGTTCAGCATGAAACAGCTAGCAAACGAGTCACCTCGCGATTTACCCGCTCTCATTATAAGCACTTCAGCCTCAATGATGATTTCTCTAAAGCGATCTTTGAACGCTATGTAGAGTTGCTTGATTACAATAGAAATATTTTCACTCAAGCAGACATCGATTCATTTAAAAACTGGTCAGTCGAGCTTGATGATCAGCTTAAATCGGGCAACAACCAAATTGCTTTTGATGTTTACAACCTCTCAATGCAGAAGCGTTTCGATCGTTTTGCTTATGCGTTAACTCTACTCGATGAAGAGATCAAGTTTGATACCGATGACGAGATAGAGTTAGACCGCTCTGAGGCCGCATGGCCAAAAGACGAAGCAGAGCTCAACGAGTTGTGGCGCAAGCGTGTGAAATATGACGCGTTAAATCTGAAACTGACTGGCAAAGAGTGGCCAGAGATTAAAGAAGTTTTAGAGAAGCGTTATAACAACGCGATGAAGCGCATCACACAGACCAACAATGAAGACGCATTTCAGTTGTATATGAATGCCTTCGCGCGACAGGTTGACCCTCATACAAGCTACCTTTCTCCACGTAATGCCGAGCAATTCCAATCGGAAATGAACCTTTCTCTAGAAGGCATCGGCGCCGTTTTGCAAATGACAGACGATTACACAGTAATTCGTTCACTTGTTGTTGGCGGTCCGGCCTCAAAGAGTAAGCAACTTGGTGAAGGGGACCGAATCACTGGTGTTGGACAAGACGGTGAAGAAATTGTCGACGTGATCGGTTGGCGTCTGGATGATGTTGTTCAGTTAATCAAAGGCCCTAAAGGCACAAAGGTTAATCTACAGATCTTGCCAGAAGGTAACGATGCGAAGAGTTACATTGTCACAATTGTTCGTGACAAAGTTCGCTTAGAAGATCGTGCAGTTAAGTCAGAAATCATCGAAAAAGACGGTAAGAAGATTGGTATTTTAGAAGTACCAAGTTTCTACGTCGGCTTATCGAAAGACACCGATAAATTACTAGCTGAGTTGAAAACCAAAAACGTTGACGGCGTAATCGTTGATCTACGCAACAATGGCGGTGGTGCGCTAACAGAAGCAACGGCATTGACAGGTTTATTCATTAAAGAAGGTCCTGTAGTTCAAGTTCGTGACAGCTATGGCCGCATCAAGGTGAATGCCGATACCGATGGAAAAGTGAGTTATGATGGCCCATTGACGGTGTTGATTAACCGCTACAGTGCTTCAGCATCTGAAATTTTTGCAGCGGCAATGCAAGATTATAATCGTGCAATCATCTTAGGTGAAAACTCTTTCGGTAAAGGTACAGTTCAGCAACATCGTTCACTGAATCATATTTACGATCTTTTCGATAAAGAGCTAGGTTATGTTCAGTACACGATTCAGAAGTTTTATCGTATTGACGGTGGAAGTACGCAAAATCGTGGTGTTGCACCAGATATTTCGTACCCAACGCCAATTGAGGCTTCTGAAACAGGTGAAAGTGTTGAAGACAATGCTTTACCTTGGGATCAGATTGATAAAGCACAATATCAAACGTTTCCAAGTAACGACGCCTTAGTTGAAAAACTTACTGCTCTTCATAACAAGCGTATTTCTGATGAAATGGAGTTCCGCTTTATCAATGAAGACATCGAGAAATATCGTAAAGAAAAAGACGATAATACTTTGTCTTTGAACGAAAAAGTTCGTAAGGCTGAATCGGATAAAGCGGAAGCCCTTCGATTACAACGCATAAATGAACGTCAAGTTGCTTTGGGTAAAAAAGCATTTAAAACATTGGATGACATACCAAAAGACTACGAGGCTCCTGATGTTTATTTAGATGAGTCTGTCGCGATTATGGTCGATCTACTTAAGCAGGAAAATCAGTCATAATAACTGGCAATTTAGAATAAAAAGAGTGAGTCTTTCAGATTCACTCTTTTTTTATGCCTTTTTGTCTTCCGCTGTCTCGATATCGAGCAAGATATTCGCTTATTTTCCCCCAATAATTTACGTGATCTACATCTAAAATTTCGCGAAAGTGAGGACTACTGGCTAAGCTAAAAGAAAACGATAAGGATGCCGATATGAAGTGGTTCTTTATTTTACTTAGCTTTTGCTGCTTTAGTGTGTTTGGTGGAGAAAACACCAGAGAAGATGAATTAAGTCACTTTGACACGCCGTTTCTCATCGGAGACTGGTATTTGATGAACCCAAACCCCGAAGAGTCGGCTGAAAACTTTCGTGCGATCAAACTCTCATTAGGTTCTGACTACAGCTTTTCTATTGATATTCAAAAGAAAGACTATTCCGTTGACCATTGGGAAGGGCTGTATAACGCAAATGAAGACACCATCGTTCTTGGTTTAAACACCGACGAGCCTCAAATTTATGCCTATCGCAACAACCATAATACGCTTGATCTTAATGGTGTAACATTCACTAAGGGATTATCCAATTCACTTGCAGGTATTTGGTCTAGCTCTCACGTATCTGGCGACGGTCTTGTGGCAAACAACATTAATCAGATGGATTTGATACTTCAACCTGATTTCGTGTTCATGTTTAGGGTTTCGAACGAAGAAGGGGATGAGTCCATCAAACAAGGTGTGTTTTACACAGAAGATGAGTTTCTGGTTCTGTTGTATGAAAATGGCGAGCATGGAACCACGTATAAGCTCAACAAGAATGAGCTAACGATCGAAGATTCCAATGGTGATATGTACGCCGTACTCAATAGAGTTACGCCATGATGCCTTTAACATGCGCCAAATTACGCGTGCGTACGGTAAGTCATTAATGTTGTTTAAATGTTAATCAAAAAACGGAGCTAGAGCACTAAAAGCTCCGTTTTTTGATGGAAAGACTTGTATTCTGATACCACAACCCCTACAAATAGCTTATATAGTGATACCAGAACTGCATTTTTGATCATGCAGTCTGGTATTTTTGTTGTTCGACATACAAGGATTTATGCTCATGTCTCAAGCTCCCCTGGCCAAATATCGTAAAGATTATAAAGAGCCATCTCATGCGATTACTGATATCGATCTTACTTTTGATCTATATGACAATGACACAATCGTTACGGCGGTATCAAAAGTTGCTCAAAAAGGCGATACAACAACGCTAGAACTCGATGGCGAAGGGCTTGAGCTACGCGCTGTAAAAGTAAATGGTGAGGATTGGGCTCATCACGAGGTGAAGGAGTCATCGCTGGTACTGACCGATCTTCCATCCGAGTTTGAACTTGAAATCGTCACCAAAATTGATCCTGAAGCGAATACAGCACTCGAAGGTTTGTACAAATCAGGCGGCGCATTTTGTACTCAGTGTGAGGCTGAGGGCTTCCGCCGTATCACGTACTATCTAGACCGTCCGGATGTTCTAGCAAAATACACAACAAAAGTGATCGCAGATAAAGCGGTTTATCCATATTTGCTGAGCAATGGTAACCGAATTGCAGAAGGCGATGCAGAGAACGGTCGTCACTGGGTTCAATGGCAGGATCCGCATCCAAAACCAGCTTACTTGTTCGCCCTTGTTGCAGGCGACTTTGATGTATTGCGTGACAAATATACAACGATGTCAGGTCGCAGTGTTGATTTAGAAATCTTTGTTGATAAAGGTAACTTAGATCGTGCAGGCCATGCGATGACATCGCTGATCAACTCGATGAAGTGGGATGAGGAACGCTTTGGCCTAGAATACGATCTGGATATTTACATGATCGTTGCTGTTGATTTCTTCAACATGGGTGCAATGGAAAACAAAGGCTTGAACATTTTTAACTCAAAATATGTGCTGGCGAACGATCAAACTGCGACAGATCGTGATTATTTAGGCATCGAAGCTGTGATCGGTCATGAGTACTTCCACAACTGGACTGGCAACCGTGTCACTTGTCGTGACTGGTTCCAACTAAGTCTAAAAGAAGGCTTAACCGTATTCCGAGACCAAGAATTCTCTTCTGACTTAGGCTCTCGTGCTGATAACCGTATTGATAACGTACGTATTATTCGTGGTCCTCAATTTGCGGAAGATGCAAGCCCAATGTCTCACCCGATTCGTCCTGACAAAGTCATTGAGATGAATAACTTCTACACGCTAACGGTGTATGAAAAGGGCAGCGAAGTTATTCGTATGTACCATACACTCCTTGGCGAAGAGGGCTTCCAAAAAGGAATGAAACTTTATTTTGAACGTCACGATGGTACCGCCGCGACGTGTGAAGACTTTGTTTCTGCAATGGAAGATGCCACCGGTGTTGATTTAAAACAGTTCCGTCTGTGGTACAGCCAATCGGGTACACCAACGCTGCGCGTAAATAGCGAATACAACGCTGATGCAAAAACTTACGCACTAACGGTAGAGCAATTTACGGAGCCGACGCAAGACCAAGCAGAAAAACAAGCGCTGCATATTCCGTTCGATATCGAGTTGTATGATTCGAAAGGTCGAGTTATCCCACTGGTGATTAACGGTGAATCAGTTAATAACGTGCTGGATATTAAACAAGATAAGCAAACGTTCGTATTTGAAAATGTCGAAGAACAGCCAGTGCCATCTTTGTTGCGTGAATTCTCGGCACCAGTCAAATTAGAATACGATTACAGCGATGACGAGTTAGTCTTCTTGATGAAGCACGCAACGAACGATTTTGCTCGATGGGACGCTAGCCAAATGCTATTGGCTAAATACATTCGTCAGAATGTGAAAAACGTTCAAGCGGGACAAGAAGTATCGCTTTCTGAAGGTGTGATAGATGCTTTCCGCGGTGTGCTGTTGGATGAAACGCTTGAGCCTGCTTTCATTGCTCAAGTTTTCTCTATGCCTTCAATCAATGAGATTACTGGTTGGTACCAGCAAATTGATATCGATGCCGTAGACAAAGTGCTAAACAGCATTACAGTGTCACTTTCTAAGGAATTAGAAGATGAGCTAAGTGCGACTTATCACACGCTTAAGCAAACAGAGTATACGATCGACCATGCTGCTATTGGCAAGCGTGCTTTACGTAACCGTTGCCTTCAGTACCTAGCATATACGGAAAAAGGTAATGATTTAGTCAACGCGCAGTACGCATCTGCAAATAACATGACAGATACGATTGCTGCGATGAGTGCCGCAAATAACGCTCAGCTCGAGTGTCGTGAAGCACTTATGGCTGATTATAGCGATAAATGGAAGCACGATGGTTTGGTTATGGATAAGTGGTTTGCACTGCAAGGTAGCAATCCTGCAGAGGATGCTCTTGAAAAAGTAAAAGCAACCATGAACCACGAAGCATTTAGTTTGAAAAATCCGAACCGTACGCGCAGCTTAATTGGCTCGTTCTTAAGTGCGAACCCTGTACGTTTCCATGATAAATCCGGTGTAGGTTACCAATTTGCCGGTGAAATTCTTCGCCAACTAAATGATTCGAACCCACAAGTAGCTTCTCGAATGATTGATCCTTTGCTTAAGTTCCGTAAATACGATGAAGCTCGCCAAGCAATGATTCGTGCAGAACTTGAAAAGCTCAAAGCAATGGATAATCTTGCTAAAGATCTATTCGAAAAAGTGACTAAAGCACTAGACGAATAGTAAACAACACAATAGGGTGGTCATTAAGACCACCTTATTTGTTTATGTCACTTAGTTTTCACTTCATGAACTATTACTACTTCAATCTCAACATTTCATATCAAACGTTTTTATCTCATTATTCTGGTGCGGCAAGTGTTGTTCAAGTTGTCACACACAACGGTTTGCGTTTGCAGTTACCCGCCGCGAGATTTAGACCATTTCTTAGTCAATTGGGCGTTAGAGGCCAGTTTAGACTAACAACTGACCAAAATAATAAGTTTCTTAAGTTAGAAACTCTGTGATGTATTGTATTTGCAGAGAGTTAAATAGGAATCTTAGTCACAGAATCGGACATTTCACCTCTTACCACTACGATTAGTTGTTAAACATTTGTAATTATGCTTTTACAATGGGCACATGCATTACCTATGCTTAGTTTCTAAGGTAACAACCTAGCTACTAAGTCCCCCTACAAAACAACAATTCTAATGTGGAGTGTGAATATGACCGCGCGTGAAAATGTAGTGCCGGTTCTGCTTGAAAAGGTTTACCAACTGATTCAAGACAAACTCGAGCTTTCTCACCAAACGCTTGTAACTAAACTTGCTCAACACTTATTCAGTAACATTGCTGATGATGATCTAATTCAGCGAAACGAATCCGACCTTTATGGTGCTGTCGTTAGCCTTTGGCACCATATCAATGAAAAAAAACCAGAAGAGATTTCGGTTCGAGTATTTAACCCGACCGTAAGTCGTCAAGGCTGGCAATCCACACACACAATCGTAGAAATTGTTGTTCCAGATAGTCCATTCTTAGTGGACTCAGTCAAAATGGCTTTAGCACGTTTGGATCTTGTTTGTCACCTAATGTTGAATAACCCAACACAGATTCAGCGTGATAAAAAAGGCCAAGTTACAGACGTAAACGGTGAGGGTGGTGTTCTTCAATCACTTTTCCACATAGAGGTAGACCGCCTTACTAGTAAAGACGAGATGCAAGCGCTTAAAGAAGAGCTGTTAAGAATTCTATCTGATACTCGCTTAGTCGTTGATGACTGGAAGCAGATGGTTGATAAGCTTAAGTTTGTTACTGATGAACTTGAGAAAAATAAAGATCGTGTTTCTATCCAAACTGATCGTATGGATGAAACGATCGCATTTCTTCGTTGGCTAGAAGATCATAACTTTACCTTTATGGGTTATAAAGATTATGACTTAAAAGAGGTCAATGGTGATACCGAACTTGTTCCTGCTAAAGAAAAAGGACTAGGTCTGTTTGCTGATGACAAGCGCGTGCGTAGCGTCAAGCTCTCTGAATTATCAGATTCAGCGCGATTAGAAGCGAAAAAACCATACGCTCTGATCATCACCAAAGGTAACAAAGCATCTCGTATCCACCGTCCGGCTTATACTGATTACATCGGTATTAAAAAGTTTGATGAAAACGGTAAAGTAATAGGTGAGCATCGCTTTACTGGTTTATATACCTCCGCCGTTTACAACCAAGCGGTACAAAGTATTCCTCTGATCCGTGAAAAAGTTGACCGTATCCTTGAAGCAAGTGGATACCGCCACGGATCATACTCATACAAAGCATTGCACAATATCTTAGAAAACTACCCACGCGACGAGTTGCTTCAAGCTAATGAAGAAGAGCTGCTTGAGGTGGGAATGGGTGTTGTACAAATGCAAGATCGTGACTTGCTGCGTTTGTTTGTTCGTAAAGACCCATTTGGTCGTTTCTTCAGTTGCATGGTTTATGTCACTAAAGATCGTTACAACACAGAATTGCGTCGTCAAACTCAACGCATTCTTAAGCAGTACTTTGGTTGCGAGCAAGAGGTTGAATTTACAACGTACTTCTCAGAAAGCCCACTAGCGAGAACACATTACATTGTTCGTGTAGACAATAACAACATTGATGTAGACGTGAAAAAGATCGAGCAAAATCTAATGGAAGTTTCTACCTCTTGGGATGACAGACTAAAAGAATCCATCATTGCTAACTTTGGTGAAAGTAAAGGCCTTCCTCTTTCAAAAGAATATATGAGTGCGTTCCCTCGCTCATACAAAGAGGACATGATGCCAGGTTCTGCGGTTGCAGATATCGAGCGCTTAGAAGCGTTAAGTGATGATAATAAACTTGGTATGTTGTTCTACCGACCTCAAGAAGAGGGAGCAGATTCCAAAGCTGTCCGCTTAAAGTTATATCATCGCGATGAACCAATTCACCTTTCTGACGTAATGCCGATGTTGGAAAACCTTGGTTTGCGTGTGATTGGCGAATCGCCATATGAGATCGAGAAAAACAACGGTCAGACCTTCTGGATCCTTGACTTCTCTATGCTGCATAAGAGCGAGAAAACCGTTGACCTTCGTGAAGCTCGTGATCGTTTCCAACAAGCATTTGCTGCCATTTGGGCGGGTAATCTTGAAAGTGATGGTTTCAACCGATTGTTATTAGGTGCGTCTTTATCTGGCCGTGAGATTTCCATTCTTCGCGCTTACGCACGATACATGCGCCAAGTCGGCTTCCCATTCAGTCAGCAGTACATCGAAGACACGCTAAGCCACTACCCAGACTTAGCGACAGGTCTAGTCAAGCTGTTCACCAAGCGATTTGATCCGAAACACAAAGGCAGCGAGAAAGGCCAAAACGATCTAATTAAAAAGCTAACAGAGCAGTTGGATCGTGTAGAGAGCTTGGATGATGATCGTATTATTCGTCGTTATATCGAAATGATCATGGCGACGCTTCGTACCAACTACTACCAAGTAGACGAGAATAAGCAGCCTAAGCCTTGGTTATCTTTGAAAATGAAGCCAAGCGATATTCCTGAGATTCCGCAGCCTGTACCTGCATTCGAGATCTTTGTTTACGCACCAGATATTGAAGGTGTTCACCTTCGTGGTGGAAAAGTGGCTCGTGGTGGTTTGCGTTGGTCAGATCGTCAAGAAGACTTCCGTACGGAGATTCTTGGCTTAGTGAAAGCGCAACAGGTTAAGAACACTGTAATTGTACCAGTGGGTGCAAAAGGCGGCTTCGTTTGTAAACGCCAGCCATCTCTCACCAGTCGTGATGAAATTTTTGCGGAAGGTCAGCGTTGTTACAAACGCTTTATCCGTGCACTGCTTGATGTGTCAGATAACATCATTGAAGGAGAGGTGGTACCACCACAAAACGTTGTTCGTCACGATGAAGATGACCCATATCTAGTAGTGGCTGCCGATAAAGGCACAGCAACCTTCTCAGATTTGGCAAACTCTGTTTCTGCAGAATACAACTTCTGGCTAGGTGACGCATTCGCTTCAGGTGGTTCAAACGGTTACGATCACAAAGCAATGGGAATCACCGCAAAAGGTGGTTGGGAATCTGTTAAACGTCACTTCCGTGAAATGGGCATCAACTGTCAGACCACTGATTTTACTGCAATCGGTGTAGGTGATATGGCAGGTGACGTGTTCGGTAACGGTATGCTGTTATCGAAGCATATTCGATTGCAAGCTGCGTTTAACCACATGCACATCTTTATTGATCCAAATCCAGATTCAGCCAGCAGCTGGGAAGAGCGTAACCGCTTGTTTAATTTGCCAAGATCAAGCTGGGAAGATTACAACAAAGACTTGATCTCTCAAGGTGGTGGCATCTTCTCTCGTCGATCAAAATCGATCCAGTTGACGCCAGAAATTCAGAAAATGTTAGGTACGAAGAAAGCATCTTTAGCGCCTAACGATCTGATAAAGATGATCTTGAAAATGAAAGTCGATCTTCTTTGGAACGGTGGTATCGGCACTTACGTTAAATCATCGACAGAAACTCATACAGATGTTGGTGACCGTGCTAACGACATGCTGCGCATTGACGGCCGTGACTTAAGAGCCAAAGTGGTTGGCGAAGGTGGTAACTTGGGTATGACTCAGCTTGGTCGTATCGAATACGCACTAACTGGCGGTCGAGTGAACACGGACTTCGTTGATAACGTAGGTGGCGTTGACTGTTCGGATAATGAAGTCAACATCAAGATCTTCCTCAATGGACTGGTTTCAAATGGCGATCTTACGGTTAAGCAACGTAACCAAATTCTAGAGTCTATGGAAGACGAAGTGGGTGAAATTGTCTTGGATGATGCTTACCGTCAGTCGGAGTCGATCTCTGTTACTGAACAGCAAGGTGTTGGCATTGTTAAGGAGCAAATTCGATTCATCCACACTATGGAGAAAGCAGGGTACTTGGACCGTGCTCTCGAATACATTCCTGATGATGAAACGCTAATCGAGCGTGAAAAACAGGGACTAGGTCTGACTCGCCCTGAGCTATCAGTGTTAGTTGCCTACGGTAAAATGGTACTTAAACAGCAACTTGTTACGGATGAAATCGCAAATGATGAATTCCATGCAAAACAACTTGTTGAATATTTCCCAAGTGCGTTACGACGTAACTATAAAGATCAAATGGTTAATCACCCACTGCGAGCTGAAATTATCGCTACAGCATTGGCTAACCAGATGGTTAATGAAATGGGCTGTAACTTCGTTACTCGTTTGCAAGAAGAAACTGGTGCAAGTGTTGTCGATATTGCCAACGCTTACAGTGCGGCTAGAGAAATCTTTGATTTAGAAGAAATCCTCAAGCAAACTCGCAAACTTGATAACGTTACGACAGCGCAAGCTCAATACGAAATTATGTTTTACGTGCGCCGAGCACTGCGTCGAATTGCACGCTGGTTGCTTCGTAACCGTAGCGGCAAATGCACGGTCGGTGAGTTGATTGCTATCTACAAGCAAGATGTCAATGTTATCACTGAAACCCTAGACACTATGTTAGTTGAGTCTGAAGTTGAAGAACACAATGAGTTGGCTCAAGGTTGGATAGAGAAAGGGGTTGAAGAGAAACTCGCTCACCAAGTTGCCCGCTTATCAAGCTTACAATCTGCACTGGATATTTCATCAGTAGCAAGTGAAACAGGTAAAACGGTTGAGCAAGCATCGAAACTCTACTTTAACTTGGGTGACCGTTTATCGTTGCATTGGTTCTTGAAGCAAATTAATAGCCAAGCCGTTGATAACAACTGGCAAGCACTTGCAAGAGCGGCATTCCGTGAAGATCTGGACTGGCAACAACGTCAACTTACCGCTCAGGTACTGACTTGTGGCTGCTCAACCGAAGAGCTTGACGTGATGGCTGCGTTAGAAGATTGGATTGAAACTAACGAGCAATCGTTGCACCGCTGGGAGAGTATCTTAAACGAGTTCAAAGTTGGCTCAGTACACGAATTTGCTAAGTTCTCTGTAGCACTTCGAGAGCTAGTACTTTTAAACCTCAACTGCTCATCGAAAGAGTAGTGGAATAATCAAGTCATAAGTAAAAGCCTCGTTATTTAACGGGGCTTTTTATTATCTATTATTCACATTTGGAACGAAAATAGTTACATTGTCACATTGAGTTGAAATTAAAACAGAGTGAAATCGATTGCTTTTAAGCGGTTAGTTACGATTTTTATCGCAGAAACTTGATTGTAATTGTTTGTTTTATATTTGAAAATCTTATAAAGATATAGGTTTTTACTTATTACGTTCATTTTCATTGAATTACGATGAAAAACGGTAAATAATATTGTCCCGTTTATACGGGGCTTTTTTCTTTCGGAGGCACAATGCTTTACCGTCTAGCCAGAACTGGCTTTTTCCAACTCGATGCCGAGAAGGCACATGATCTTGCAATCAAGAACTTCCAACGCTTTAACGGCACACCACTTGATCTCTTTTACCGCCAACAGTTACCAACTCGTCCAGTTGAGTGTATGGGTCTAACATTCCGTAACCCTGTTGGTCTTGCGGCTGGTTTAGATAAAAACGGCGAATGTATTGAAGCATTTGATGCCATGGGCTTTGGCTTTGTCGAAGTCGGCACTGTAACGCCACGACCACAACCAGGTAATGATAAACCACGCTTATTCCGTTTAGTGGAAGCAGAGGGGATCATCAACCGCATGGGCTTTAATAACCTAGGCGTTGATAATTTGATCGAGAATGTTAAACGAGCAAAATTCAATTGTGTTCTCGGAATTAATATCGGTAAAAATAAAGATACGCCAATTGAAAAAGGGGCAGAGGACTACCTGATTTGTATGGAAAAAGTGTATGAGTATGCTGGCTATATTGCAGTAAACATCTCATCGCCAAACACTCCAGGTCTTCGTTCACTTCAATATGGTGAAGCGCTTGATGAACTGCTTTCCGAATTAAAAGCGAAACAAGCGGAGTTATCAGAGAAGTACAACAAGTATGTCCCGTTAGCATTAAAGATTGCGCCAGATTTAAGTGACGATGAAATCTGCCAAATCTGCGATTCTTTATTGAAAAACAATATAGATGGTGTGATCGCGACTAACACAACTTTGGATCGCACGATCGTAGAAGGGATGAAACACGCCAATGAGGCAGGTGGCTTGAGTGGTCGCCCTGTGCAATCACGCTCTACGGAGGTCGTACGTAAGCTTCATGAAGAGCTTGGAGACAAACTTCCAATTATCGGTGTTGGTGGTGTAGATTCCTATGTTGCAGCCAAAGAAAAGATCATGGCAGGCGCTAAACTTGTTCAAGTCTATACTGGCTTTATTTACCACGGCCCAGGTCTCGTACGTGATATTGTTAAGAATCTTTAACATATACATCAAAAACTACTGAAAAATCAGTACCTGTTACATAAAAAAGAGGACTTTGTTTCCTCTTTTTTTTTATCCGTTCGTTTGTAGAATTTAAAAATCACGAGTAGGTAATTAAGCGTCTTACCTCTTTACCACTGATTTAACTAGTCAAGAGAGAACGGAATAATGCTTAAACCCAGCGACAAATGGAATTGGTATTTTGACGAGCAAAAAGCTTGCTTAATGCTGGATCTGGGGGAGGAAATGATTTTCCAAACCAATCTATCCCGAAAATTGTTGGTTAACTGTGCCTTCTCAAACAGTGAATTTACCGTTGATGACGCCAGCGCATTTCAAACGTTTAATGAGCGCATTCGCTGTCTCGATATCAGTGAATATCGCCAAGCTGAATTAACACTGTATTGTGTTGCTGCAAAGCGTTTTCATAAACCTGTACAGCCTAAGAGCTGGTTCTTCGATGCACAGTCCTCTGATTATGAACCTCAAGAAGGGGACATGGTCTTTCTCACAAATCAATATTCTGATGGTATGTTCATCGTTCTAGAACCAGGCGAAACATCGAGCTTATGTGCTTATGTTAACCAAGAAGCCTTTGTTCTTGATGGCAATAAGGCGCTTCAATTTGGGCAGCCGATTAAAGTAATGCATGATCGCATGGCTTGTGCAAACCACCTCTTTGCAATGACCCCTATGGCAATGGTGGGTTAAAGCTGTTTAATTTTTCTTTATTTCGTTCCTTTGTTTGCCTTAATCGACCTTAGTGGGTCGATTTTTTTTGTCCTTTCCTCTGACACTCCAATCCGAAATACCATGAAACTGTTTGTTTTCTATGCATGCAAACATGAAGCTGGTCACTTTTATTTTACTTATTTCAATTTGATTACCCCTTTAACTAGGCAACCTAGCGCCTAAAACAACCCTATTTATTCCCCTATAAAGGGTATTTGTAAGTAATTTACATCAATCAATCCACACTGGTATATACCAAAATGAGCGTAAATAAGTATTCACTTCTTCTAAAGGAAACAAAATACGTTCATGAATGAAAAACATTCAAACTAAAGATGTTGAAAGTTTTAGATCATTTGAGTGGTGATGATTTGAACTAACGGGTGGGAAAATACCTTTAAAAACGAGGCATTGATCGTAAAGTCAGGTATAATTGAAGCCATTTTTTATCAGCGAAAGAACACTATGAATCAATATCTCGCGGTAACTTCAAATGGCATGGAAAATTTGCTTGTTGAAGAACTGACTAAACTAGGCATTGAAAATGCGAAACCAGTACAGGCAGGCGTAAAATTTAAAGCGACAAACGAACAGGTTTATCGCTGTTGTTTGTGGAGCCGTTTAGCGTCTCGATTTGTACGTGTTTTATCTGAGTTCACGTGTAACAACGACATGGACTTGTATCTATCCACTTCCACTATTAACTGGGTTAACCAATTTCATAGCTCTAAACGCTTTGTTGTGGACTTTAACGGCACAAACCGTGAGATTAGAAATAGCCAATACGGGGCTATGAAGGTCAAAGATGGCATCGTAGATTGCTTTGAGAACAAAGGCTTGCCACGTCCTAATATCAGCAAAGAACGCCCAGATATTCGTATTCACGTTCGTTTGCATAAAGATAAAGCGTTGCTTGGGGTAGACATGGTAGGTAGTGGTCTTCATCAGCGTGGTTATCGACCAGAATCGGGTCGTGCGCCATTACGTGAAACGCTTGCTTCTGCGATTATCATGCGTTGTGGCTGGGATGGGCATCAACCATTACTCGATCCAATGTGTGGTTCTGGTACTTTGCTTATTGAAGCGGCAATGATGGCAGCCAACATGGCACCTGGCGTTAAGCGCAAACAATGGGGCTTCGAAGTTTTGGAAGACTTTGAACCGGAGACCTGGGCTGAGATTAAATCAGAGGCTAATGTTCAAGCTAGACGGGGTGTCAAGAAAGTTGACGCTAAGTTTTTTGGATTCGATAACGACCCCAAAGTATTAAAAGTCGCTCAAGAAAACGCCCGCAGAGCAGGTGTTGAAGAGTTGATTGAGTTTGCGCAAGGTGATGCTGCAACTATTACTCGTCCCGCAGGATTTGAACACGGTGTTATCGTTTCAAACCCACCTTACGGTGAGCGTCTAGGAACTGAGCCGGGGCTGATTGCGCTCTATACCGCATTCGGTGGACAGCTAAAATCTGAGTTTGGCGGATGTAAAGCATCTATCTTCTCTAGCTCGGACGAGCTCTTGAGTTGCCTTCGTATGCGCGCTGATAAACAGTTTAAATTGAACAACGGTGCGTTACCGTGTCACCAAAAGAACTACAGCATTGCCGAGCGCAGCGCTGATGAAGTTAAAGGTGCAGATACTAACGTTCAAATCGCACCAGACTTCTCAAACCGTTTGAAGAAAAACATTGGCAAGATTGGCAAGTGGGCTCGTAAAGAGAAACTAGACTGCTATCGTATCTACGATGCAGACCTTCCAGAATACAACGTAGCGATCGACGTGTACGGCGATCAAATTGTGATTCAAGAGTACGCAGCACCTAAGAACATCCCTGAAGAAAAAGCCAAGCGTCGTCTAACGGACATTATCCGTGCGACGATTCAGGTGACCGGTGTTGAAGCGAACAAAGTTGTACTGAAAGTTCGTGAGAAGCAGAAAGGTCGAAGCCAGTACCAAAAATTAGGTCAGGTATCAGAGACGCTCGAAGTAAACGAGTACGGTGTGAAGCTGATCGTGAACCTTCATGACTACCTAGACACAGGCCTGTTCTTGGATCATAAGATCACTCGTCGTCGTCTTGGCGAAATGGCACAGGGTAAAGATTTCCTTAACTTGTTTGCTTACACTGGCAGTGCAACAGTGCACGCTGCAGTTGGTGGTGCTCGGTCCACTACAACTGTCGATATGTCAAACACCTACTTGAATTGGGCGAAAGACAATATGCAGCTTAATGGCTGTGTAGGGCGCCAACATAAATATGAACAAGCGGACTGTTTGCAATGGCTAGAAAACGCAAAAGGTGAATACGACTTGATCTTTATTGACCCACCTACGTTCTCTAACTCTAAGCGTATGGAAACATCATTCGATGTACAACGTGACCACATTAAGCTAATGAAGAACCTCAAACGCTTACTGAGAAGTGAAGGCACAATCGTATTTTCAAATAACAAACGTCACTTCAAGATGGATGAAGAATCACTCGCTGAATTGGGTTTGAAGGTTCAGAATATTTCTTCTCAAACGTTACCATTAGATTTTGCGCGTAATAAACAGATTCATAACTGTTGGCTAGTAACGCACGCGTAGTATAAACAAAAGGATTAATACGTGCTGATATTGTATAGCACTGAGGGATGCCATCTTTGTGAGATGGCATTTGCTCTAGTAGACCAAGTCGGTTTGGCCGAGCAAACAGATATCATTGATATTGCGTTTGATGATGTACTATTTTCTCGTTACGGCGTCACAATACCCGTATTAAAATATCAAGATTCTGAGTTGAACTGGCCGTTTGACTTAGAACAACTCACACATTGGTTGGATAATAATGGCATTACTTACCATTCATAACGCACAACTTGCATTTGGTGACCACCCATTGCTAGACAAAGCGGAGTTCGCTCTTCAAGAAAACGAACGCGTTTGTTTAGTTGGTCGTAACGGAGCAGGTAAGTCCACGTTAATGAAAGTGCTTGCCGGCGACATTTTGTTGGATGATGGCAAGATTCAAATAACTCAAGACGTAGTAGTTTCTCGGCTTGAACAAGATCCACCGCGCAATCAAGAGGGTACGGTTTACGAATACGTATCTGGCGGTTTGGCTGAAATCGGCGAACAATTGAAGATTTATCACGATCTTCTCGATCTTGTTGCTCAAGACCCAAGTGAGAAGAACATTAACCGTTTGGCGAAAGTTCAAGAGCAGCTTGATCATTCTAATGCTTGGCGCTTTGATGACCGTGTTAAGAACGTACTTGGCGCTTTAAAACTAAGCCCTGAAACCAAACTGACCGATCTATCCGGTGGCTGGCAACGTAAAGCTGCTTTAGCTCGTGCGCTGGTTTGTGATCCTGATGTATTGCTTCTTGATGAACCAACAAACCATCTCGATGTGACAACGATCGAATGGTTAGAGAACTTCTTAAAAGACTTCAAAGGCTCGATCATCTTTATTTCTCACGACCGTGCATTCATCAAGTCGATGGCGACACGCATCGTCGACTTAGATCGCGGTCAATTAGCTTCTTTCCCTGGTAATTACGAACAGTATTTGAATGACAAAGAAGAAATGCTTCGCGTCGAAGAAATGCAGAATGCTGAGTTCGATAAGAAACTAGCTCAGGAAGAAGTGTGGATTCGTCAAGGCATTAAAGCACGTCGTACTCGTAATGAAGGCCGTGTTCGAGCCCTTAAAAAACTTCGTGAAGAGCGTCGTGACCGTCGTGAAGTTCAAGGTAAAGTTAACCTAAACATCGATGATGCTTCTCGTTCTGGTAAGATTGTATTTGAAGCAGAAAATGTATCTTTTGCTTACGAAGGCAAGACAATTGTCGACGACTTTAGCTTTAACATCATGCGTGGTGACCGTATTGCACTTATCGGACCAAATGGCTGCGGTAAGAGTACGGTACTTAAATTGCTATTGGGGCAATTGGAAGCGCAGTCTGGTCGTTTACACTGCGGAACAAAATTAGAAGTCGCGTACTTTGATCAGTACCGAGAGATTTTGGATCCAGAAAAGACAGTGATCGATAACTTAGCGGATGGGAAACAAGAAGTAATGGTTGGGGGACGTCAGCGTCATGCGCTGAGTTATCTTCAAGACTTCTTATTTGCACCTAAGCGCGCCAGAACCCCGGTTAAGGCACTTTCTGGTGGTGAGAAAAACCGATTATTGCTAGCCCGTATCTTGTTGAAACCAAACAACTTACTTATTCTTGATGAACCAACTAACGATTTGGATATCGAAACGTTGGAACTTTTAGAAGAAATGCTTGCCAATTATCAGGGTACATTATTGTTAGTGAGTCACGACCGTGAGTTCGTAGACAACACAGTAACAACAAGCTGGATTTTTGAGGGTAACGGTATAATCGAAGAGTTCGTTGGTGGTTATCATGATGCTAAACAACAGCGTGACCAAGTTCTTGCTTCGCGCAGTCAGGTTGAAAAACCAACGAAGAAAGAGAAAGTGGTTGAGGAAACTCCCAAAACTACGCAACCTAAGAACAATTCGAAGAAGTTATCGTATAAGCTGCAAAGAGAATTAGAGGCTCTACCAGCTAAACTTGAACAATTAGAGTCGGATATCGAGAGCCTTCAGGAGCAAGTGAACGATCCAGAGTTCTTTGCTAAACCTGTAGAGCAAACTCAGCCGGTATTGGAACAGCTTGCTGCACTAGAGCAGGAGTTGGAAATCGCATTCGAGAGATGGGAAGAACTCGAAGCAATGCAACAGGATAGTTAAGAATTCAATGAATTGTAGTAATAAATTCAAATTGACCGCCATTGCAATGATGGTTGGTACCACAATGAACGCACAGGCGGCATTGTATCAAGTTGTTGAGGTTTCACCTCAGGATCATGGTTCAAACGGTGACTACCAAACGGCTTACGGGGTTGCAATTCAACAGGGCGATGCAGGTACAGATCCTTCAACAGGTTCACCTTTCGCTTTAGGCTGCTTTGATGCAGCAGCAAACTGCACGCCAGAGCAGTTTAAACTTGCAATGGAAACTCGCACTACACCGATTTCAGCGACACAAGCCGTGGATGGGAACAGCTATCGTGAAGAAATCCCATTCGGATTAGACGCTGGCTTTTATTACATCCAAGAACTCAAAGACTTTGAGCGTTACTGTTACAACCAGCTTCGTTATTCCACCTGTGACTCTTGGGCTTCAGTAAACTGGACGCCGTGGAATAAAGAACGTAGTAAAGACTTTACTTCTAATGCGTTAGCGTTCATAGAAGAAGATTCTACTGCTTATAAAAATGAATATAACAATGTTATCAACCAGCTTACCGAGGGTGGTGCAGCTGTCGGTAATCAGAGTAAAGTTAGCACAGAAAATACTTCTACATTAGAAACACGAAATACCGTAGTTGCACCAGTAGAGCCAAATATTCTTACTGGCGATAGTGACGCAAGTGTTGTGCAAAGCCATGCTTGGAGCACAGACGGCATTTTTACTGTTGGCAGTGTTTCTCGAACAGCAAGCAATACCAATGGATCTCACCACACATCAAAAGCAGCGATTTGGGATCAAAGCGGAACCGTCAGTGAATTGGCTTGGCCTAGTGGCACATCTAAAGATGGAGAAAGGTTAGCTCAAGGGAGCATGCGTGACCTTGTCACTGATGGAACAACGGTCTATGGCGTAGGTTACAACACTTACAGTGATGATAACTACCTGAATGCGACTGTTTTTGTCGGAACTCTAGAAGCCGAAGGTAGCGTTGAAAACGCAACTTGGAAAAATAAAGTTGTTGTAGGAGCTAGACAGCGCGAAGGTGATGATACGGTTCATACAAACTCACGCTTAACCGACGTTAACTCTAATTTTGTTGCTATTGGTGAAGCGAAACGTTCGGGCGGATACTTAATGCCAACGGGCTCTGCTCCGAATCGTCTCTTTATCGTAGATGATGTTCGTAAGGATTCTATTAGCGCTTTTTACCCAACTACTGGCATTTTCTTTAGCGGTGCGGGCGGTAAGATGGGCGGTATCAACTCTTACAATGAAATCGTCGGGCAACTTGATGCGGAAACGACTCGTGAAGACGATGGCAAGCCACGTCGTAAGCGCGGTTTTGTCTATCCATATAGCGTAGGTGGCGAGACTAGTGAACGTGCTGCAACATTATTCAATGGAAAAGCTTGGTTCCTAGACAGTTTGACTAATGGCGGTGATTACTCTGAACAAAACAATCAGTTCCGTATTATCGACGCAACTGATATCAATGATGCAGGTGTGATCTCTGGTACTGCTATGAAATGTGCAGGTGGTTATAGCACAACAGCAAACAATGCTACATGTAGCTCTGAAGAGCAAATTGTAGCAGTCAAACTAGTACCTATTGCTGACGCAACTAAGGACGACATCGTATCTCGAAGCATTGACTCAACGACGACAGAGCGTCAAGGTGCAGGCCTTGGTTGGTTAGCTTTGACCATGCTTGGATTGTTTGGGTTCCGTAGAAAATAGTTAAAAATCGTCAGTAATTTTTAAATCAAGCAGAGGCTCACACATTTGAGTCTCTGCTTTTTTTATGCCTTGAGAAATTGCCTACTTTGATCGATTCTTATAAGTGGAGTCATAAAAACTCCATCAAAGTTTCACAATAACAGCTGTACGTTAGTAAATGGACCTGTATGAGGAATTAACTATGAAGAGACAAAAGCGTGATCGCCTAGAACGAGCTCAATCTCAAGGCTACAAAGCTGGGTTGAATGGAAGGTCTCAAGAGGCTTGCCCATATCAACAAGTTGATGCTCGGTCGTATTGGTTAGGTGGTTGGCGTGATGCCAGAGATGAAAGACAATCTGGTCTCTACAAATAAACTCTCCACATACAAAAAGAAGGATTCGAAAGGGCTCTACGGAGCCTTTTCTACATTATAGGGACATAGGGAAGTAGGTTAACACTCGACAACAAAAAGGCTCCTAAATAGGAGCCTTAATAAATCGATTAAAATCGTGATTAGAAGCTTGAAGTGTCTTGGAACAAGCCAACTTTCAAATCTTTTGCTACGTAGATTTCTTTGCCGTCCACACATACACGACCGTCGGCCAAACCCATCACAAGTTTACGGTTTACAACGCGTTTCATGTGGATTTCGTACGTCACTTTTTTCGCTGTTGGCAGGATCTGACCTGTAAACTTCACTTCGCCAACACCCAGAGCACGACCTTTTCCTTTGCCACCAACCCAGCCAAGGAAGAAACCAACAAGTTGCCACATCGCATCAAGGCCAAGACAACCCGGCATTACAGGGTCGCCAGGGAAGTGGCAGTCAAAGAACCACAAATCTGGAGTAATATCCAATTCCGCCAAGATCAAACCTTTACCAAAATCGCCTTCAGTCTCAGACATTTTAGTAACACGATCCATCATTAGCATGTTTGGCGCAGGAAGCTGAGGGTAACCAGGCCCAAACAGTTCGCCTTGGCTAGAAGCAAGTAGATCGTCACGGTTATAAGAATCACGTTTGTTTTGCATTATCAATTACTCCAATTTTTGATAGCTGCATCTTAGTGAACACGTGTACGCTAAACAACTCCGATCAGTACTAGACAAACCAGTTTTTGATGCGCTGCACAATTCCTTCTGGATGCTCATGTCTTTCAAAGTTTTCAATACGTTCCGCTATTTTGCCAATAATGCTATCGTCTTCACCTCTAAAAGGTTTATTCATTACAATCGGAATAGCTTCATCTACGGTAGAAACGGACCAAATATGGAACTCACCATTTTTAATGCTTTCTATTACATCTTTATGTAATGCAAGGTGTTTAAGGTTTGATTTTGGCATCACAACACCTTGATTTCCTGTAAAACCTTGATGTTTACAAACCTGATAAAAACCTTCAATTTTTTCGTTCAAGCCACCAACGGCTTGCACTCGACCAAACTGATCAACAGCCCCTGTAACCGCAACTTGTTGATTAATTGGAGATTCAGATAAAGCACTTACCAAGCAACAAAGTTCTGCAAGAGATGCGCTGTCACCATCAACTTCACTATAAGACTGTTCAAATACGATGGAGGCAGAGTAAGGCAGTGGTTCATCCAGTTTCAGAGCAGAGCTCAAGAAAGCTTGCATAATCATCATGCCTTTTGCATGTAGATTGCCTCCAAGCTCAGCTTTGCGCTCAACATCGGAAACATCGCCATCACCAAAATGAATTACACAAGATATTCGTGCAGGCTCACCATAGCTGACAGGGTGCCCAGCCATCTCAATAACGGTTAGGCCATTGATTTGACCAACTTGTTCCCCAGTTGTCTCAATGATGACTTGTCCATCTAAAATATCGTACACGGCACGCTGAGGAAGGTAAGATTCTCGGTAATACTTGTCGTCAATCGCTTTATCTAACGACTTGTAATCTAATGCGTGACCATCACTGAACTGGCTGGCAAGCGTTAGAAGTTGAGAGTGCCACATTACTCCTAAAGGCAGATAATGTTGATCTTCAGTAAATCTCATACCGGCTAGCAACAATCTTCTAAAACCACATTCAGTTAAGTGAGGCAGCTGATATTGAGAACATATCCAGTTCACTAAACCAAAGTAATCTATCAAATTCTGCTCTGACAGATGAATATCTTCTTCAACTTCCGTATACATGGCAAAGCCAGAACAGAAGTCTTCATCGATGTATTCTAGCTCTGCTAACTGACTTCTTTCTCCTGTTACAATCAGTTTTACATCATAAGCTTTAGCTTGCGGTACTGAAGTAGGTAAACGAGTAGGGCTTAGGTTCAGTGGCTCGATAAGGTTTTGTTGAATTGCAGACTTTATATTTGGCCAAAGTCCTGGGTTAGCCAAAATTAGATTAGCCGGTACAATTAAGTAACCGTTATCTGCCTGTGAAATTAAACCAGGTTGGAAGGCAATATCACCACTTACATCAACACTGTAACGGTCAAATAAACGTTTGGCATCAAGTGATTCCGAAAAAACTATCGCAGCGTTAGACTGGCTCTGAAGAGCTTTACTGATGAACTCTCTATATACAGAATTATCTACGCAGTTAATGAGTAGTACTCGCGTCAATCCGGAAATTTTTGAAAAACGAGATATCGTTGCCGACATTCTCGGTTGGAGATCAGTAAAAGACTTCTTTGGTAACGAAGGTGCAGACTTTAAAAGTGCTTCGTACTGCTCAAGTGAAGGTGTTACGTCTTGCCAATTAAGTTGGTTCATTAAAATTCATCGTAATTCAATCTTGCCGACATTATAACGAAACGGACTATAACACCCTAGCACCAATTTGGTTTGCTCTCGGCATTCAACTCTCAATGAACAATACTTAGACAAATGAGTGATCAACATCGATACTTCTAAGAGTTTTATTTGCCCAAGTAAACCATCTGGGTTACGCTGTCACTAGGTTATGTTTATGGGTCGGAACAAATGAAATATCAACAGCTTGAGAATCTAGAATGTGGGTGGAAATGGAAGTATCTCATCAAAAAATGGAAAGATGGTGAAGCGATTACCCGACATATTGATACAAGCGAAGCAGATGCAGCGGTCGCAGAACTAAAACGCCTTGAACACGAGCCTACACTTGTCTTGGCTTGGATAGAAAACCACATGTCAGAAGAGTTAGATAATAAACTCAAGCAGGCTATCCGAGCGAAACGGAAACGTCACTTCAATGCAGAGCAAGTCCATACAAAGAAGAAATCCATTGATTTAGATTACCGAGTTTGGGAAAAGCTTTCTAGTAGAGCGAATGAACTTGGTTGTACGTTATCTGACGCAATTGAATATTTGCTTTCCGAAGCGTCGAGAAGTGAAAAAGCGAGTCAAAAAGTTACCTCAATTAAAGAGGATTTGAGTAAATTGCTATCTAGCTAGGATAGGGAGTGCCAAATGTTATATGTAATCTTAATTGCAGCCATCGTGATCTTTTGGTTGATCGCAGTCGATAGGCCGGTGTTAAAAGTAAAGTTCGATAATGGCCATATTAGTAACGTAAAAGGGCATCTACCTCCTTCTTTCAAACACAACTTACAGGATATTAGTGAGCATAACCCGTTTACTGGTGAAATGAAGGTGTATAGCCAACGAACAGGAATGCGCTTAAGCTTTTCCAAAGGCATTCCCAAAAAAGTTCAACAGAGGATTCGTAACGTTTTTCCTCATCAGGGCTTCAAAGCAAACAAAGGCAAGAAGCGCGCTTAATTACATATCAGTTACTTCATCATGTTAAATGGGACGCAATGTGGCGTCCCATTTTCGTATCTACAGAAAAATTACTTATCATCGAACAATCCAACAACATAAACGGACCAAAACGATGAGATACGTTGTAACTTTAATGATACTGATCTTTGCAAGTACTTCAGTTTTTGCTGACGATTCAGAAACGAACCTGTTGGCTAAAAAGATTAAGACTAAGCTTCAAAAGAAAGTAGACAATAAGTTTGATGGCTACCAAGGGTATTGTGACGTCATGATAGAAATGGAGCACAAAAGTAAAAACGCAGTAATAAAAAGAGTAACAGGCAGTGGTGACCAAAAAGTGTGTAGGTACGTTAAGTCCAACTTGAAGAAAGGAAAACGCTATCGTTACAAATACCCCGAAAAGTACATTCGCCTCCATATAACCACAGGCTTATAAATGTTTCAGAACGCCTTGATTAAGAGCGAGTGAACTGAGCTCGTGATTTTTGGCAGATTTCGTTGCGGAGCGATTAGAGCGTTTAGCTGATTTTTGCTCAGCAGCGCGTTTGAGTTCGTTAAAGTAGTGATGACATTGAATGGCGAACTCAGTGAGTTGGCCGTCACCATCATAGATATATTGATTCTCAGGTGTTTAAGGAAGAACACACCAGTAAAGTAAGTCGAGGACTAAGCGCGCATCAATTTTCAATAAGAGATTTGATTTGCTTCGTAAGCATAACCACAAACCAAACTAGCGATTGCAAGTCTACGGGAACCTCGGTTAAAGCCTCAAAAGCAAACAGTGTTGTTAATCTTAGGAGGACATTTTAAAGTAGCTAAAACCGGACATTATTGCTTTGAGATTCCACCCCCCTTGGTGCGCATTATATGTGTTATGTTAAATTGTATATCGCCGTACGCCAAATGTTGTCTGAGTATGCTCCTATTCCCCTGCAGATTTTAAATTTAAGGGCCTTACTGTGAGCATTAAACATAATGGTTATTTACCATAAAATACTTAATATAGATCTTAATAATCTATCGATTGTTAAGATCTATATTAACGCCTTTTTACTTATTGAAATGACTGTATAGCTTCAAAGATATCTTGTCTTCTAACTGGCTTGGAAATGAATCCGTCCATACCGGCATCCAGGCATTTATCTCTATCGCTTTCTAACGCATGTGCAGTTAACGCTATAATTGGGGTCCTGAGACCTTTATCTCGAATAAGTCTTGTTGCGGTAATTCCATCCATCACTGGCATCGAGACATCCATGAGAATCAAATCGATTAAATCCTCATTCTCTTCTAAAAATGTTAATGCCTCTGCTCCATGGCTTGCGATATGAACATTATGGCCAAGCTTATTTAAGATAAGCTTTATTACGAACTGATTCGACTCGGTATCTTCTACGACGAGAAGTTCCATTGCTTTTGTCGGTTGATTGGTTTCGATTCTAACTGGACGATTTTGATTACAACGAGTCAAAACTGGAATCGAAATCGTAAAGGTTGAACCAACATGCTCATCACTTTTAACGGCAATCTTTCCACGCATCATTTCAACTAAATGCTTGGTTATTGCGAGCCCCAGTCCTGTACCACCGAAGCGTCTCGTGATGGAACGGTCTCCTTGATGAAATGCCGTAAACAAGTGCTCTTGCTTTGCTTTAGATATACCAATTCCAGTGTCAGATATTGAGATCACAAGTTCAGCATCTTGCTCAGATACAGAAACTTTTACTTCACCTTCGTCTGTAAACTTTATTGCATTCCCTATTAGATTAAACAGAATTTGAGATAACCGCGTGGAGTCAATCCAAAATTGTTTGTCATTAGTGACAGTACAGTTGAGTTTAAATTGGAGATTTTTCTTCTTAGCTATTTGTTTTTGCTGAGAAATGACAAAAGTGACAGTGTCTCTTAAATTAATCCATTGTTCATTGAGCTGAAAGCGACCTGACTCGATTTTAGAGAGATCAAGAATGTCACTGATTATCGCGAGAAGTAACTCTGCAGAGCACTCCATTTGGCTCAACGCATCAATTTGTTCTTCTGACAAGGTTGATTGCTTCAGTATATCTAGCATTCCAAGAACGGAATTTAAAGGGGTTCTTATTTCATGGCTCATCATCGCTAAGAACTCCGACTTAGAGCGGTTCGCAAGCTCTGCTTCTTCTCTTGCTTTAGCGAGCTGAGTTGTTCTTACCTCAACGATACGTTGTAACTTCTCTTTGGTCTCGATATCAATGACCGCCCTTTCAATTAAGGGACGAAACCGCCTCAAGGTTTCCTTATTCTCTATGCTAAAGTGCCCTTTCTGAGCTCCAATAAGTAGGATTACGGTTTGCGTTACTTCTGAACGTATACCAGTTAAAACGACCGAGTTTACATGGCTTTTTATAAAGCTGTTTAAGTTAACAAACTCAGCGAGTTTATCTGGCTCGAACAGTAGAATGCATTCACCATTGAGAGCTCTTTGATAGGTGTTACCGTGTAACCAGGATACATTATCAAATACGCTATTAGTTGATATCAATGTCTTGAAGGGATATCGTTCACCATCACGAGTCAGTACAATAAAATCATCGAAGTTGATGTACTTTTTGAGGACATTGTTTAATCCCGTAAATATCTCATGCCGATTCTTTGCCTCACTCATCGCAGATATCGCGGAAAGAATGGCCTTGTTTTCATCGGCGAGTAGTCGTTCTCTTTGTCTAGCCTGCTTTAGCTCAACTAACGCTTCTTGAAGCGCTTCCTGTTGATATATGTCTAAGTATTTATCTTTCATAAGGTTTATGGAATATAGCCGATGAAATCATCAGGTTTCCATGTCCATTCTCACCACCAATAAATCTACCTTGCTCGCCGAAAGTAAAAGGGCAAATAAAAGGCAAATGTTCTAGTTCTTGGTTAATTTGTTCACAAACGCTATTCATGTCTTGCATTAAGTGCAACATGGGACCTGCGCAAAAGATATTTATCACTCCAATTTTTCGAGACTCTTCTAATTTTTGGTTAAAAGCGGCATTGACGACTTTTGCAGCGCGCGCAACGAGATGCTCACGACTTCCTTTCATTAATGTGAGCTCGTCACCCTCTTCTATTCGTGTAAACAACTCGATTCCACCATCTGGCGTCTCACGGATCGGATGGGATAATTTGTAATATGGGCGATCATAGAGATGACCTGCGATCCGCCCTAATGGATAAGCACTCGAGTTTGTAAACAGCATATTATCTTTACCTACTTGGTTATCCTGGTGATTTGTCCACCTTCTATAAACATTGAGCGCAGGTTCGTTATCAATTTCAAGTAAGCATCTATCGTTGGTCTTGGTTGCAACACCTTTGATATTAGTTGGTGTATGTCCAGCGCTAAAAGCGATATCAACAGGTTGAGAGGAGTAAAAGAGAGTTAAGCTTAAACCTGAAGTTTGAGAGCCTTGGGCGGTTATCACAGACCATTTCCCAGCGATGTTATTATCAGCGGCCGAACCACCAATAATTGGAATTAGAGTTCCAAATCTTTCATCTATAGACGCAATGATTGATTCCTCTTGCCCTGGTGTGGCATGAAGTAGAATTAAGTTTGGTACCTCTCCTACACGGTTAGCGCTCTCAAGGGCCATATCCAAAGCCTTGGTGACGCTGTCACCTGAGTTGTGATTAGAAATACCAGTACCATAAGCATGAGGACCTGTATCATAAACAGCAAGTGCCGCAATTACTGGGCCTGTATGAAAGCCCTGATCTGTCATTACGGCTTGACATGAACTGGCTCCATGAAAAGGCACACCAGGAAAATGCGCAAGAAACGCTTCTCGAATCAACTCGAAATTGTATTCTTCCGTGTAGTAACACATCACGTAAGACAAGTTCTGTTGTGTCAATTCGGACCTGAGCGTTTTTATCGCTGAGTCTTCATCTTTAATATGAGTAAAAACTGATTGGCAATGCATACGATTTTATAATTGGATATCACTCTGCTGTTATACCATTCCAACCAATTTTCTCTAGGTAAGAAGGTGTTAATTTCATTAATAAGTTACGATTATCTCGTGATAGATCGTATTTATAATTGAACTACAACAATGTTTTCACCTTTTTTAAAGGTGATTTTTTTCGATTCAGGCATGATGTCCCATTCTACTGACTTATGCTTCTCGTTGAAGTTGATAAAATTACCAGATTGATTTAGATCAATTTTTAGAGTGCTACTTTCTATCGTTTCGAGCGAAATTCCCATTGAGTCACGATTAATCGTGATTATTTCTCCTTCAATTGTTACATCGCATCGTTCTTTTTGTGAACAGTCAACGCTATTAACACTCTCGTGTGTAAAGGTACGCCAGAAAAATGCGCCTATTAAAACACTGAGCATGATTAAGATTTGTGCAAGTCGCGCCTTTGTTAACTTTTGTGCAGGCATAATTACTAATATCCTTGTTACAAACTTCAAACTTTTTAAATAAAAAATGATTTCCAGAGGTCCAGTAAGGTTACTACCCTGTCATTGAATTGTTAATTCAAGTATAGTGTCACGCTGAAAATGCCACTTTTTATTAAAGTCAGCAATGGAAATAAGGTGATGATAACACTTGAATTCTAGAGTTTACTTGGGTGGTGTTACGACGCAAGTCGTGTTGGAAGTAAAAGTGTAGTTAATTAGAAATTGGAAGCATGCAAATGAGCCAAGTAAAGCAGCTTGAACAAAACTACAACTATACAGTCGTTCGCCAATTTACCCTTGTGACCATTTTATGGGGCATAGTTGGTATGGCTGTTGGTGTTTTGATTGCCGCTCAATTAGTTTGGCCACAGCTAAACTTTGATACGCCGTGGTTGACGTACAGTCGCTTACGTCCACTGCATACTAATGCGGTAATTTTTGCGTTTGGTACCAGTGCTCTGTTCGCAACGTCTTATTATGTTGTACAGCGCACATGTCAAACACGTCTTTTTGGTGGCCCACTCGTTGCCTTCACCTTTTGGGGTTGGCAAGCAATCATCCTGGCAGCAGCCATTACTTTGCCTCTCGGTTTAACATCGGGTAAAGAGTATGCTGAGCTAGAATGGCCTATTGATATCGCAATTGCGCTAGTATGGGTATCATATGCGGTGGTGTTCTTCGGCACACTAGTGAAGCGAAACACGTCACATATTTATGTGGCAAACTGGTTCTTCGGGGCCTTTATTATCACAGTAGCAGTACTTCACATCGTGAACAGCATGGCTATTCCTGTGTCACTTGGTAAATCTTACTCGATTTACTCGGGCGCAGTGGATGCGATGGTTCAGTGGTGGTATGGACACAATGCGGTAGGTTTCCTACTGACCGCCGGTTTCCTAGGTATGATGTACTACTTCGTTCCTAAACAAGCTGAACGTCCTGTTTATTCTTACCGTCTATCTATCGTTCACTTCTGGGCACTTATTTCTCTATATATTTGGGCAGGCCCTCACCACCTTCATTATACAGCGCTACCAGACTGGACTCAGTCTCTAGGTATGGTTATGTCGCTGGTTCTATTTGCTCCTTCTTGGGGTGGTATGATCAACGGTATTATGACGTTATCTGGTGCATGGCATAAGCTTCGTTATGACCCTATCCTACGTTTCCTAATCGTTTCACTGTCGTTCTACGGTATGTCTACCTTTGAAGGCCCGATGATGTCGATTAAGACGGTTAACGCACTTTCTCACTACACCGACTGGACCATTGGTCACGTTCACTCTGGTGCGTTAGGTTGGGTTGCGATGGTTTCTATCGGCTCTGTATATCACTTGGTACCTCGCCTATTTGGCCAAGAGCGTATGTACTCTGTTGGTCTAGTTAATGTGCATTTCTGGCTAGCAACAATCGGTACCGTTCTTTACATCGTTGCGATGTGGATCTCTGGTGTAATGCAAGGTCTTATGTGGCGCGCGGTTAACTCTGACGGTACGCTAACTTACAGCTTTGTTGAGTCTGTAGAAGCGTCTTATCCGTTCTACTTTGTACGTTTCCTAGGCGGATTTATCTTCCTATCTGGTATGTTCCTAATGGCATACAACACGTACAAAACGGTAAGTGCACCTAAAGAAAGCCTAAAAGCTATCCCACATCCGGCATAAGGAGATTTAAGAATGAGTAATAATTCTAATAATCGCCATGAAATCTTAGAACGTAATGTCGGTTTGTTGGCTATTTTTATCGTGTTTGCTATCAGTTGGGGTGCTCTTGTAGAGATCACGCCTCTGATTTTCCAAAAGCAAACGACTGAACCTGTAGAAAATCTGCGCGCTTACACTCCTTTGGAGATGGAAGGCCGTGATATCTACATCCGTGAAGGTTGTAACGTCTGTCACAGCCAGATGGTTCGTCCTTTCCGCTCAGAGACTG
Organism: Vibrio sp. Vb1127; assembly: GCF_033338735.1. Taxonomy (NCBI): domain Bacteria; kingdom Pseudomonadati; phylum Pseudomonadota; class Gammaproteobacteria; order Vibrionales; family Vibrionaceae; genus Vibrio; species Vibrio sp. Vb1127. Next base: position 442,972 of record NZ_JAWOTF010000002.1, on the reverse strand, counting down.
AACGTTACGGTCACTACTCTGTTGCTGGTGAGAGTGTTTGGGAACACCCATTCCTTTGGGGCTCTAAGCGTACAGGCCCGGATTTAGCTCGTGTTGGTGGTCGTTATTCTGACGAATGGCACCGTGTTCACCTGTTAGATCCTCGTGAGCTTGTACCTGAGTCAAACATGCCAGGTTTCCCGTGGCTAGCTGAAAACGTTTTAGACGGTAAGCTAACTCAGAAGAAACTTGAGCTATTTCGTGATCAGTTCGGCGTTCCATACACTGATGAAGAGATCGCGAATTCGGCTAAAGAAGTAGAAGGTAAAACAGAGATGGATGCAATCATCGCTTACCTTCAGTCTCTTGGTCATGCAATGAAGTAAGGGGATCATATGGATTTCGGTACAATTCATAGTATTTATACCGTTGTACTCTTCGCTAGTTTTATTGGCATCGTATGGTGGGCATTTAGTAAAAAGCGTAAAGCACGCTTTGAAGAAGATGCCAACTTGGTGTTTGCTGACGAAGAACAAAAGACCCCTAATAACCAAGGAGTGAAGAAGTAATGACTACATTCTGGAGTCTCTGGATTATCGTGATTACTGTCGGTACGCTAGTAGGCTGTGCGATTCTCCTGACTTGGTGCGCTAAAGATAAAATGGGCGTCGAGGAAGGGGAAGACATGGGCCACGAGTACGATGGTATTCGCGAGCTAAACAACCCTCTACCAAAGTGGTGGACTTACCTGTTTGTAAGCACATTTGTGTTCGCAGCAGTTTACCTTGCCCTATTCCCAGGTCTAGGTAGCTTCAAGGGCTTTTTAAACTGGCAGAGTTCGGCTCAAACCGTTCGCTCACTAGAAGAGTCAAAAGAAGCCATCGCTGCAGCACAAGAGAACAAGCAACTAAACCAATATGCAAAAGAACTGGATGATGCCGACGCTTACTTCGGCGAAGCATTCCGTAAACTTGCGCACAATGACAGTGGTCTACGCCCAATTCCTGAAATTGCGCAAGATCCTGAAGCATTAAAAGTTGGTCAGCGTTTGTTTTTGCAAAACTGTTCTCAATGCCATGGCTCTGATGCACGTGGTCAGAAAGGCTTCCCTAACCTGACTGATGATGCATGGCTATATGGTGGCGAGCCAGCAGCGATCGTTACAACCATCATGCACGGCCGTATTGGTCAAATGCCAGCATGGAAAGATGCCCTTGGTGAGCAAGGTGTTCAAGAAGTTGTAAGTTACACACTTAGTTTATCTGGTCGTAAAGTAAATGCTCGTGAAGCCGCGGCAGGTAAAGCACGCTTCGTAGTGTGTGCAGCTTGTCATGGTACCGATGGTAAGGGTAACCCTGCAGTCGGTGCGCCTGACCTTACAGACCAAGACTGGTTATTTGGTGACTCTCGTGCAGCTGTAACAGAAACCGTAATGAACGGACGCTCAGGCGTAATGCCTGCGTGGAAAGACATTTTGGGTGAAGATAAAGTTCAGCTCGTTGCCTCATATGTCTGGAGTTTAAGTAACTCAGAGAGTAAGTAACTGAGATATTACGTAACATAGCAATAACAGCCCCTTTCATAGGGGCTGTCTTTCCTTTAAATTTAACGCCTTACATTTTTTCATTTAGCTGTTGAGAACTTTTTTATGGTAAAGCCTTGGTATAAACAATTTTGGCCGTGGTTCCTAATCATCCTTCCTCTTACTGTCGTAGTTTGGACTGTGATTACTGTGGTCGTTTTCTCGAACAACTCTGTTTCTTTAGTCGCCGAGGATTACTATAAAAAAGGCAAAGGCATTAATATCGACATTAGTAAAATGAATGTCGCTCGTGACCTAGGTCTTAACGCTGAGATTTCCTCTGAAAATAACAATGTTGTGATTGTTTTCGCTAAAGGGAAGCTACCTCATTACCCTGCTCTAACGGCCACTTTCACTCATCGTACTCTTCCTGATCGTGACTTCACAAAGCTTGTAACAGCGGATGCATCTGGTAATTACCGACTAAAAGCTGAGGAATCTATTCAAGGACCATGGTTTGTTGAACTACAACCACACGACAAGCAATGGATGATCCAAGGTAAAGTTGAGTTTCCTGCCTCTTCAACACCGTTAATGAAGTAAGCATATGTGTAAATCCTGTTATCACTGCGGTGAAGATGTACCAGCCAACACGGATTTCAAAGTAGAAATATTGGGTGAAATTCGCGACATGTGTTGTCCGGGCTGCGAAACTGTGGCGCAGACTATTGTAGATAGTGGTCTTGTATCATATTACCAATACCGCACTGCGCCTGCAGAAAAGGCAGACCTAGTACCAGAGCAACTCCAAGCTTTAATTCATTATGACAATGCGGATGTACAATCTGAATTCGTACGAAATCGCGAAAATGTTTCTGAAGTAACCCTTTCTTTGGAAGGCGTTTCATGTGCCGCTTGTGCGTGGTTAATCGAAAAGCAAGTTTCTAATACGGCCGGGTTGGTATCTATCCGTGTTAATACAACCACCAATCGAGCGTTACTAGCCTGGGATAAAACTCAGGTACGGTTAAGCGAGCTCCTTTCCGTTATTCATAAACTTGGTTACAAAGCTGCACCTTTTGAAGCAGATAAGCAAGAAGCCTCTTACCATCGAATGATGAAGCAATATCTATATCGACTAGGTATTGCAGGTTTAGCAACCATGCAGGTCATGATGCTCGCCGTTGCACTGTATCTCGAAGTCTTTGGTGATTTAGAGCCAGAGTTTAAAAGTTACTTTCGTTGGGTAAGTTTGATTTTTGCTACTCCTGTTTTGCTTTATTCCGCTCTTCCATTTTACTTAAACGCATGGCGTAGTATCAAAGGTCGAACCCTTGGTATGGATGTCCCGGTTTCTATCGCGTTGATCTTTGCCTATGTTGCAAGTTTAGTTGCAACAGTAACTGAACAAGGCGAAGTCTTCTTTGAATCTATCTCGATGTTTACCTTCTTTTTGTTAGTAGGTCGATTCTTAGAGATGCGCGCTCGTCGCAAAGCTGCTGCAGCGAGTGGTAACCTTCTTAAGTTGATTCCTGCAATTGCTACAACGCTGGACGGTGATCAGATCCCCGTGAAGACGCTAAAAGTTGGCGATCGTATTCGCGTTCTACCTGGTGAACATATCCCCGCTGACGGTAAAGTTATTTCAGGCCGTATTCATATTGATGAATCCATGTTAACGGGTGAGTCAGTGCACGTTGTGAAACGAGAAGGCTATGTCGTCTATGCGGGAACACTAAACGGAGACGAATCATTTGAACTTGAGGTAGTAAGCTCAAAGGCCGATTCAATGATTTCTAACATCGTGCGTTTACAAGATGAAGCTCAACACTCCAAACCTAAAATTGCGGAAATTGCAGACATTGTCGCCCGTTACTTTGTTGGTGTGATTCTTATTATCTCTGCTGGTACTTGGTTTTACTGGCATCAAACAAAACCAGATGATGCGTTTTGGATCATGCTGTCTGTGTTAGTCGCTACATGCCCATGTGCGCTATCTCTGGCTACTCCGACCGCTCTCACTTGTGCTACCTCTAGAATGGGTAATTTTGGCATTTTGCTTCGTAAAGGCCATGTGTTTGAGACACTATGTAAGATCAACCACTTAGTTGTAGATAAAACAGGCACTCTAACGAAAGGTGATATTGAGATCTGTGAAACAAAGGTACTTAGTGATCTCCCACAGAAAGATTGTCTATCACTAGCTGCAGCTTTAGAGGCTCATGCAAACCACCCTATCGCTCGTTCTTTTGCAACTTACACCAATGATGACTTTATCGTGTCTGACGTGCAAAACGTGATTGGTTCAGGGATTGAGGGTATGTGGAATGGCAAAATCGTTAAGATAGGTAGTGCTGCTTTTGTTCAAGGCAAAGAAAGTGGTGAAAGCCAGGCGGTCTATCTGTCGGTTGATGGCAAGCATGTCGCTAGCTTTTACTACCGCGACCCTATCCGAAAAGAAAGCAAAGCCTTTATTCAACGTTTTGCTGACGCTGGAATTAAGACAACCCTGCTAACTGGTGATTCTCTCTCAAACGCCCAACCAGTGGCGAATGAAATTGGTATCGATCACATCGTCGCGTCAGCAAAGCCAGAAGATAAGCTTGCATACCTTAAGAGCTTGGACGAAAACAGTATCACTATGATGGTTGGTGATGGAATCAATGACGCGCCGACTCTCGCCGGAGCTCACCTTTCTGTCGCAATGGGCGGTGGTACAGATGTCGCTAAAGCTTCTGCAGATATGACGTTACTTGGGGATAATCTCGAAAAGCTACTAGAAGCACGTTTGCTTGCACTGCGTACAAGAAAGATTATTCGAGAAAACTTGGCTTGGTCTTTGGGTTACAACCTGTTAATTTTGCCTTTGGCGGTCGCAGGTTTAGTGGCTCCCTACATTGCAGTAGTTGGCATGTCTGCAAGCTCAATTATCGTTGTATCTAACTCTTTGCGCCTGCTCAAAGAGAAATAAGTAGAGAAAGCAAACATGGAAAGTCTTTATATATTGATTCCCATCGCTATCGTTCTCGTTTGTGTTGCTGTCGCCGTTTTTCTTTGGGCAGTAAGAAGCGATCAGTTTGAAGATCTTGAACGGCAAGGGCACAACATTCTTCTCGACGAAGAAGACCAATCTAATAGTGATAAAAAGTAGCGACCTTTATGACTCCTGATTTTATCGGTGCGTTGATGATCGGCTTAGTAGGAGCCGGTCATTGTATGGGTATGTGTGGTGGTATCGCGTCTCTGCTTACCATGGGCTCTTCTGCTAAAAATAAAACTACCCCTCTTATCCCCCTCTTCTACAACCTCGGACGATTGATCAGTTATACCTTAATAGGAGCATTAGTCGGTGGTGCTATATCAGGTTTATCTGAACTTAGTGGGTTAACGCACTCTCTTGCTTGGTTAAGGCTGATTGCGGCCTTATTCATGATTCTGGTCGCGCTGTATATTGCTAAATGGTGGCAAGGCTTACTTTTAATAGAAAAGCTAGGGCAGTATATCTGGCGCTTTATCTCGCCGGCAGGGAAGAATCTGTTGCCACTAAAGCATCCTCTTCACGCGTTGCCATTTGGCTTTATTTGGGGTTGGTTACCATGTGGCTTAGTTTATTCAGCGCTTACTTGGTCGGCGGTTTCTGGTAGTGCGATGAACGGCGGCCTAATTATGCTTGCGTTTGGGCTCGGAACACTACCTGCAATGCTTATTATTGGATACGGTGCCAATCATTTTCAGAAATTACAAAAATCATTAATATTTAGAAATATTTCAGCATTAATCCTTATTGGCTATGGTACGTATACCGCTGTAGGAGCCTTAGCGTTACTCGGTTTCATATAACGTTAAACTCTATTGAGGTGACATTTTTGCTACCCTTTAAGATTAAGCGATGCTAAAATATTGATGTATATCAAATAGTGAAAGGTTGTTATGATTTCTGAAAAACCTGCAACAAAGCGTATCCAATCAGGCGGTTGCGCCATTCATTGCCAAGATTGTAGCATTAGTCAACTGTGTATCCCGTTCACTCTAAATGAGGCAGAACTTGACCAGCTTGACCAAATCATCGAACGTAAGAAGCCTATTCAAAAAGGACAAGAGCTTTTTAAGGCCGGTGATGAGCTAAAATCGCTATACGCTATCCGCTCTGGTACCATCAAGAGCTATACGATCACAGAGCAAGGTGATGAGCAAATCACAGCGTTTCACTTAGCTGGAGACTTAGTCGGTTTCGATGCTATCACTGGTGACTCCCACCCTAGCTTTGCTCAAGCACTCGAAACGTCAATGGTATGTGAAATCCCATACGAAATTTTAGACGATCTATCGGGTAAAATGCCTAAGCTTCGCCAGCAAATCATGCGTTTGATGAGTAACGAAATTAAAGGTGATCAGGAAATGATTTTGCTTCTTTCTAAAAAGAACGCAGAAGAGCGACTAGCTGCTTTCCTTTACAACCTATCAACGCGTTTTTCTCAGCGTGGCTTCAGCCCTAGAGAGTTTCGTTTAACTATGACTCGTGGTGATATTGGCAACTACCTTGGTCTTACAGTCGAAACGATCAGTCGTTTGTTAGGTCGTTTCCAGAAATCTGAGATCCTAAGCGTAAAAGGTAAATATATCACTATCTTAGACCACGATGCATTGATGGAACTTGCTGGTGTAACTAAAGAATAATACACCCTAATTATTGATGTAGCTCGAAAATGAGCTACATCATATTTCTCATAAATTCCTTTCGAAAGTCCTCAAAAAGTTCTCCAAACTAAGCTACAGTAAAAATGTACGGTGAGTACTCCAAAATACTGATTTAATTTACATTCAGTATCTGGTTTTGCAATAGAAGTGGGCTTAGTTATGAGTATATACAGTAAGATCCTTGTTGTAGCTGACATCAATAATGATGAGCAGCCCGCACTTGCAAGAGCTGTTCAATTAGCTCAGAAAAGTGTATCTAGAAGCCGAATCACTTTCTTTTTATCCATTTACGATTTCTCGTATGACATGACGTCAATGCTATCAGTGGATGAAAGAGATGCTATGCGTCGAGGTGTCATTCATCAGCGTGAGCAGTGGATGCGTAAAATTGCTCAACCATACCTAAACGATGGCTTCGACTTTGATGTTTGTGTTGTCTGGCACAACCGCCCTTATGAGGCGATTATTGCTGAAGTCTATGCAGGCAATCATGACCTAGTCATCAAAGGCACACGTAAGCATGATGTTTTAGAGTCTGTCATTTTCACACCGACAGATTGGCACTTGTTGCGAAAATGCCCTATTCCAGTGCTTCTTATTAAGAATGCTGCTTGGCCGGAACAAGCAAGTATCCTTGCCTCAGTACATGTGGGCTCAGAAAACCCGACTCATATTGATCTCAACGATACGATGGTCGAGCGATTAAAAGAAATCACCACTCGGCTTGAGGCCAAGCCATATCTTGTTAACGCCTACCCCGTTACACCGGCGAATATTACGATTGAACTTCCTGAATTTGACCCAACGACTTATACCGATGCAGTGCGAGGTCATCATTTAACGGCTATGAAAGCACTACGCCAAAAACATGGTCTTGATGAAGAACAAACGATAGTTGAGCAAGGTTTACCTGAAGATGTCATTCCGGCAGCTGCAGAGCGCTTGAACGCAGCAATGGTTATTTTAGGTACCACAGGGCGAACAGGGCTTTCGGCTGTCTTTATTGGTAATACAGCGGAGCACGTAATTGATAAAATAAATTGCGACGTGTTGGCTCTAAAACCAAAAGGCTATATTAGCCCTCTCGACCCACATACAGCAACCTAATCTCTCCTTAGTATCGCTATGTATTGAGCGCTTTCAAATAAGCGCTAATAAATCCCCCCAATACAGGGGGATTTTTGTTTGGGAACAGTTAAAGCGTTGGGTACAAAAAAGGAGGTCTAATTGACCTCCTTTTTTACGAGTTAGATGTTCGTAACATCGATGAACATCGATTCATCAATATTCGTCGAAGAAACGACAGCCTCATTAAATTCATACTCTTCGCGGTTACCTTCACGATCTAGCGGTAAGTTAACAAAGTCGAACAATTCGCGGTCTGCTAGTTGGCTTGGGCTTACGTTTTGAATTGATTTAAAAATTGCCTCCACACGCCCTGGCGTCTTCTTATCCCATTCAATCAACATTGCTTTTATAGATTGACGCTGAAGGTTCTCTTGAGAGCCACAAAGGTTACACGGAATTATTGGGAAATCCTTGTGCTCAGCGTATTTGATCAAATCTTTTTCACGACAGTAAGTCAATGGACGAATGACCACGTTACGACCATCATCAGAGCGTAGCTTTGGTGGCATCGCTTTAAGGCGAGAGCCGTGGAACATATTCAAGAACATTGTTTCGACGATGTCATCCATGTGATGACCTAGCGCAAGCTTAGTTGCACCAATCTTCTCTGCAAATGAATACAGCGTACCACGTCGCAGGCGTGAACACAGACCACAAGTGGTTTTGCCTTCTGGTACCTTCTCTTTTACGACGGAATACGTGTCCTTATCGACGATATAGTAAGGGATGTTCAGTGTTTCGAAATACTCTGGCAGAATGTGCTCAGGGAAGCCCGGTTGTTTTTGGTCTAGGTTTACCGCAACCACTTCAAATTTGATCGGTGCGGCTTTTTGAAGATTCAGCAGGATATCAAGCATCGCGAATGAATCTTTACCACCGCTAATACATGCCATTACAACATCGCCTTCTTCGATCATGTTGTAATCAGTAATGGCATTTCCAACATGTCTTCTTAGGCGTTTCTGAAGCTTGTTGAATTCTAGGGTTTCTTTTCTTGTATCTATTTGGTTCATTGCGGGCTCTCACATCGCCGATAAATCGACTAGGACTTCCTAACATGGGTTTCTTTGGGGCGTGGATTATACGAGCTTTTTACGCAGGATTAAATGTTTGTCTTATTGAGTCTTTAAGAAAAGAGTGTGAAAGATACTTTAGTTACGGTCAAAATTAAAAAAGAGCTGCGATTGCAGCCCTTTCTAAACGTTCAGTGTTCATTTCTTTGCGTTAGGTAGATAAGGTAACACTCGCATCGTCGGTTCTGGTAGTGTCATTGTGCCACCTTGCCCTATTTCACTTAGTGCGACTTGTATCTTGCCATTGACAATTGGCTTTTCGGTTCCGTTTGAGAAAATCACTTTATCATTCAGTTGATTTGCAAACTCCATCGTCACACCTTGAACTTCCGGTGTAAACCAACCCGCAAACATACCGCCTAAATCTTCCAGCATCGTCTGCATTTGAGGTAGAAGAGGCTTAAGTTGCTCGTAAGAAACGTTACCCTGTAATGGTTCTTTGGTCATCACGACAAGTGAGTAATCGCAACGTGTATCTTTTGGGGTATCGATAAAAACCAACGGATTCGCTGACTTTAAGTTTTTATCAACAGGTAAAGGCAACTCTTGTGAAGCAGGGATAACAAACTCTTCATAGTGCTCTTCTTTTTCCATCCAAGCTTTTTCTATCGTACAAATTTGTTTAGTTTTTGCGTCCACAAAAAAGACACCAACTTTCACATCGTCATGCCCTTCTTTATTGTTGTTTTTTAGTTGAGTGTATAACTTTGAGTACGTGAACATGTACTCTTGAGCTTGGGTTATCGGCGATACAAGAATTAGCGCCGCACTTCCCAATAGACTTAGGCTTAACTTTTTCATTTTATCCGTTATTTTATTGCGTCCAGTAGGCGTTGTTATGACGAATCATAGCGCGAAGATCGTGTACATAGGCGATGCCACGTTCAGAATAGGCTAGCAACCCATGCGTTAACTCTGACGCGGTTGCAACCGTTAACAAGCCCTTGTTCTTTTCAGCCAGAGATGTTCTGATTTCACGCAGGTCTGCATACGCTGGGTTTCGATTAACATTCATAAAGTAGCCATGAACAGACTGTTGTACAGAATCGAATTTTTCAACTTCATGAACTTTGTTAGCGCCACGTTGCGCTGGAACAATTCCACAGCCCTTTTTATAACACCATTGGCCGAACAAGTTGTTTGCTTGAGTAGCAAAACGAGAAGTGCCCCACGCAGATTCATTTGCCGCTTGAGTTAGAACCAAGGCTTCAGGTAAGACGTTCACTCGCACAAGCATCTCGTCTAGCCATGCTTGATCAATCTTATCGTTACTCAAGGGCAACGAATACAGAGATGATAACCGCTGAGCATACTCTTGTTGTTCTTGCGTCACTTGTCCCACCTTTAAAGAGGTAAGAAAGGCACGCTCATGACGAATTCGTTGATTCTCAAGAGCAATTTTAGGCCTTAAAAAATCAAAAAAAGCAGCTTTTTTCTCTTTCGTATCTTTTATTGAATTGAAGTCTGGGATATCACCGATGTATGGCAAGTGTGATAAATCGACATGCTTAATCTTGCCAGAGAGTACGTCAGGATTTTCCACATATTTAAACTGTTTCTCGTAGTGTAAATATGGGCCTATAGAAATAAAAGTGGCGGCTATACAGGTTGCCGCCACTCGTAAACTTATTGATTTCAAAGAATTAGGCATCAAACACCTGTGAGTTACCATCGTGATCATTATCGTTTTTCTGTGTTGTAACGATCTTAAGCTTAATTCCAAACATTTCGCGGTAGAGTATGCCTTTCAAATGGAAGAAGAATGGCAGCACAAAAATCAAGCCAATACCGTAGAACATTGCTGCAATAATAAACATTAACATCACGCCTAAGTAAAGCCCCGCGACCACAAAAATCTTCTTGTTGATTGCGCGAAGTGATAACAGCAACGCTTGCATTGGTGGCACCCTTTTCTCACAAATCAACAAAATAGAGTGACTAAATGCCAAGGAAAGATACAGCGACAGTAAAGGAAAAATCATACCAACCACACCTTGTAGCATTAAGCTCATGAGCGTTGCTAGAATAACAGGAATGGTGAACTGCAACCCCTTTCCAACATGGCGCAACTTAGTCTTCAGGCCGGCGACATGGCTCATAGCCATCAAGCTGATCCCCGCATAAATTGGTGCGCTAATCACCTCATAACTGAAATTCGCGACATAAATAGAAGACACAATATCGTTTGTGAACGACTCTGGGTTCTCAAACGCATCAAGAATAACGGTCAAATCGCCCAACTGCAGTTTTAATGCAATATAGAAAATACCTAACTGGACAAAAAGCAATACAATAATGGCAGGAGAAAATGATAAAAAGTGCTGGATGGTTGCTCGCCAAGCTTCGTTAAAAACCGCGCCAGCTTTAAGCTCGTAGTTGCCAGACAAAGCTCGCTCTACACTCCCCCCAAGATTGAAATCTTTCTCAAAATCGTCGTTCATAGTTTATCCAAGACTAACTTGTAAAATTTTGACTGGAATTCCAGTCAATTAATGTAATCGTCATTATAAAGAAATCTTTCCACATCTAACATCACAACTCACCTACAATCCTTGCAATCTCAACTGTATGGTTGATAATTGACCACTTTCAAGGTCATGAAATTGAAACAATTGTTGAACAAAGTTTAGTGCTATCAAACTGTGTCTAGATGCCAATTAATCTCATAAAAACAGTATGGTAAGGAATGATGGCTTTTTCCTGCAAAATTATTTCTGTTTCAAGATAAGAAAATGCTTTAATTTCACACTTTTGGTGATTATGATGCGCGCCTCAAAAGTGAATGGTTAGTGTCACATCAGCTGGGATAATCCCGGCTTGAACGTGGGGGAAATACAGACGTTGAACGCAAAACCGCAAGCAGGAAAGCCAGTTATTCGTTTATCTGGTATTAGTAAAAGTTTCGATGGTAAGGAAATCATCGGTAATTTAAATCTGGATGTTAATCATGGTGAATTTCTGACGATTCTCGGGCCTTCTGGTTGTGGTAAGACAACAGTTTTACGCATGATTGCAGGTTTTGAAACGGCAGATAACGGTCAAATTATTTTGGATGACCAGGATGTAACACAGGTTCCTGCAGAGCAAAGGCACGTCAACACGGTATTTCAAAGTTACGCATTGTTTCCACACATGACCGTATATGAGAATGTCGCTTTTGGCCTTCGTATGCAGAAAACGCCTACTGCGGACATTGAACCACGAGTAATGGAAGCGCTACGCATGGTGCGCCTAGAAAAAATGGCACAGCGTAAGCCTCATCAGCTTTCTGGTGGTCAGCAACAACGTATCGCCATTGCGCGTGCGGTTGTTAACAAACCAAAAGTACTGCTGCTAGATGAATCTCTATCGGCACTTGATTACAAACTGCGTAAGCAAATGCAAATCGAGCTTAAACAGCTTCAGCGTCAACTTGGTATTACCTTTATCTTCGTTACGCACGATCAGGAAGAAGCCCTATCGATGTCTGACCGCATTATTGTAATGCGCGATGGTGTTATCGAGCAGGATGGTTCTCCACGTGAGATTTACGAAGAGCCGAAGAACCTATTTGTTGCTCGCTTTATCGGTGAGATCAACGTATTCAACGCAACCATGCTAGAGCGTATCGACGAGAAACGTATCCGTGCAGAAATCGAAGGTGTCGAATCTGTTGTTTACTACGATCAGGAAGCGCAAGCAGGTGAAAAACTGCAAGTACTACTTCGCCCAGAAGACTTACGTATCGAAGAGATCAAAGAGTCTGAAGAAAAAGGCATCGTAGGTCACGTAACAGAGCGTACCTATAAAGGTATGACGCTTGATTCAGTTATCCAATTGGATTCGGGCATGCGTGTAATGGTTAGCGAATTCTTTAACGAAGATGATCCTGATGTGGACCACTCACTTGGCCAGAAAGTCGCTATCACTTGGGTTGAGAGCTGGGAGGTAGTCCTCAATGATAAGCAAGAAGATTAATCTTCAAAACGCGATCATTACCTTAATCGTCGGTTGGTTAACACTTTTCGTGTTGGTACCAAATGTGATGATTATCGGTACGAGTTTCTTAACGCGTGATGAAGCAAACTTAATCGAAATGACATTTACTTTCGACAACTACTTACGTCTACTCGACCCCTTGTATGCGAAAGTGCTGATGCACTCGTTCTACATGGCGATCGTGGCGACGTTGTTGTGTTTAGTAATTGGTTACCCATTTGCTTACATCATAGCGAAAATGCCAGAGAAATGGCGCCCATTCATGTTGTTCTTAGTTATCGTACCTTTTTGGACAAACTCTCTTATCCGTACTTACGGCCTGAAGATTGTTCTGGGTACACAAGGTATTTTGAACAAATCATTAATGGCGATGGAAATCATCGATAAGCCATTACGTATTATGTACACCGAAACAGCAGTAATGATTGGTCTTGTGTACATCCTGCTTCCATTTATGATTCTGCCGCTTTACTCGGCAATCGAGAAGTTGGACAACACTTATATCGAGGCGGCGAAAGATCTTGGTGCGAACAAGTTCCAAACCATTACGAAAGTGATTCTACCTCTGACAATGCCTGGCATTATCGGTGGTTGTTTGTTGGTTCTGCTACCAGCACTAGGTATGTTCTACATCTCTGACCTTCTTGGTGGTGCGAAGAACCTACTGATTGGTAACGTTATTAAGAGCCAAGTATTGAACGCTCGTGACTGGCCATTTGGTGCTGCGACCAGTATCGCCCTCACCTTCGCAATGGCTGTGATGCTTTACGCTTACTACAGAGCAGGCAAACTATTGAATAAGAAAGTGGAGCTAGACTAATGGGACGCACAGTTAGATTTAGCTTTATGGCGCTGGTGTATGCATTTTTGTATCTGCCAATCATCGTCTTAATTGTTAACTCATTTAATGCCAACAAATTTGGTATGAAATGGGGTGGTTTCACCACGAAATGGTACGAAACCTTAGTAAATAACGACAGCCTAATGCAAGCTGCATGGCATTCATTGAACGTAGCGGTATTCTCAGCGACAGCAGCAACCATCATTGGTAGCTTAACGGCCGTTGCCCTATTCCGTTACTCGTTCAAAGGTAAAGGTGCGGTAAACGGCATGCTGTTTGTCGTGATGATGTCTCCCGATATTGTAATGGCGATTTCATTACTTGCTCTGTTCCTAGTATTAGGCGCACAGCTTGGCTTCTTTACACTATTGATTGCTCACATCACCTTTTGTCTACCATTCGTTGTGGTAACTGTATACAGCCGCTTAAATGGCTTTGATGTGAAAATGTTGGAAGCAGCAAAAGACCTTGGTGCAAGCGAGTGGGTTATCTTGAAACAGATCATCCTTCCTCTCGCTAAACCAGCGGTTGCCGCAGGTTGGTTATTGAGCTTTACCCTGTCTTTGGACGATGTGATCATCAGCTCGTTTGTAACGGGTCCAACATACGAAATCTTGCCATTGAAGATTTACTCCATGGTTAAGGTGGGCATTTCACCGGAAGTGAACGCCCTAGCAACGGTGATGTTGATTGTTTCTTTGGTCTTGGTAGTAATTTCTCAGTTGCTAGCAAGAGAAAAAGTGAAGTAGAATCCGCACCTGTTAACATCACGAAACAGAATGGTTACATGCCATTCTGTTTTTCTATCTATCGTCCAAAATTGGACAACGTTTGGTTTGGAGCTAACGTCAATGAAAAAATGGGCTACTCTATTAGCTGGTAGTGCATGTGCGCTTTCTCTGTTCTCTGGTACAGCGACAGCGGATGATAAAGAACTAGTATTTATGAACTGGGGTCCTTACATCAACAGTAATATCCTAGAGCAATTTACTAAAGAAACTGGCATCAAAGTGATCTACTCGACTTACGAGTCGAACGAAACTTTGTATGCAAAGCTAAAAACCCATAACCAAGGTTATGACCTAGTAGTACCTTCAACGTACTTCGTGGCGAAGATGCGTGACGAAGGCATGCTACAAAAGATCGATAAGACTAAGCTGAAAAACTTCGGCAACCTAGATAAAAACTACCTAGACAAGCCTTACGATCCAAGTAACGACTACTCTATCCCACACGTTGTTGCGATTACAGGCCTAGCGGTTAACGCAGATATGTACGATCCAAACGACTTCCAAAGCTGGGCTGACCTATGGAAGCCTGAGCTTGAAGGTCAAGTAATGTTGATGGACGACACTCGTGAAGTGTTCCATATCGCTCTGCGTAAACTTGGCTACTCAGGTAACTCAAAAGACCCTAAGCAAATCGATGAAGCGTACGCTGAGCTACAAAAGTTGATGCCTAACGTTTTAGTTTTCAACTCTGACAACCCTGGCGCACCTTACATGTCTGGTGAAGTGGGCGTTGGTATGCTTTGGAACGGTAGCGCCGCAGCGGCACAAAGTGAAGGCCTGAACCTTAAACTCGTTTTTCCTAAAGAAGGCGGTATCGGCTGGGTTGATAACTTCGCTATCTCTTCCGGTGCGAAGAACGTAGAAGCCGCTCACAAGATGATTGACTTCCTACTGCGCCCAGAAATCGCAGAGCAAATCTCTCGTGATACTGGCTACCTAACGGCGGTGGAAGAATCGAATGCTAAGTTTAAAGACGTTGCCCCACTGTTCCCTTCTCAAGAAGACCTTGACCGCGTTGAATGGCAAGATGCGGTTGGTGATCTAACCGTTAAGTACGAAGATTATTTCCTCAAGCTGAAAGCGGGACAATAATCTAGCTTGTGTAACAAGTCATCAACCATAGGAAAATAGGCAGCAATACGCTGCCTATTTTTGTCTTAGGCTGATATAATCGCGCGTTGCTAGGTTTATTTGTCTTGGTATCATAGATTTATCGTCTCATAACAAGGAGACAACGATATTCAAGCTAAATGAACATATTTGTGCTTACTGCGATTTGGCTCAACTCGATAACTCCAGCTAGTATTGACTTGTCCAATCGCGAAACAAAACGGAAAACAAATGAAAAGTAAATTCTACGCAAGCGCTCTATGTGCAGCGACGCTCATCGCTACCCCTGCAATGGCTGCTGATCAAGAACTGTATTTCTACAACTGGTCGGAATACATTCCAAACGAAGTTCTTGAAGACTTTACAAAAGAAACCGGAATCAAAGTTATTTACTCTACATACGAATCTAACGAGAGTATGTACGCAAAACTAAAAACTCAAGGTTCTGGTTACGACTTGGTAGTACCGTCTACCTATTTCGTCTCTAAAATGCGTAAAGAAGGCATGCTACAACAGATCGACAAAGAGAAATTATCTCATTTTGCCGATCTTGATACTAACTTCCTAAACAAACCGTTCGATCCGAACAACAACTACTCTATCCCATACATTTGGGGTGCGACCGGTATTGGTATCAATGCTGACATGCTAGACAAATCATCGGTTACTAAGTGGGATGATTTTTGGGATAGTAAGTGGGAAGGTCAACTAATGCTGATGGATGATTCTCGCGAAGTATTCCACATTGCATTGACTAAGCTTGGTTACTCACCAAACACGACTAACCCAGAAGAAATCAAAGCCGCTTACGAAGAACTGAAAAAGCTAATGCCAAACGTATTAGTATTTAACTCAGACTTTCCTGCAAACCCTTACCTTGCGGGTGAAGTTTCACTAGGCATGCTTTGGAACGGTTCTGCATACATGGCTCGTCAAGAAGGTGCGAACATCGACATCATCTGGCCAGAAAAAGGCACTATCTTCTGGATGGACAGCCTAGCAATTCCAGCTGGTGCGAAGAACGTTGACGCAGCTCATAAGATGATCGATTTCCTACTACGTCCTGAGAACGCAGCTAAGATTGCACTAGAGATTGGTTATCCTACGCCAGTTAAAACGGCACACGATCTGCTACCGAAAGAATTTGCTAATGATCCAAGCATCTTCCCACCACAAGAAGTGATGGACAGCGGTACTTGGCAAGATGAAGTTGGCGAAGCGAGCGTAATGTACGATGAGTACTTCCAAAAGCTAAAAGTGAACAACTAATTCGTTAGTTTTAAAGATATGAAAAAGCGGCTCATGAGCCGCTTTTTTGTTCTTAATGACAAGACAAAAACTCTTCCTGTTGAAGTTATTACGCTCTTTCTTTTCCTTCTAGAGCCAGTATCTCGTCAACTAATTTTGGAACCTCAACGCTTGCTTTTCCGTAGCGTTTTTCCTCAAATTCACTTTCTACCGCACTAGGTTCTAGGTTAATTTCAATGGTATGTGCGCCGTGCATTTTTGCATCATGAACAAAACCTGCTGCGGGATACACAACGCCAGAAGTCCCAATAGAAATAAACAAATCTGCTTCTTCTAATGACGCGTAGATATCACCCATTCGCAGTGGCATTTCACCAAACCAAACAATATGTGGTCGCATTTGTGAAGGGATCTGACAACAGTGACAAAGTTCGCCTGTCTTAATGTCCTCATTGTGCTCTACTACTTGGTTAGATTCACTACAGCGCGCCTTGAGCAACTCACCATGCATGTGAATCACATTCTGACTGCCGCCTCTTTCGTGAAGGTTGTCTATATTTTGAGTGATGACCGTCACTTTACCTTCTAACTCAGCCTCTAAACGACCTAATGCTTCATGCGCTGCATTAGGCTTTATCGCATTATCTTGAAGTTTCTTGCGGCGTTGGTTGTAAAAGTCTTGAACAAGGTCCGGATCGTGAGCAAACCCTTCAGGCGTTGCTACATCTTCGATACGGTGATTCTCCCATAGGCCATCTTGCGCACGAAATGTTTGAATACCAGATTCGGCCGAGATACCTGCACCAGTAAGTACTACAATATTTCTATAAGGGAAATTCATAACTCATCCTTGCTGTTTTTTCATTAGCTTAACACTGAAAGAATAGCAACAGTAGTAATATGGATTAGACCATAGTCGTAATGGTCACTATTAGAATTACAATTTAAGAGGAACAGCAATGAGACAAGTATCTCTAACGTTTACATTGCTTCTGACTTTGGCAGGCTGTCAACTTACCAATGTTGAAGGCGAAGTCGATGATGTAAAGGTAAGAGTCAGCACCAATGATGATGACCATCGAGGTAATGGTAATTTCTGTCCTCCGGGCCAAGCCAAGAAAGACAATTGCTAAAAGAGCGGCTTTATGCCGCTCCCATATTGGCCTCAATCCTCGTTGGTCGAAGATATTTTATGAATGGCTAGGTCAGCGCCATTGAATTCGTCTTCTTCTGAAAGCCTCAGTCCCATACTGGTATTAATCGCACCGTAGACTACAAGTGCACCAAGCGCTGCGATGGAAAGGCCCAAAAGCGTTCCTAGAAGCTGAACGATAATGCTCACGCCACCTAGCCCACCCAATGCGCTTTGACCAAAAATCCCAGCGGCAATACCACCCCAAGCGCCACATACACCGTGTAAAGGCCAGACACCCAGCACATCATCAATCTTGGTTTTGTTTTGTAGGTGGGTAAAAAGATAAACAAATAGCACGCCAGCAATCGCACCTGTCACTAAAGCACCGATAGGATGCATTAAGTCTGAGCCCGCACATACAGCAACCAAGCCAGCCAGTGGGCCGTTATGAATAAAGCCAGGGTCATTCTTACCAGCCAACAATGACGCGACAATGCCTCCGACCATTGCCATCAATGAGTTCATAGCCACCAAGCCACTTATGCCTGACACAGTTTGAGCTGACATGACGTTGAAGCCAAACCACCCCACACATAAGATCCAAGCTCCCAAGGCCAAAAATGGAATATTCGAAGGTGCAAAGTTGGTGTGCTTTCCTGCTCGAACTCTGCCTTTTCTCATGCCCAAAAACACGACGGCAACAAGCGCTATCCAGCCGCCAACACCATGCACAACGACTGAACCTGCAAAATCGTGGAAGCCATAACCAAAGGTATTTTCAAACCAAGCTTGAACACCAAAGTTTCCGTTCCAGATCATTCCCTCAAATAACGGGTATACGATGCCGACAGTGAAAAATGTTGCGATTAGAATCGGATAAAAACGAGCTCGTTCTGCAATACCACCAGAAACAATAGCAGGAATCGCTGCAGCGAAAGTCAGCAAGAAAAAGAACTTCACCAACTCGTAACCATTGCCTTGAGATAACGTCTCTGCATCGGCAAAGAAGGTGCCGCCATAAGCGACCCAGTATCCAATGAAAAAATACGCAATGGCGGAAATACCGAAATCGGCCAAGATTTTAACTAAAGCATTAACTTGGTTCTTTTGGCGCACGGTTCCTACTTCAAGAAAAGCAAAACCAGCATGCATCAAAAAAACCATGATTGCGCCAAGTAGTAAGAAAAGTGTGTCGGAACTTTGCGTGAGAGTTTGTACAGCGCCGTGTACCTGATTGGCAGTTACACTCATTATGATTGTCTCCGTTGATCTGTAGCGCACTTATCCTGTGCATCAAAGTTAGGCTCATCACCAATTTGGTGAACTTAATTTATAGAGCGTCTAACAGAGCAATTCTCATTCCACAATTTACATTTCTAACACTTACACTTTAATTTATTGTTTTGTATGAACTTTAATAAAACTACGCATTCTTGAAATGGTGCTTAACACGCTAATAAGTGCACCAATATGGTTTTAGTGCACCAACATAATGCGCACCATATAGCTCAACAAAACGTAAAAGCCACCTCATGAGAGGTGGCTTATATACTGAATTGCTAACTAAAGGGGTTTATCGAGTGATCTTCCCTGCTTTTACATCTTCTAACCAACGTCCTTCGACAAGATAGGGAGGAAGCCAACCAGTTTCAACAGATAGACGGTTGCCTTTGTCGTACCACATGCAAGCCATGCCAAGCAGAGGGAAGTTGATAAAAGTTCTGATGCCTATCCTATCTGGTCCTAATTCTCTAAGATGATATTTCTCTTGGAACTGTAGGTTTTTAACGAGCGCTTCCTCAAAATCATAACCAATATTAGTAGTGAGCGCTGCGAAGGTTTCTAGGATCCCCATCGCAATTTCCAACGCCCAGTTATCTCCTTGAGCTACCGCCGCGTCCATTGCTGAAACCAGCTTATCAGGATAATCTGATGTGCGATTGTGGAACGACTGAATGACGTCTACTAGCATATAAGACAGCTCACCCGCTTTGGTAGAGCTCTGTCTCATCAAAGAAATAGGAAAGTTTGCCAATACGTCCATGCTAGCTTTGTCACGAACGATGACAGAGGTAAAATACGCATCTAGCCACATTGAGGGGCAAATGAAACCTGTTTTTAAAATACCTTCGCCTTTCCAAGTTATTTCAGGATGATCAGGTACCTTAACCGTCAAAGAGCTTTCAGGTTTTTGAGCCAGTCGATGATAGCTAGCTTGCATTATCGAGGCTTCAAATAGACGCAGCGTTCCTATTCGGTCATTTAGTTCAGACACTGGAAATAAAGTATATAACCTAACTTGCTCCCAAACCCCGTCTGTTAGATATATCAAGTTTTCTCGCTTTATTGTGATACGATGTTTTCTTTTCTCTAAGTTTTTTTCTATTTGTTTTGTATAGTAATTAAGTTCCTCAGTATTCAACTCGTAGGCTGCTTTTCTATTTATCTTTTTCATACTAACTTTACTTCCCTTAACCTAATTCTTCGAGGCTAATATCAAACTCTTTTACATTCACTTTAGATACGCCATCTGAAGCATCAATTTCTGCTTGGGTATGTAAATACCTGACTGGAATATCATCTTGCACTGCTGATGTAATTTCGTCTGCAGCAGCTCTTTCTGTTGTACCAGCTTTTTGTTCAGACATTAATTTAACGATTTCCGCCGCATATTTGCTTGTCCCTTGTTGATATGCTTCATTGCCAATTTTACGGCTACCGAGCGAACTGCTGCCACCTTTAGCCTCAACAATTATAATTTCGCCTGGTGGTGGCTCTTCCACCTTGTAAACCATATCAAAGTCGCCCGGCTTCGAAATTGAGGTTCCAATATCTTTGGGATGAAGCAGCTTAGCATTAGGACGTTTACTCCGGACAAAGTCATCCGCGGCCAACTCACCTATTTTTGCAGACTGTTGGTTAATATTACCAATTTGAGCGTTATATCCCTCTTCGCCAGATCGAGCGTCCATTGCCTCTTGACGCTCTTTCAAGCATTCATCAATTTTTGCTTTGTTTCTTTCTGTTAGCTCATAATCACTCATATTGAGTTCTGAGTTTTCTTTATACTCTGCTTTATTCAGCACAAGATCTTCAGTGAAGATCGTGCAACCTTCCTCTCCACCAACTTTCTCTGAGTCAAAAACATGCGCATTTACAAACTCCTCAATCCCAACAACATACTGCACTTCGTGTCTGGTGCCATCTGAATGATTGATATGACGATAAAAAGTAATCTCGTTTCTCTCGCAATCAATATGGTCTAAATCGTATTCATATCGAATATGATTTTTACCTTTGGGTTTTCGGATTTTGACTTGCGATCGAACGCCATCTTCTCCGACGGATGACTCTTTTGCTGCTTCTAAAATCTGATCGCAAACCTCTTGGGGAACATCGCTTTGCGCCTGATACTCTGCCAACATTTGACCCAAGCGTTTTAGCCCTTCTTCACAAAGGAAACCTGTTGGATCAATCCACTGGATAGGGTTGACTGCATATTGGTAATGATTAATACCACCAGCAATAGATATCGGATCTTGTTGGATAAAACGTCCTAGTTTAGGATCGTAATACCGAGCGAGGTTGTAATGTAAGTTGGTTTCTTGATCGAAGTACTGTCCTTGAAAACGCAGTGGATTTGCTACATTTTCAATATGTACATGAGCAAAGCCGTTAGCATCGTAGCTGGCACTCCATACAACATTCCCTTCGCAATCGATCAGTCGCTCTGGTTTACCAACTTGATCGCACTGGTACCAATAAGTAACGTCATTTTCTAGCAGTGCCACTGGCGTGTAAGTTTCGGGTTGATATAGGTACCAACGGAAAGCACCTGAAGAGCGTTCACCAATTAAACGTTCACCTTCCCACAGGAACTCCGTAACGCCTTTTTGTGTAATTTTTTTCGTTCTGCGCCCTAATGCATCATATTCATATTGACTGATACCATCGTCGGTGTGAACTTCAATGAGCTGATTTAACGCATCAAATACGCGAGTCTGAACGTGTCCTTGCCCCTCACGTTTTGTCTGGTTTCCTTGCGCGTCATATTTGAACCTGACACCATCGTGTACTTCAATACGATCAGCGAATACCTCTGAAGTTGGCAAAGTAGGATTGCCAAAACTATCGTATTCAAATTTAGTCACATCTCCGGAAGCATTGACTCGTTTAAGTTGCCCTAAGGCATCGTACTGATAGTGTGTTGCTCCTGCCGTATTATCAATGATTGATGAAATACGGTTTTGCGCATTGTAAACGTACTTTTTCTCTCTATCTGGCCAATGCTGTTCAACCAAACGACCAACACCATCATAAATGATGCGCTCATTAAAATATGCCGTTTCAATTTGGGAAACTCGTCCCATTTCATCGTAATGAAATTTGATTTGAGGTAAATCTAGGTTTCCAAACCGAATCGCTGAAAAACGCCCATATCGATCATAAGAGAAGTTCAGCTCCGTATTATCTGGCAGTACCTGAGATACGCGTTGGCCAACTCTGTTAAACTCCTGCGTTATCTCAAACTGGCCTTGAATGCGCTTTGTTAAATGCCCGAATGAAGAGTATTGGTATTGCAATGTGTGATGGCGATTGGATGCGAAAGTAAGTCGCCCACCAAGCGTATAATTGAAGTGGTTCTCTACAATACTGCTACCATTTCCTGCTTTGACGTGCTTGAGATAACCCGCAGCGTCATAGCGATACAGCACCGTCCTATCGGCGACTTGCTTACGATGGATTCGCCCCATATGATCATAATCAAATTGGCTTTGTAGATTATCAAACCCGACAGTTCCTGACAGCTGGCCTTCATCGTCATACAGGAATTCGAACTCTAAGCCGTCACTCCGAACTAATTTAGTCAGGTTACGTTGTTGATCGTATTCGTAAGAAATATGGCTGCCATCGGGAAAGATGACTGCTTCTTGTTGCGCGAGTGCTCCCCATTGATACGAGGTAATGCCTGCTGGCGTTCGAATCTGAGCAACACGGCTGTGCTCATCGTAAGAATATTCTTCGCTATAACCGACTTTGTCTTCGTCGTTAAAATAACGAACTGATGTACGCCTGCCAAATTGATCATAAGCGAGTTGAGCAATACACCCATCGGGATAAGCAACGCCATTCACTAAATCTTCTTCATTGTAGCTATAACGAAGTAATGTACCGTCTATTTCATTCGCGATAAGTCTTTGTTGTTCATCCCACCACCACTGACTTTTCTTACCATCTTCAGACTCTTTTTTGACGACTTGACCGTGTTTATCGTAATCATATTCCGTGACACAGCCGAACTGATCGGTATCCCAAACTCTTTGACCGAGGCTATTGTAGTAAGCCTTCTCGATATCCCCGTCAGGTGAAACCGTTTTAACTAACTTACCTAAGCCGTCATAACCATATTGAATTTCTTTGCCAGAGGAATGAAACTTAGAAACTAATTGACCATGCTGATTATATTGATAATTGACCGTTGACTGATCAGGATAGATAGCTTGCGCTTTTCGCCCTAATTCATCATATTGCCATCGCCAAGTTCTACCTGTGGGGCTTATTTTCTCGAGTAAGTTACCCTGCTCGTCATGCAAGAAAGACCATTGATGATCTAACGAGTCAGAATAAGAAGAGTGATTTCCTTGATAATGGAAGCGATAGTCATAAATTCCTGCGTCCCCAACGTTTCTGATGCATTTCGCTTTTGCACCTTCGCCATCCCATTCAAAATAATGAGTAAAGCCAGTTGGTCGTACACGTTTAACAATTAAATGCCCGCGGTATTGATACTGTTCCTTTAAGCCTAAATGATTAGTTGCACTGACCAAATCATCGTGCTCATCATAGGTATAAGTTGTCAGAACTTTTTGGGACTTTGCATTTAGCAGTTCTACAAGGCGTCCTTGCTTATCATATTGACATTCAAGAACCGGACGCTTGTTGTATGCAATCTCGATCAATCGATGGTTTCGAGAATACTGCAGTTGAAACGTTGAAAACGTGCCATTTCTGACTTGTTTAACAACCCAACGATCATCTTTCTGTTCAAATCGATATTGATGCCCACTAGCGAGCGTCACGATCCGAGTTGCTGAATTTAGGAAATAACAGCTCGCACCAGCGTATATCTGGTAACTTGTTGCTCCAATATCTACTGGCTCAAATTCTGTGATATCGGCCTTATCGTCAACAAACTCCCAAGCGATAACATTGTCTTTCTCGTCCGTCTTTTCGCGTAATTCAAACTGAAATGCATGTCGCCAACCAAAGCCCATTCCATGATTTACATCCGACTGCGAAGAGCGGTAAGTACGCTGCCAAGTAGTACCTTGTTGTAGCTCGATATCATAGAGTTCGAGAATTTCTTCACCCGTCACAAGTGATACAGGATCACCGGCTTTCTCATGTTTTTCGCTGCTTTGTTGCTGAGGCTTGGCGGATGCGGCACTTCTGCCACTCTTTTTATTCGACTTCCCCTTTCCCTTCGATGGTTTTGCATTGACGGTATTTTGAGTCGGTGGAGGCGTAACCGCTGACGAGAGTGCGTAGTTTTCGCCGGTAGGTACAATTCGAGCGACATGCAAATCACCGTTCACCAAAGCATTGGCAAACGTTGAATTATAGTGTTGGGAAGTAAGCTCACCGTCAGGTATGTTTGGCTTGAATTGACCAATCGTATAGAACAAGTCCTCGACAGAGCGAAGGTCAAGCTCACCAAAGCTCTCAAGAAACTCTATTGCCTCTTGTTTGGTCACGAATGTTTTAGGTTCGCCGCTAGTAAGTAACTGACCAGAGAAGTGATAACTTTCGCCAAAGCGATTCGTGATAGGAATGACGAATTGAGGGATCATAGCCGTAACGTGTTTGTCCTTTTCTTACCTTGCCGCATCATTTAATGCTCGTTTCGCTCTTTTTATTTGTGAGAGCAAGATGCCTTAATCAAACATCCTCCGATAGAGATTCCTCTGTATGCGTAGACTGAATGTATTGATGGCAATTTTCACGTATGCAACTCTTTGAGTTTCTGAGCGCAGCGTACTTTAACGGGACGATGAATCCTGAGTAAATGAACAATAGCGTGAGTGAGACTAATGTCTCATCGTGACGCGATTTTTTTACATGTTTCTTACTTAACTATGATTTTCTGCCCAGTTACGTAAATTCACTCAATAAGTTGCATCAAGTATCACCACTGCGACTCAACGCTTCATATTTGAGACAAAACAGCAACAAAAAAACCGCCTATTACGGCGGTTTTGCTTAAAGAATACTGATTAAAGGTTTGGACCTGTCGATGGTCTGTGTGGTTGGTTATTGAGCAGTTGCTGCATCCCTTGAAACATTCGCATAAACCACACCAAGATGGCTAATGCAGCAAACACCATCCCTACCCAAGGAATAAAGTAAGCGATGGTTTCAAGCAAAGTACTATGCAACCAATAATCACTCACGCCAACGAGTACACCGTTAGAAGTCGCGACGGTGACGATCAACACAACAAAAAACGTCAGGTAGAGAAAGAAGGTGCGAATTAAACCGTAGTAATGAGAAATCACTACGTCGCTGTCTTCTCCCTTATCTAATCGGTAACCCGCATAGATAATTGCGATAACGCCTGAGATCAGAAACGTAAACGGGGTCAGACAGCTCAGGATGTACGCAACCCAAATCCCGTTATGAGGTTTGTTCATTCGCTTTCGCTCCTTTTACTTCCGTTTGTGCCGTATCTGTTTCACCCATCGCTTCTTTGGACTTCACTTCCTCATACCAAAGATCGTGATGCTCTTTCGCCCATGTTTCATCAACTTCACCTGTCACCATGCCTTCTAGCGCACCTTCCATTCCGAATAGACCAATATAGATGTGGAAGATAAAGCCACAGATTAGAATCAGCGCCGAAATCGCATGAACTAAGTTAGAAAGCTCCATGTCACGGCGAGTTTGGCCAAAGATAGGAAAGTCCAGAACTAAGCCACTCACTGCCGCGATAGCACCAAAGAAGATTAACAACCAATAGATTGCCTTCTCACCACCGTTTGAGAAACCAGCTGACGGATGTGTGCCTTTGTGTTTACCAACCATACCGCCCATTTTCATGAACCAACGAACATCAGTCATGTTTGGAATCGACTTGCGCCACCATTTAAAGAGCACGAGCATCAGCAAAATGAAGAACAATGGTCCCATGTAATTGTGGTACTGCTTCGCCAACATGACGATAAAGCCCCAGAACTCAGTAGGAACGTACGGTTTTAAGAAGTGCTTACCGTAAACCAGCATCAAACCACTGAATGCCAACGTTAAGAATGTAAACGCCATACTCCAGTGAAGCGCGCGGTCTAAACGAGACCAACGCTTCATCTTTTTACCAGTACGCGGCTTGCTAAGCATCAAAGGACCAACGAATACGTAAGCCATGATAACCATCGCGATACTGCCGAAAATCGCGACAGCACCAGCAGGAGACATCCATTTCTCTTTTAGAATGTACCAAGTCTCACCAGGTTTACTGATCAATACGCCATGTTCTGGCGATTGGGACGTGGTGTAGCCTTCTTGCCCCTCTCTGACTTCGCGCCAATAGTCTGCCCCGGCGAGTTGCGTGATCTCCTGTTGAATAACTTTAGAAGATTGTTCCTCTCCTGAAGCAGGCATTGCGAAAGTCAGCAGCAATGCCGTCATCATTGACAGCATTGCTAAAGATGCACGTTTAAGCGTGTTTAACATGTGCCTCTCCTTACTTAGCTTTTCGTCGCATCGTAAGAAAGATCGTTTCCGTCTGTCCAACCTGCGTTTTTCGCGCCGCGTTCTACCACACGTTGACGGAAAATGTCAGAGACTTTCTCTGCGTCACCCGCAAGCAGCGCTTTGGTTGAACAAAGCGATGCACACATCGGTAACTTGCCTTCTGCGATACGGTTCGCACCGTATTTTTGACGTTCTTCCTCAGAGCCAGGCTCTGTTTCTGGGCCGCCCGCGCAGAAAGTACATTTATCCATTTTGCCACGTTCACCAAACGCTTCTTGTTTAGGAAATTGAGGTGCGCCAAACGGACAAGCAAACAAACAGTAACCACAACCGATACACAGATCTTTATTGTGAAGAACGATGCCGTCTTCGGTATGTTCGAAACAGTCTGCTGGACAAACTGCCATACAAGGTGCATCGGTACAGTGCATACAAGCAACAGAGATAGAGTTTTCACCAGCTTCACCGTCGTTTAGTGTTACCACGCGACGACGTTGAATGCCCCATTCAAGCGCATCGTCGTTTTCGTTCTTACATGCAGTAACACAGCCGTTACACTCGATACAGCGCTTGGTGTCACATAGAAATTTCATTCGTGCCATTGTCAGACTCCTTACGCTTTACGAATGTTACATAGAGTTACTTTGGTTTCCTGCATCAAGGTAACCGGGTCGTAACCGTAAGTGGTTGCCGTGTTAGCCGATTCGCCAACAACGTAAGGCTGTGTACCTTCTGGGTATTTAGGACGTAGGTCTTCACCTTCGAACTTACCGCCAAAGTGGAACGGAATGAACGCCAAACCAGGTTTCACACGACGTGTTACCATCGCTTTCACCTTGATTCGTCCCTTCTCTGCACCTTCAACCCAAACATCATCACCATCTCTGAAGCCAAGATCGTTCGCGTCTTTCGGGTTCACTTCAACAAACATTTCTTGTTGAAGCTCGGCAAGCCAAGGGTTTGAACGCGTCTCTTCACCACCACCTTCGTATTCAACCAGACGGCCAGAAGTCAGAACGATTGGGTACTCGCCCGATTTGTCTTGTTCTTGAATGGATTTATACAACGTAGGTACACGGAAGATGGCATCTTTGTCTTCCCAAGTCGGGTAATCCGTTACAAGGTCACGACGTGGTGTGTAAAGTGGTTCACGATGCAGTGGCACACGGTCTGGGAACGTCCAAACAATCGCACGCGCTTTCGCGTTACCAAATGGAATACAACCGTGCTTTATCGCGACACGCTGAATACCGCCAGAAAGGTCAGTCTTCCAGTTTTTACCCTCTGCTGCCACTTTCTCTTCAGCAGTTAGATCGTCCCACCAACCAAGTTGTTTCAATAACTTGTCAGTGAACTCTGGGTAACCGTCTTTGATCTCACAGCCTTTCGAGTAACTGTCTTCAGCAAGTAGGCTCTTGCCTTCAAATTCCACACCAAAGCGCGTACGGAAGTTACCGCCACCTTCTGCAACCGTCTTAGACGTATCGTACAGAATGTGCGTGCCTGGGTGTTTCATTTCTGGTGTACCCCAACATGGCCAAGGTAGACCGTAGGTTTCACCGTTGACAGGGCCACCTTCCGCTTCCAATGTGGTTTTGTGGAACGTATGCCAGTTTTGTTGGTGCGCTTTCAAACGCTCTGGGCTTTGGCCTGTGTAACCAATCGTCCACATGCCTTTGTTGAATTCACGCGTTAGGTCTTCAATCACCGGCTGGTTGTTTTCAACACGGATGTTTTTGAACAGAAGATCGGAATAGCCCAGTTTCTTCGAAAGCAGGTACATGATTTCGTGGTCTGGTTTTGATTCAAACAAAGGTTCAATCACCTGATCACGCCATTGTAGAGAGCGGTTAGATGCGGTAACGCTGCCGTGTGTTTCAAACTGTGTTGTTGCAGGAAGCAGGTAAACGCCGTCGGTACGGTCGTTCATTACCGCAGCAACCGTTGGGTATGGGTCCACAATCACCATCATGTCCAACTTCTGCATCGCTTTTTTCATCTCAACACCACGTGTTTGAGAGTTCACTGCGTGTCCCCAGTAGAACATTGCACGGATGTTTTCGCGTTGACGAATGTTGTCTTTGTTTTCCAGTACACCATCAACCCAACGAGATACAGGAATACCTGCACTGTGCATTGGTTTCTGACCGCTATAAGCGTTGTCATCGAAACGACCTTTGATCCATTCGTAATCGATTTCCCACACTTTTGACCAATGACGCCAAGCGCCTTCAGAAAGGCCGTAGTAGCCCGGTAGCGTGTCAGAGAGCACGCCAAGGTCGGTTGCGCCTTGTACGTTATCGTGACCACGGAAGATGTTTGCACCGCCGCCTGATTTACCAATGTTTCCAAGCGCTAGCTCAAGCACACAGTAAGCACGTGTGTTGTTGTTACCAGTAGTATGCTGAGTACCACCCATACACCAAACAATACAGCCCGGGCGATTTTCAGAAAGCAGTTTTGCTGTTTGGTAAACGTCTTCTTCGCTTACGCCTGTTACGCGCTCAACTTCTGCTGGCGTCCATTTCGCCACTTCAGCACGGATCTCATCCATACCGAATACACGTTGACGGATGAACTCTTTATCTTCCCATTGGTTTTCGAAGATGTGCCACAACACACCCCAAATGAATGCTACGTCAGAACCAGGACGAAGTGAGACATAGTGATCCGATTTTGCTGCCGTACGTGTACGACGAGGATCCGCTACGACGATCTTACAGTTGTTCTTCTCTTTTGCGATCAGAATGTGCTGCATCGCTACTGGGTGTGCTTCAGCTGGGTTTGAACCAATGAATAGCATCGACTTACAGTTGTGCATGTCATTGAAAGAGTTGGTCATCGCACCGTAACCCCAAGTATTCGCTACACCCGCCACGGTTGTTGAGTGACAAATACGCGCTTGGTGGTCAACGTTGTTCGTACCCCAAAGTGATGCCATTTTTCGGAACAAATACGCTTGTTCGTTGCTGTGCTTTGCGCTTCCCAAGAAGTAAACCGAATCAGGGCCGGACTCTTTACGGATGTCCATCACCTTGTTACCGATTTCTTCGATCGCTTGATCCCAAGAAAGCTTTTTCCACTTACCGTTTTCAAGCTTCATTGGGTATTTAAGACGGCGCTCACCGTGGCCATGTTCACGCAGTGCTGCACCTTTTGCACAGTGACCACCGGCGTTAAATGGGTGGTCGAATGCAGGCTCTTGACCCGTCCAAACACCATTTTGAACTTCTGCGTAAATACCACAACCCACTGAACAGTGAGAACAGATAGTACGTTTTACTTCTGTTTTCGCTTCTGGATCGACTGATTTTGCTTGCGCTTTTTTCATCATTCCCGGTGCGAATAGACTAGCACCAACCACTGCGCCACCAGCGGCAAGCGAAGTGTTTTTCATGAATGCACGACGAGATACGCCAAGCTGGTTCGTTTCTTTGCTCACACTGTCGGAGCGTTTGACAAGTTTCATCCGTTATCTCCTAAAGTGTGTCGTAGTAATCGCGAATGTGTTGAGTTTCACGATACCCTTTCTTCTTCACGTCGTTTTCAGAAGGCTCAACCGTTTCTGAAGCAACGGCCACTTTCGTGGTTCCCGCAACAACAGCACCGGCAACGGCAGCGGTTGTGAAGCCTTTTAGGAGATCCCTACGGCTTGTGTTTATTTCTTTATTATCTTTCATCATTGCTTCCTTACCTTACGGTAGATCTTTGGAGACTCATGCCTCTCTATCGATATGACCAAGTACTGCTCGATTACTCGTAATCAGTGACGTTTTTCACATCAATTTTTAATTTGTTCTTACTGCTTTTGGTGTTCACGCTAAAGCGGACTTGCTCTAACGTTAAAAATGCATCGCAAAGCTGTGCAGCTGGCTTGTAGAAGTTCACGCTTTCGGCGCTCTCTAGTTGGCGCGTAAAAGATTGGAACCAAGGAGCAATGTGTTTGTTAAACACCGCTTGTTGAAGTTCTTCCTCTTCACCTGTCAGCATTGCCATCACTTCGCACAGTGCAGAAATATGGTCTTCAGGCTCTTTCACGTTCTCTTCTCGTTCGATGCCTAAAAGATCCAAATCGCGACGAATTTCCGCTAACGGTTTTTCCATCATCGAGCCAGTGCGATGCCAAGATCCGAATGGCACAACTTCACCACGTCCAATGCCAATAAACAGATCTTGATATTCTTCTTCTAACGCTTCTCGCTGCGCTTCGTTCGCGGCTTGTTGCAGTGCGAGCCAAGCTTTTTGCATCGCGCTCTCAGACGGTTCAATTTCTAGCGATTTCAGGAACGCCAGCATTTCATCACTAGGCGCACTACGAAAAAGTGCAGATAGAACGAGATAAATGTCTGTTCTCAGTGTTTGTTCTTGTTGTGTGTCCACTGCGAGCTCCTAGTATTTTAATTGTTTCATTGGGTCTTCTGCCATCGACTCAAACATGTCGATCACACGGCAGTCTTCACACATCGCGATACGATTGATCGCCGCTTCATCAGAGAAATGAGAGTGACCGCGTAACTTATTTTGTAGCATGTCGATCATCGATTGCGGAGCAAAGGGCTTGTGACAACGAATGCACTCGGCTGCCTTTTCTTCATGAATCACAACCGCTTTCTGGCGTTCTTCTTTCACCCAGTTCATACGAGGAGTAAGCGTCAGCACTTTCTCTGGACACGCTTTCTCGCACAGCCCACATTGAATGCAGTCTTGCTCGACGAATTTAAGCGACGGAGATCGACCGTCCGTATGCAATGCACGTGTTGGACACACCGCCACACAGCTCATACACAACGTACAACCTTTACTTTCACAAGAGACTGTGCCGTAAGGTGCGTTCGCTGGAAGTTCAACAATGTTCTCAACTGGAATACGTGATGCGGACAACGCATCCAACGCCGTAAATAGACGCTGACGTTTGTTGCCTTGCAAGTCTCCTAATGCCAAATCAAAAGACTCGGTACAAAGTGTCGGAGCACCTTCACGTAGTGACTCTAGATACAGAATGTCGATGGTTTCTTTGGCGATACCAAGCTGACCGAGCAGCTCTTGAGCAATACCTACTTCGCTATTAAGCACACGAATAATGGTTTGAGGCATAAAACGTGAAGCCGCAAACAGCACCTGAGTAGCACCATTCACAAGCGCGGCGAACCAAGTATCAATACCAACCGAAGGCAGTTCTTCCACCACAATTGGAATCACATTATCTGGCAGTGCTTTTAGTGCCATCACGTTGTAGCTCTCGTGGCGAGAACTGCAAATCAATACGATAGGATCTAAACCACCCGCTTGCTCATAGTTGGCGAGCGTACGTTCAATAAACTTTTGCGTATCTTCAGGGTTTGGCAGTGCGTAATGAATCGCTTCTGTCGGACACGCTGTAGCACAAGTACCCACGCCTTGACATAGGTATGGGTTGATCGCGATGCGATGGCCCGTTTTGTCGCTGCCTTCACTCGATAGTGCCCCTGCCGGACAAGCATCCACACACCGTTCGCAACCTTTTACGCCACGAGAGCTGTGTGCACATAAATCGGTATCTAAACGGAAAAATTTCGGTTTATCGAACGTCCCCATTAAGGTTGGAATCTCTTCCAACGCTTCAGCCAGTTTCGGATAGCCACGACCTACTGGGTAGTAGCCCGGTACTGGGACTTCTTCCGACATGCAGCTGTTAAGGCAAAGATCGAGTACGATATCGAAACAATCGCTATTGATCGCGACCTTGGCAAGATTGTTGGTCGAACCATGATTTTCAATCAGAACTTCAAACGTACCTAAGAACCCTGAAACCTGAACCGAATTGGCGTAATAAAGCTCGGGATTTGTGCCCTTTTCGCCATCGGTAGAAAGCAGCGTTAGGCTGTTCATTTGCGACAATTGCGCTGCCGCACTTTCGATGATTGCTGTTGGGCCCACAATCAAAGTATTACCGCCGCTTTCATAGCTTACGGTTGGTGGAATAAGATTGGTCAACTCTACGGTATTTTCGAAAGCGTACAGCCTCGCTTTACCGTTATTGGAAGTTGCTTGTTCTAATAATTGTTTCAGCATTGCTCAATTCCATTTATGAACATGGATAGTCTTTTCCATCTCTTAGTGTAGTTAGCGCCGGAGATTCTGCTGATTAACTTATCAATGAGCATTCTTATTCCGCCATCTATAGGCGATGAATACTACGCAGTGCGTCCGTACTAACTTCAACCAGATTGGTATTGAGCAACAGATAGCAAGCGTCATGCCAATAAAATATCAACTAAAAATCAATAGGTTATCAATTTTACTGGCAAATAGTAGGGATAAAAAAACCGGTTGAGACATTTTGTCTCAGCCGGCTCATTGAGTGTTTAGTCAAAATGTACCTATTCTTTGTGTGGTATATTTTGTCTCACCTCGTTAGGCTGTGATTCTTCAGCAAAAGTATCACCTTCGCCAGGAACTGTATTTATATACAGTTTATTTTCATCTTGAGTAATTTGGCCACTTTTGTCGGTGTTTGACTCTGCGTCTTCAACTACCCCAGATGCGATATCGTTAACGTTAAGCTCAGACCCTTGCGCAGTTTCAGCGTCTGGTTCGTCTTCCACTTTGTCTTTAACCCAATCACGCAGCGTCTCAGCGACGTCTTGAGAAAGTGACTTTAAGTTACTGTAATCATCATCGTAATCGTCTAGGCCGTCACGCACGTTAAATTCTTCGGACAAGAACATTTTGCGCAGCGCAGCTTTCTTGACGCTTTCTGAGGCTTCAGAAATCAGCAGTTGCGCCACAGACATTTCTTCGGTTTTTTCAGTCTCTACACTCGCGGTAATGTCTGGAGCCTGACTATCCTCATTGACGTTCAAAGCATCTGAGCTTTCGTCAGCGTTTGAAAGCGCTGTGACACTATCTTCGGATTGCGCCGTCTCTGCTATCGGCGTGATCTCTTCATCATGTTGGGAAGATTCTTCTAACTTACGTTTCGACCAACGGCTTAAAAAACTAGTTGCCATTTGCTCTGCCCGCTCCTTTGCGTTTCTTACGTCTTACTTCTAACAACTCACCGTGGCGACCGATAAAGGCTTCCATCCAAGCCTGAACGGCTAACGGCATATCGTTAGATAGTACAAGGTTATCACCATCCATATATTGCGCCGCAACAGATTGTGAAGCCGTCAGTAACTGTATCGCTGGTTTTTCACCAGACTCGACGTTATCCATCACTAAAAAGAGTTTAGGTTGCAGAGAGCTTAAGTTAAAGCGGTAGTCTGTACGTTCATCTTTATGTAATTGCAACGGACAAACATCTGGAGTCTCTTCCGTCGGATTCAGCGCAAACCCTGTCAACTGCCATTGGGTTGTCACCCAAATCCCTGTACTGATCTCATGCTCAACAAGCTCTACGCCGATTGGCCATGTATCCTCAGTCTTTTCGTAATTTTTTTCGAAATCTTTCTTATCCGACATAACTCACCCAGTCTTTCTATTTTTGGTCTGAAAACACACAGGACATTTTGCCCCCGTTTTCGACCATTTTTATTGTCTTCGAAGCAATAAACGCGCCAAGCTGATATAACTTAGTCTATATACTCCCTCAGGCTATAAGTACCAAACTAGACGAAACTCAAATGTATTGATGTGTCATTACTGCGAACTCGCAGTTTTAATGCATTGTTGACATAAAACCTCGCAATTTCTGTGGGAACCGCTATTTTGGAATGAGATTTGCTAACCACTTAACAAGCTAAAATGCGTAGCAACCTAACGCTCTTAATCACTAGGACACGACTGTGCTGAAACCAAACATTATTAAAACCAGTGAAAATCCCCTGCAAACCATTGAAGTCGATGTGTACGACGAGTACGGCGAAAAACTGACAAAGCAAATCGCGTGCGAGCGTCCTCTTACGGTCATGCTGAACTGGAAAGAAGTGGTCACGCTCATGACGCTAGGTTCGCGTCCAGAAGCACTAGTACTGGGTTATTTAAAAAACCAAAGCTTCCTGTCCGACCCAGCCGCGATTGAATCCGTTATTATTGACTGGGAAACGCATTCCGCAGCGGTGATTACTAAAGAAAACACTGAACACTTAGAAGGCGCCCTGAAAAAGAAAACCGTCACCTCAGGTTGTGGCCAAGGCACTATGTATGGCAACGTGATGAAGCAGCTTGAAAATTATCAAGTGCCTCAAGTTCCTCTTAAGCAGTCAGAAATTTATTCTGCGCTGGAAGCGTTAACTCATTACAACGACACCTACAAAAAAGCGGGCGCAGTACACGGCTGTGCGGTTTGCAAAGGTAATGAAGTGTTGTCATTTGTGGAAGATGTCGGCCGTCACAACGCAGTGGATACACTTGCAGGTGAGATGTGGCTCAAAGAAGAAACAGGTGAAGATAAAATTTTCTACACAACTGGTCGCCTTACATCAGAGATGGTGATTAAAGTGGCTCAAATGGGCATTCCTGTTCTGCTTTCTCGCTCTGGCGTTACTCAAATGGGGTTAGATCTAGCGAAGCAATTTGGTATTACAACCATTGCGCGTGCGAAAGGTTTGCGCTTCCAAGTGTTTACAGGAGCCGACAAGGTTGAATTTGATGTAAAAGGCAACCAATAACACCTTTTCAGTGTAAACTAAAACCAATAATGCGGATTCACAGAGGATGTGGACTATGAATAATGACCAATTGTGGAATTTTCTGCTTACGCCCAGCGGTATCATGCTTTCTATGATTATTACCTTTGGCGTGGTCGGGCTCTATGCGTATATAACCGGTCAGTTTAAGGATTAAGGCCAAATATCAAAAAAGCCTCGCTAAATAGCGAGGCTTTTGCTTTTTAAACGCTTTGCGAGTAATTACGCGTCAACACCACGAGATTTTAGGAACTCAGAGTAAGTGCCTTTAAAGTCTGTGATTTTACCATCGCGGATTTCGATAATACGCGTTGCTAGTGAGTCTACGAATACACGGTCGTGAGATACGAAGAACAACGTGCCTTTGTATTGCTCAAGCGCAGTGTTCAAAGATTCGATCGATTCCATATCCATGTGGTTGGTTGGTTCGTCCATTAGCAACATGTTTGGCTTGTGCATCATCAGCTTGCCAAGCAGCATACGACCTTGCTCACCACCAGACAGTACTTTTACTGACTTCTTAATGTCGTCTTGGCCAAACAGCATACGACCTAGGAAACCACGAACGACTTGCTCGTCATCACCTTCTTGACGCCATTGACCCATCCAATCCGTTAGGTTCATGTCTTCTGCAAAGTCATGCGCGTGGTCTTGCGCGTAGTAACCGATGTTTGAGTTTTCAGACCATTTGTACTCACCCGCACGCGGTTCAAGCACACCAGCAAGCGTGTTTAGAAGTGTTGTTTTACCCACACCGTTCTCACCGATGATCGCAACGCGCTCACCCACTTCAAAAATTGCATTGAAGTCTGAGAACAAGTCCTCTTCGAATCCTTGGCTTAGGTTTTCAACAATCAGAGCGTTACGGAACAGCTCTTTCGACTGTTCGAAACGAATGAATGGGTTTTGACGGCTAGACGCTTTAACTTCATCCAGTTTGATCTTGTCGATTTGCTTAGCACGAGATGTCGCTTGTTTTGCTTTCGATGCGTTTGCAGAGAAACGAGCAACGAACGTTTGTAGCTCAGCGATTTGTGCTTTCTTCTTCGCGTTGTCGTTTAGTAGACGTTCGCGAGCTTGAGAAGCCGCCGTCATGTACTCGTCGTAGTTACCTGGGTAAACGCGTAGCTCACCGTAGTCCAAGTCAGCCATGTGTGTACATACTGAGTTTAGGAAGTGACGGTCGTGCGAAATGATGATCATTGTGCAGTTACGCGCGTTTAGCGTGTCTTCCAACCAACGGATTGTGTCCATGTCCAAGTTGTTGGTAGGTTCGTCAAGAAGCATCACATCTGGGTCTGCGAATAGAACCTGCGCTAGAAGCACACGAAGTTTCCAGCCTGGTGCTACTTCACTCATTAGACCGAAATGTTGCTCCATTGGGATACCTACAGCAAGAAGAAGCTCGCCCGCTTTGGCTTCTGCCATGTAGCCGTCCATTTCAGCAAACTGAACTTCTAAGTCAGCCACTTTCATGCCGTCTTCTTCGCTCATCTCAGCAAGTGAGTAGATGCGGTCACGCTCTTTCTTCACTTCCCATAGCTCTTTATGGCCCATGATGACGGTATCGATTACCGTAAATTCTTCGTAAGCGAACTGGTCCTGGTTCAGTTTTGCAACGCGCTCGTTTGGATCGTAGCTTACGTTACCGCTGGTTTGCTCAAGCTCGCCGCTGAGGATCTTCATAAAGGTTGATTTACCACAACCGTTAGCTCCAATTAAGCCGTAGCGATTGCCTTCGCCGAACTTAACTGAAATGTTTTCGAATAGCGGCTTAGCGCCGAATTGTTGAGTAATATTCGCTGTGGAGATCAAAACCTTTACCTTAGCAATTGGGGTGTATTTAGAAAAACCGGGCAACGGTACTTGTTCATGCTACATACTGCAAGTGTTGTTTTTATTAATTCACTCCAAGTGAAATCATTGTAAGGTTTCTAAGAAGCAAAAGCGTAAACATAAATGCTTCATCAAATACAAAAAAGAGCCACTATCGTCAGTGGCTCTTTTTCCATTAATACTTCAAAAAAGTGACTAAGCGATGTTCGTCACCTCTAGGATCAGTTCGGCTTTTTTAGGTAAATAAATACTGAATTTACTGCCTTTTCCCCATTCAGACTCTGCTTTTAACTCACCACCCGTTTGGCTGAGAATACTTTGGGAGACCGATAGCCCTAACCCTGTGCCTTCTCGTTTAGTTGTGTAAAATGGCGAGAAGATTCGACTCAAGTTTTCTGGTTTAATACCGCAGCCCTCATCGATAACATGAATCGCGGCTCCTTTCACTTCGCCCTCTTCAATCCAGTCTTCACTGACTACTGTTAAAGTTCCTTTACCGCTCATTGCGTGAATGGCGTTCATTTGCAAATTAACTAAGATTTGTAGCAAGTGGTGACGGTTTATCTCAACGGACGTATGCGCTTGTAGGTCAGTCACAAACTCAACGTCGCGTTTCTTGGTGCCAGTTTTAACCAAGGTGATGCTTTCATCAATGATAGGATTGACATGTTGCCAAGTGATTTCATCTTGAACACCGCCTTGGCGACTGTATTGCAATAAACTGCGCGTGATATTGCGGATACGATCAATTTGCGCGTGAATCGCATCAATCTCCTCTTGTACTCGACTTGCATCGTCACCCAATTCAAAATGGATCAATTCTACGTTGCCAAGAATCACGGCGGTTGGGTTATTAATTTCGTGAGCAATCCCCGCGGTGAGTTCTCCCAATGCTGCCAGTTTTTCATGAACAACGAGTTTGTCGCGGGTTTGGTTGAGCAATTGAATATGCAGTTCAAGATCTTGGGTTTTTTCTCTCAGGCTTGCCGTACGCTCTTGAACTTTGCATTCAAGTTGAGCTGCGGAGTTTTTCAGTTCAATTTTGCGCTCTTCTAGCGCGTCTAACATATCATCAAACTGTCTGGCTAACTGCGCAAGTTCATGATCGGCATCTAATCCTAACGGGCCAATCCGTTTTTCTTTACCTTGTTGGACCTGCTTCACCACTTTATGAATGCGTTCGATCGGTCGAAACAGATCATAAGAACCGCGATATACCATCACGCCGGAAACCAGCAATAACATAACCGTAATCAAGCTGATTTCGGCAATGTTCGTCATGTAGGCTTTAACGAATGGCCACATGAGGTAACCGGTATAAAGCATACCAATAACATTGTCGTATTGGTCTTTGATTGGTTGATACGCCGTAATATACCAAGCGTCATACACATAAGCGCGATCAACCCACTGTTCACCCTTAGAAAGTACTTGGTTATACACTTCTGCGCTCACGCGAGTGCCTATAGCGCGCCCTAGTCTATGATCGCTGTCTAGAGGAACGTTGGTACTCACACGCAAATCATCGAGAAATACCGTCAACGTACCCACAGGGCGAAGGCGGTCGTTATCACTTAAGTAAATGAGATCGCGGATTTGATCCACCAGCACTGTGCTGTTGTTAAGGAGCAAACCACCATCAAGAAAGCCGATCAAATCGTTCGCTTGGCTGTATACCGGAATCACGGTCCGACTGACTAACCCACGCACCTCCCTGTCACCATCAGCAAGAATAGGCACTTCTGCTCGTTTGGCGAGTTCAGGATCGAGGCGTTCGAGTTCTTCTTTATTGAGTACATCAAAAAACGATTCGCGCTTGGTGAGATCCATAAAGCGGAATTTGTTTTCCATGGAATTAACGCGTTGGAAAGAGAGAAAATCTAAAGCATATCTTTTCTTCTGCTCTGTGACCCACTTTTGCAGGTCACCTTGTGGCGTTCCTTGATTAATGCGAATACGGAAATCGTACGAATCGGCAAACGCCCGCACGTAATTGGCTTGCTTTTGCTGTAACAACGTTACGCTGTTATTTGCAACACCAAGACGCTCCGAGACATCAAGCAGCGCATTTTGCCACGTGTAATGAATAGACCAATAAATGGTAATGCCGATCAGAGCTAACAACGTGAGGAAAATCGGCGCAGAGGTTAAGAATAACAAACGATAACGCACCATGGTTTTAAAACGGTGCGTCCATTTTGACAATCCTTTGTGCTGTGGGCCGTTAGTCGGCATATTCCTCATCCTCAGAATCCCATTCTTTGTACTTACGTTCTAAGGTCTTGCGAGCTACGCCCAAGTCACGAGCAGCAGCAGACTTATTGCCTTCATGCAAGTTAACGACTTGTTTAATATGTGCTTTCTCGACTTCTTTTAACGTCCAGCTGTTTGGATAGCCTTCGCCAGTAAATTCTTTGCCTTCTCTAAAGGTTGGTAACTCAGCAGAGTGAGAAACAGTAATCGATACATTAGGCAGTGAATGCCCGCCATTCAGCTCTCGCCAATAGTGTGCAGGTGGTTTGCCAAGCAAGATACAACGCTCAATCAAGTTTTTCAGCTCACGAATGTTTCCCGGCCAATCGTACTCACTCATGGCTTCCATATCCTCGTGAGCCCATTTGGGCGCAGGCATACCGAGCTCGCGCGTCAGCATATTGCTGAAAAATGGCACCAACTCAAATAAGTCGGTTTTGCGCTCTCGCAGCGGACACACTTCAATTTTCAGAACGTTTAAACGGTAATAGAGGTCACTGCGGAAATTACCTTGATTGACCTCTTCTTGCAGGTTTCGGTTGGTTGCCGCTACGATACGGACATCAATACTGATCTCTCTTTCTGAACCGACAGGGCGAATCGTACGCTGCTCTAACACACGTAATAATGATGCCTGCATTGCAAGTGGCATCTCCCCGATTTCGTCAAGAAATAAGGTGCCACCGTTCGCAACACGGAACAAACCTTCACGCGATTTTTTTGCACCGGTAAACGCGCCCGATGTATGACCAAACAACTCACTTTCTAAAAGCTCTGGTGCAATCGCGCCGCAGTTGATTGGCACAAACGGGCCCGTTCTCCCACTCGCCTGGTGGATACCTCGTGCAACTAGTTCTTTACCCGTACCCGACTCACCTTCCACCAAAACAGAAGCGCGTGATGGTGCAAATTGGTTAATAAGTTGCTTAAGCAGACGCGTTTTTTCTGAGCCGCCGATGATCTCTGAGGTATTGTGACGTTGGTAATCGCGTGTCATGGCGTACTGCATGCGTTCGTTCAAACGGCGATCCATACAGCGACTGACCGCTTTTAACATCTGCTCAAGGTTGAATGGTTTGAGGATAAAGTCGGAAGCACCGAGCTGTAGCGCTCGAATGGCAATTTCTAAATCCGCATAACCCGTCATAAAAATCACATCGGCACGTTTGTCATCATCTTCAAACGCTTCTTCCCACTCAATTCCAGAACGCCCTGGCAGATTAATATCCAGTAAGATCAGATCATAATGTCGAGAATTACGCAGTTGTTCTGCTTCTTCGATGCTACCAGCTGTATCGACATGTGAAAAAAGCTTACCCAATGCCTTTTTCAAGATGGCTTGCATGCCTAATTCATCATCGACGACCAGTACGGAAAAGGCGCTATATTGTTGGTTTGTACTAAGATGGGATTGAGTAGACATATTTACCCCAGATGGATTTCGATGGGACAGAGTGTACCAAGTTTAAACAGAGATACCCTACAAAAAGTGCGACATTTTGTACCAACGCAAACTTTTATGCAAATAACCCCATGATTTAGTGCATAAACCAAGCACTTTAAGCTTGTAAAAGGTTGGCATCTTGTTTGCTATAAGGTGGATACGGAGCGCATTTAAGTGATCTCAGGATGTTGATGTTTGCTTATTCCAACACCCTGAGACAACTTGCGTATTACGCTAATCGCTCTCGTCCAAAAAGGCTTCTCCCTAAAACCTGGAGAGATTCCAAAGAATCATTGGAAAGGAACACATAAAAATGAAAAAAATTGCGCTAACTCTGGCTGCAACGTCAATCACGCTTGTAAGTTACTCTGCGTTTTCTGCTCAAGACGGAGAACACGTTCGCCTTGCAACCACAACCAGTACTTACCATTCAGGTTTACTTGATTACCTACTTCCACAATTTGAAAAAGACACGGGCTACAAAGTCGATGTTATTGCTGCAGGTACGGGTAAAGCCTTAAAAATGGGCGAAAACGGTGACGTAGATTTGGTGATGACACATGCACCAAAAGCTGAAGGCGCATTTGTTGAGAAAGGCTACGGCGTTTTACCTCGCAAGCTAATGTACAACGACTTTGTGATTGTAGGCCCGAAAGCTGACCCAGCAACAATCAAAAATGACGAAGGCGTGTTAGATGTATTCAAAGAGATCGCAAACAAAAACGCAACGTTCATCTCTCGCGGCGATGATTCTGGTACGCACAAAAAAGAAATGGGCTTCTGGGCTCAAACTAAAATCGAACCGAACTTTGGTGGCTACCGTAGCGTAGGTCAAGGTATGGGCCCAACTCTAAACATGGCGTCTGAAATGCAAGGCTACACCATGACGGATCGCGGCACATGGCTGGCTTACCAAAACAAATTGGATCTAGAAATTCTGTTCCAAGGCGATGAAAAACTGTTTAACCCGTACCAAGTTATTCTTGTTAACCCTGAGCGTTACCCAACGATTAACTACCAAGGTGCGAAGGCATTCAGTGATTGGTTGGTAAACCCTCGCGGACAGGAACTTATCAATGGTTTCCGCCTAAACGGTAAACAACTGTTTGTTGCGAATGCTGAGAGCAAATAACGCAATATGAATCTTGCTGATACAACACTGGAAGCGCTTCGCTTACTGGTGAATTTTGATGCAGACCTATGGGAGATCGTTGCGGTCTCCTTTAGTGTTTCTATCACGGCAATATCCCTAGTGGTATTGCCGGCTATTTTGATGTCCTTTGTACTGGCGTATACCGACTTTCGCGGTAAATGGTTTTTGTTGTCGATCGTGAATACGCTGCAAGCGGTCCCTACCGTGGTGATTGGCCTGTTGCTGTACATGTTGCTGTCGCGTGCTGGCCCTTGGGGAGACTGGCAAATGCTGTTCACTCAGAAGGCAATGATCTTCGGCCAAATGGTGATCTGCTTCCCTGTTTTGGTATCGATGATGCATGGTGCATTACAATCTAGCGACCGTCGTGCAGTGGAAACTGCCATCACGCTGGGCGTCTCCATTCCGCGCTTGGCAGCTACGATGATTTGGGAAACCCGCTTTCCTCTACTTGCGGCTATCATTGCAGGGTTTTCACGTATCGTGACCGAGGTGGGCTGCTCAATGATGGTTGGTGGGAACATTATGGGCGTGACGCGAAATATTCCCACGGCTATCGCAATGGAAAGCAGTAAAGGTGCTTTTGCGCAAGGAGTTGCATTAGGAATTGTATTACTATCTTTAGCGTTGGCTCTAAACTTCTTCTTATCAAGCATGAGAGGCAAAGGCTACCTCAGAACATAGAACATGAAGCAAACAAACGACTCACCATTAACCCCATGTCGAGGCGAATTATGACTATAAAAATCACCGCCGAACAGTTATCCATGCGCTTTAAAGAGCGTGTGCTTTTCCACATCCCTGAGTTAGCCATCGGCCCAAATGATGCCATTTATCTCAAGGGTGACAATGGTGTGGGCAAAACTACCCTACTCAAAATCCTTGCTGGCTTGCTCAAACC
The DNA here is from genome assembly GCF_033338735.1 of Vibrio sp. Vb1127. NCBI lineage: Bacteria > Pseudomonadati > Pseudomonadota > Gammaproteobacteria > Vibrionales > Vibrionaceae > Vibrio > Vibrio sp. Vb1127. Next base: position 400,525 of record NZ_JAWOTF010000002.1, on the reverse strand, counting down.
CTCTACTGGCGATGTTGTTGCGCCAAAAGATACGTGGCTGAAAAGACTGACGTGTCGCAATGGTCGTGTCGATGTGATTTATCTCCATCAATCCCCTTACCTTTTTGACGGCACTGTATATGAAAACGTAGTCTATGGAGTGAAATATCAACAAGACACGCAAAAAGATAAGCGAGCTCAAGTTATTCACGCGCTGCGCATGGTAGGTTTAGAAACCTTAGCGGACGAACATATTTCCGTGTTGTCCGGCGGTGAAAAACAGCGCGTTGCCATGGCAAGAGCTTGGATCTTAAAACCGTCGATTTTGTTGATGGATGAGCCAAGTGCGTCTTTAGACCAAGAATCCATTGAACGATTGGTGGTGATGGCGAAAGATCTTTTGGATCGTGGTTCCAGTATCGTGGTGACAAGCCATCAGGCCAACGCACTGACCGACTTATGTAAAAAACAGTGGTGGATTAAAGATAAGACTTTGATAGAGTCTCCTCTGTTGTATGTCATACCAAAAGAAACATCCCAAGAGAATGCATATGCTTCAACCAACACAAACTAGTTGGGTCATTTTGGCTGGTGGCCAAGCCAGCCGTATGGGTGGAAAAGATAAAGGTCTGATTGAGTTAAATCAGAAGCCACTCATCGAGCACGTTATTGAACGTTTATCTCCACAAACTCCACGCATTTTAATTAATGCCAACCGAAACCAAGATGCGTACAGCAAATTTGGTTTCGTATTTAGTGATCAATTCAAAGATTTCCCTGGGCCTATGGGCGGTATTCACGCGGGTTTGATGCATTCTGAAACCGACTGGGTCGGATTTGTACCTTGCGATAGTCCACAAATTAACACCGACCTTGTCGAGCGTTTCTGCCAGGCCGTCAAAGAAGACAGCGATATTTTGGTCGCGCATGATGGTGACCATCAGCAACCTGTTTTTACGCTCTACCACAAGCGCGTACTGCCAAAACTCACCGCGTTTTTAGAACGTGGCGACCGCAAAATCATTCTGCTCTACAAAGAGTGCAACACCAGTTACGTTGACTTTAGCGACTCACCAAACTGTTTCGTCAACTTGAACACTCCGGAAGAACTGGCGCAATTTGGACAATTAGAATCATGAAACACACGCTAAACATTCCTATTCTTGGTTTTGCAGCTTATTCAGGCACAGGCAAAACCACGCTACTTGAAGCCCTATTGCCAAAGCTGACCGAAGCAGGTTTACGCATTGGCATGCTAAAACATGCGCACCACAACTTCGATGTCGATAAGCCGGGTAAAGACAGCTACCGTTTACGCAAAGCTGGTGCATCTCAAATGCTGATTGCTTCTCGCAACCGTTTTGCGTTAATGACAGAAACGCCAGAAGCCGAAGCGGAGTTTGAATTCCTATTAACACGTTTTGATGAAGACATGCTTGATGTGGTTTTGGTCGAAGGCTGCAAAAACATCGCGTTTCCTAAAATCGAATTGCACCGTGAAGAAGTCGGCAAGCCTTGGCTTTATCCAAACGATGAAAACATCATCGCTATCGCTTCAGACGGCGGCGAGTTGGACTCTGAACTGCCACAAATGAACATCAATGATCTTGAAGCGATTGCTCAGTTCGTTATTCAGTATGTTCAAGAAGCGAAAGCACCAAAAAACAAAGAGAAAGAAGCCGCATGTTGCGACACACTTTCTCCTGCTTTCCTTTCTGTGGTTCAAGGCCAAGAGAAAATCCTTTCTTTGGTGAACACGGTTTCGGAAATAGAAGCATGCAAGATTGAAAACGCCTATGGCCGCGTTCTTGCGGAACATATCATTTCACCAGTAAACGTGCCGCAATACACCAACTCCGCTATGGACGGTTACGCCATCCGCAGTGATGATGTTGACCGTGATAGCTACCAAGTGGTTGCTGAAGTGATGGCGGGCCATGCTTACGATCAGCCTCTTCAAGTTGGTCAAGCGGTGAAAATCATGACCGGCGCACCAACACCACTTAACGGCGACACAGTGGTCATGTGTGAGCAAGCCTCTCAAGAAGGTGACAAGGTCACCTTTAACGGTGCGCATATCAAAGCAGGCCAAAACGTTCGTCAAGCAGGTGAAGATCTCACTATCGGCAGTGACGTCTTTACCGCAGGCACTCGCCTAGCCTCTCCAGAAATGGGCATGATCGCTTCGCTTGGTTTTGGTGAAGCGAATGTGTTCCGCAAATTGAAAGTTGCCGTGTTCTCCACCGGTGACGAAGTACAAGCGCCGGGAACAGAGCAAAAAGCGAATTCTATCTACGATTCCAACCGTTTTACCATCATGGGCATGCTTGAAAAGCTCGGCTGCGAGATCTTGGACTTCGGTATTCTGGAAGACAACGAACAGTTAATGATTGAAGCATTGGAAAACGCATCGGCGCAAGCGGACGTGGTTATGACTTCTGGTGGCGTATCCGTTGGTGATGCGGATTACATCAAACTTGCCTTGGATAAACTTGGTCAAATCGATTTTTGGCGAATCAACATGCGTCCGGGACGTCCATTAGCGTTTGGTCAAATCAACAACAAGCCGTTCTTTGGTCTGCCGGGCAACCCTGTTGCCGTGATGGTTTCATTCATCAACTTTGTCGAGCCTGCACTGCGTAAGATGCAAGGCGAACAAGGCTGGAAGCCTCTGAAAGTGAATGCCATCGCGACTGAAAACCTTCGCTCTCGCCAAGGTCGTACCGAGTTTAGTCGAGGAATCTATGAACTGGATAACACTGGCCGTTTAACCGTTCGTACAACAGGCAAGCAAGGCTCTGGTATTTTACGCTCAATGAGTGAGGCAAACTGTTTGATCGAAATCTCCCCAGCTATTGATACAGTAAAAGCGGGAGAAAGCGTGACAATTATCCCACTTCAAGGCAGAATCTAGCCCAAACTAGAAATTCAAAGGTCAGCGAGTCTGGCCTTTTTGTTTAATATACAGAAACCTTTTCAGAGAGACAGCTATGGCTCGCACCATTCTTTACACTTACAAAGACCAAGACAAAGAACTGACGTTCTCATACCAGCAACACCGCAACATTCAAGAAGCAGTTGCAGAAGCCGAAGGTATCGATATCACTGAGTTCCTAAAGATGGAGCAACAAATCGAAGCAGTGTCTGACACTAAAGCGGTGCGAAACTACCGCGACAACTACTTCAGAAAATTAGGCTTTAGCAAAATCACCCTAGCTCAAAAAGAAAACCTGGGCGTAGGCAAAAAGAACAAATAAGCTTAGCTGCAAACAGAAAACTCACGATTCGTCGTGAGTTTTTTATGCATGCGACTTTTGTTCATGATCCATACCCGAGCATACCGAAATTACTTAGGTATATGAGTTACTTGGGTATATAAGTAAAAGCCCCGTTTAACCTTGAAAGTCTAAACGGGGCTTTAAATTTCTTCTTACTTTATATCGAGTAAGGTTTAAGTCATTACTTGATGTTTAAGAACGCAGCGCCGCGTACACCACCTGAATCACCGTGTTTTGCTTTGATGATCTTAGGACACTTAGCCACAGACAATAAGTGTTTAGGGATGCGTTTTGGCATCTCTTCGTAAATCAATTCGAAGTTAGATAAGCCGCCACCAAGTACAACGGTGTGTGGGTCTGTTGCAGTAAACAGGTTTGCAAAGCAGATCGCTAGCAGCTCCATAAAGCGCTCGACGTGCTCTACTGCTTTCTCCTCACCCTCTACGTGCGCTTTAATAATGTCGATCGCTTTCTTCTCTTCGCCGTAGTAATGCGCGTAAAGAAGCTCGAAACCACGACCAGATAGGTAACTATCTAAACAGCCTTTGTTGCCACAGCCACAACCCAGTAATGGTGCGTTTTCGCCTAGGTGGAACCATGCGTCGATAGGAAGACGTGTGTGACCCACCTCACCCGCTACGTGGTTGCGGCCAGAGAATACTTTGCCTTCGTAGATAAAGCCGCCACCAAAACCAGTACCAAGGATCAAACCTAGTACAGATGGTTCATCTTGAAGATCTTCGTCCCAGGCTTCAGAAAGCGCGAAACAGTTTGCATCGTTTTCAATTTTTACGCTGCGACCGATTTTAGCTTCCAGATCAGCACGAAGTGGTTTGCCTTTTGCCGCAGGAACGTTAACTGTTAGTACCGTTGCATCATCGGCGTCTTCCATACCTGGCAAGCCAAGACCAATCGTACCTTCGCAGCCAAACTCTGTATCGTATTTGTTCACCAATTCCGCAATGGTATCAACCAGCAGCTCGTAGTTGTCTGTTGGTGTAGGTACACGTTCCGTCGCTACACGCTCAAGCTTCTCGTTAAATGCACCAAATTCAATTTTAGTGCCACCGACATCAAAGCCGTAATACATGTATTTCTCTCCTAAAAAATGCTTCAAACGACTCTCAAAAATGGCTAGAGTCAAAAGTATAAACTGATGGCATTATCCATATCTGTACGCCTGCAAACCGTGACCGAATGCAGATTTATCCCCTCACCGAAGCCAGTTGAACAACATACCATCAACAAAAGCTCATTCCTTAGAGTCAGCTCTCGGTTTTCATCCACTCTTTGAAACGTTTCAAGTGTGGCTGGTTAGGGTCGTTTTTGACTCGAGTCTTGCTCAGCATGTAAGTTTCTCTGAAGGCTTCAAACCACAATTGAAGGCATTCCGCAGCTTTAGGCTCACCAGCTTGTTTTAAAACTAATGTCGCGACTTCGGCGGTTGAAAGATGCTGATCATTCTCGGAGCGGCGCATGATGTATTCAGACAGAGATTCCGGCTCAATGGAAAGCACAGGCAAAGATTTAAGAAAATCAGAACGACGGAATATCTTTCGTGCCTCACGCCAGCTACCATCAATAAAGATCAGCAACCATTTTTTGTTCTCGACATCTTCTTTTACCAATCGCCCTGGCTCTAGATCTTCAATTAAACGAGAGGGATCATCCACATAGTCTGCAGGAAATACAATCACCGGTTGGTAACTGTCATCCTGTAGTAGCGCTAGCATCTCTTCAGACGGTTCTGTTCGGTTCCATTGATACACGTAAGTCTCTTGAATCGTATCAGCGATTAGACGACCGGTATTACTTGGCTTAAATACTTCGTTTTCAGAAACAATCAACATACATGCAATATTAGCCTTAATGTTTGGCTGAAGGTCGCACAAACAGTGTTGCTCAGAAACCTGGCAATATTGGCAACGAACCACTTTACATCCACGCGCGTTGAAAGGCTTGGTTGAGATAGATTGTCGGTACTGATATAAACGGTGGAAAGCGTGAATTCTCATGGTAAGTAATGCCAAGTAAAAAGTAGAGCGCGATTCTACTGATATTATGGTTTCGCCTCAAGATAAGCCCATCAGCAGTGTGTTGAAATAATTTCACACTTATCTCGGTCATAGATAAAGAAATAAATAAGGGAATGACAGTGACAGAAACGACATTTCAAGAACCCTCATGGCTCAGATTAGGCTTTTTCCTTGGCGTATTATTGCTTTGTGCCATTTGGGAGAACAAATTGCCTAGAAAAACACTGACCGCTTCGCGCAGGTTTCGCTGGGTCAATAACTTGTCATTGGTCGCTTTTAACAGCCTAGTTATTGCTTTAATCATGCCTATCGCCGCCTTTCAAGCTGCGGTCATAGCTCAGGAGCAACAGTGGGGGCTGCTCAATATTCTGTCCCTCCCCGCTTGGTTAAATATTTTTCTAACCGTCATTTTGCTTGATTTCGTCATTTACGCTCAGCATGTTGTCTTTCATCATGTAAAGCCGCTGTGGAAGATTCACCGAATGCATCACGCCGATCTCGACATAGACGTCACTACAGGCGCACGCTTTCATCCCTTCGAAATAATCATTTCAATGGGAGTAAAAATTGCAGCCGTGTTTATCTTAGGTGTTTCACCTATCGGAATTGTGGTATTTGAAATTGTGCTTAATGCGAGCGCGATGTTTAATCACAGTAATGCAAAACTGGCTGTATCCATAGACCAAAAACTGCGAAACGTCATCGTTACACCAGACATACATCGCGTGCACCATTCAGTGATAGTAAAAGAGACCCACTCAAACTTTGGTTTTTTCCTTTCAGTTTGGGACCGCTTTTTTGGGACATACCGAGCTCAGCCTAAGTTGGGTCATGATGATGTTGTTATTGGTGTGCCGGAAATTAGAGACGAAGAAGAGCAAAGATTAGATAAGCTTTTAACGCAGCCCTTTCGCTACAATAAAGAGAAGAAGTAATGGTTGAAAAAATATTGTTGGATGAAGTATGTCAACAAAACGAATAGACCAAGCCTAAACCCCTGTTAAACACTACTTCATCCTCATGATGTGTAAGAACAGATTAGTTTTCTGCTAGCTGACGCTTTTTGTTTAACTGAGTAATACCAACAAATAAACCAACAACACCAAGCACTGCACATGCCAAAGCATTGGTGTTCATTACTTGCTGTGCCTCTATTGAGCTGTATAGAAAAGCAAGGCTGAAGAAAGTGGTGGCAAAGCTCAAACCTGTCAGTACGCTGAAACCAGCAAAACTGGCCAAGTCTTTAAAATCGTTCATAACGAGTCCCTGTTTACAATCCTTAATCGAGTGTTGTGAAAATAATAATTAACGAAATATTTGGCGCGATTGACTATGTTTTCGCGCATTCCATAACCAGATAGATACCCCAAATGAGAACCCTAAAAACAGTGTCTTCATTTGTAGGGCGACGTTGTTATCTAATATTTCTAATGTATAGTGAGCGTGGGAACTAAAGATAACATTGGTTATAAGAATCAATAACATAACGACTAGGCCAGAGCGGCGATGCTTGACCAATAGATACGCTGCTAATAAGTCTAACAGCCCCAACGAGCTCCAATACATATTCAACCAGCGTGGCGCAAAATCGTAAGGTAAAAAGCCACCAACAATGTTGTCATAAAGATGAACCACTCCGCCAACTGTCATAAAAAGGCATAAGAGAAACACGACGAATTTATCCATTACCGTTTCCTTATCTGAATGAATGAGCAAAGCATATAGAAGTCACTTAAACATTTGTAATCCCATCGCCATTTTTGAGATCGACAGTGCCATTATCAACACGATGAGAACAGTAACGGCTGCTCTACCTTCTTTATTTAGCATAGTGTTTGCTTTGTCATTGTCCCAAATCCGCCAATGCAACGACAGAACCCTCCTTTAAATCACGCCTTGGTTTATCAACTCTCGTACCTTTTCCAGCCCGCGCTGAAACACAGTATGTGTATTCGCGGGAAGGCCGCTCTCGACATCGTGCCAGAAGAACGCGAAATCATGTCCACCATCGTCTTGCGTATGAAACAGCCATGAATTAGCGAGGTCAGCACACTCACACAAAACAAAATGCCATACTTGATTTTGAAAGCCACTGTCCCATGAGCATAAATATCGTGCGGAACGAACATGTGTGATACCAGACTCCTCAGCGAGCTCCCGCTTGGCCGCTATGATGTAACTTTCATCAAACACTTCAACAGTGCCCTTGACGAGCTGAACACCCGCCAACGGATGTTTAAAAAGTAGGATCTCTTGATTTTGATTACGTAGAACGACGGGGCAAACTTTATCGATCACAAAACCACTCCTTATGGTTCAAGCAAAAGGCTTTAGCTTTCTCTGGATATAAAGAAATCGAGTGAAGTTGCTCTACACGCACCCACTTCAAATGGTACTGATTAACATCTGATTTTCTGATTTGCTCTGGCCCACTCCCTAGTTTCACTTTTAAGTTCCCTACATAAGAAAGAAAATAGGTTTCTAAGCGACCTTGATTTTCGAGTTCCAAAACTTTCTTAACCGAACCAAGTTCTATTGAGGTTTCTTCCCGCGCTTCTCTTTTAGCAGCTTCAACAGGTTCCTCACCTGCTTCAACACTGCCGCCAGGGAAAACCCAATACTGTCTGTCGTTTCGAACGCGATGGATAAGCAAAAGTTCTTGGTGATGATTAACTAGTATGAGGCTGGCTCTTTGTGATAACTGCATGATTCATTCCTTTGAATTCTGGCGACATTCTAGTCAACGAGTCCCTCGAACAAAGCATTAACATCACGTTGTGATAACTAAACCCTTTAGAAATGAACGAGATGAGATGTAACTCACTTTTGCAATGCAAATAGGAGCCATTAAATGAGTAGCCGTAACAAAAAAGCAGAACCGAGGTTCTGCTTTTAGTCGGTGGAAACATCTCATTTACTTGGTCTGATGAAGCTCATACTTGTGCAGCATTGCTTGCTGGTGCCCAGCAATTTCCGCCACTTGCTCAGAACTCTCAACCATAGACTCAAGCTGCAGCTTTGTGCGTTCGCCAAGATCAGAAATATGTGTGATGGATTGAGATACATCTGCCGTCGCTCGTTCTTGTTCTTCTGTAGCAACTGAGATTTGCTCAACACGTTCTTGAATGTGCTTAACCGCGAGGTTGATATCAGAGAATGTCGATTTCACTTCATTGCTGGACTGTAGCGCGTGGGTCATTTCTTCTCTTGAATCATTAACTGCTTGGCGCGAGCGCTCTGCGGCAGTAATAAGCTCGCTCATCATTTCTCGGATGTTCGTAGTTTGTTGAGAGGTATCACTTGCAAGTTTGCGAACTTCATCAGCGACAACCGCAAATCCACGCCCTTGCTCACCAGCACGGGCAGCCTCTATTGCCGCGTTGAGAGCAAGTAAGTTGGTGTTGTCCGCGATCCCACTGATCATATCCACCATTTCACGAATCTGTTTAACACTCTGGTCTAGCTCTAACATTGACTGTTCATTTACATCCAAAGAGCTTTCTAATGACTCCAAACGTTCGCGGTTTTGTTCCACGACTTGAACCCCTTTTTCAGTGTGTTGGGTTGCAAGGAGCGAGTCCTGTGAAGATGCATTTGTCACCATTGCTATTTCACGAATAGAGGCTTCAAGCTGCGTTATGGTCGTGACCATACTCGACAACGCTTCATTTTGTGTTGCCAACCCATCACTTGTTTGTTCGGCTGCACTGTGACTTACTTCTGCCGTCTGATAAAGCGTTTCACAATTGCGCGTCACCGTTTGAATGGAGTCATGTGTGGAATCGATTACTTGATTCAACTTTCGTGCTACTTCTTTCAGCTCATAGGGGCCAACTTCTTCTGCCTTGTCACGAAAATCATGTTCGGTAAGTGCTGAAAGACGCGTTAGTACATTCCTTAACCCTCGGTTTGTCCATGACTTGAGACTAAACCAAGTAACCAGAATAATAAAAGAAATCACACACGCCGCAAACACGAGCACAACGCTCACCGATTCAATGGTCTCGTTGACCACCCGCTCCTTTTCATCGATCAACTGACCAGCGGTTTGGGAGATTTGATCAAGTAACCGCATGGTTTCATCCGCAAGCATCGAAGCCTGTTTAAACTCTGAACGTTGCAATTCCCCTTGTTCTAGTTTGGCGAGGATCAAACGCAGCACGCCCTTTTCACTAAAGCCTTGTTTCACCATCTCATATGGTGCGGTTAAGCTTGCATATTCACTTACTTCAGGATGGAAAGATTGGAAGTCTTCATAGGCGAGTTTAATACCTGCTATGCGATTTCGCATTTCTCGGTATTCTTTTTCGGCTTTGTTTAATTCTGAGTGCATCATCATGACTAAGAACGTACTTTCCATTGAGCTTGCAGAAGCAATGAAACGGTTAGCGGCATCGCTCGACTCAGGATTATCGGCACTAAGGAACGAACTGATTCGATTCATTTCCGGACCGATAGAGCTAAGCCCATAGCGAAACCCACCAACAGCGGCATCAATATCGATTTGAATTTGTATCACCGAAGATTGCTTCAACAAAATGGACTGCGTGATGTTATGTAAACGCGCTAGTTTGGTGTCTAACTCCTCCGAGAGTTGCTGAGCTACACCAGACGCTTCCACAACCAAAGTTGTGCTTTGAGTTGCAAGAGAGTCGATTTGCTCTTTTATGAGAGGCAACTCTTTCGGCTCAGTAATCTGCATACCATGGTTGAGTAGCTTAACCATCTCCAATACATTCCTGGTTAACTTTGCGTTTGCCATCGCGATGGGTAATGCTTTTTGCGACAAGTCTTCAAATTGTTCCCCTACCTGTTCCATTCCTTTGAAACTTGAGACAGAAAGGGCTATAACAAGAGCAATGATAGTTAAAAATGTTGCACTGACAGCCTGAATCAGTGAAAGTGATGTGCGTGAGCGTTTTCGCTTTGCCATAATCAATTTTTATTCTTTCTTAAGGTTGAATCGGTTCTGCAGTGATTCCGTCACATTTGTGAGACAAAACCGTGATTTGCAGCCCATACTATGGATTGGTTATGACACTAATATTTCAGTTGTGAGTCATAGAGATGACAGGTGGTGATTTGCGTCGAGTATATTTTCCTTTGATAATCAGTGTGCTAATAGGCGCCTGCTCTTCTGGGCCTGAGCCTAGTAAGCAAGCACAGGTGACAACACCTACAAATCAGCTATTGTCGGACAACCCTGACTTGTTCGACTTTTACACAGAGTGGCACGGCACGCCTTATCGCTTAGGCGGGACACAGAAATCTGGAATTGATTGCTCAGCATTTGTACAAAAAGCGTTTATTGAGGCTTATCAGCTCTCGTTACCAAGGACAACGAAGCAGCAATCAAAGCAAGGTGTGGAGTTAAGTTGGACGGATGCCAAGCAAGGGGATCTAGTGTTTTTTAAAACAAGACGTACAACTTATCATGTCGGAATTTACTTGGGTAACAAGCAGTTCATGCATGCATCGACGTCTAGAGGTGTGATTATTTCAAGAATCGACAACCCATACTGGGCATCTAAGTTTTGGCAAATAAGAAGAGTTACAATGTAACTCCTCTCACTCTTTAACCGGACATTGCTGTAAGTTAAAACAATATCAGTCGTAAGTCGCAACAGCATTATCGAACAGATTTTTGACCAGAGCGATGTATTCATCAAGGAACGTGATCTGTTCATTGGTCGCTTTTTTATGCCATACCCCAGCCAATATCTCACCAAGATCTTCAACAACTGCATCAGCCTCTTTCAACAATTTGAAGCGTACGCTCGAGTGAAGTTCTGGATTTTGCTCAAAAATCGCCATGATGTTTGAAGCCACCATATCGGTGACAACATCTTCGATGCTTTCGGATCCAGTGTCGCCAATTTCGGTCGTAAAAATATCTAGATTTAGAGACAAGTGCTCGATAAGAGCGAGATATCCATCGGTTTCTAAAACCACTGTTTTTCTCCGTTTATTGCAAGCCTTCGAAGCTGAAAGCAGAATAGTTTCAATAGTAAGACATGCCGAGAAAATTTCATTAACTTATTTCATATTAACAAACATTCACGAACCAACTGGATGATTTTCAAACAATTGAGCTTTGCTTCACTGAATTCGGATACAGGGTTTCTTCAAACCTTTTTATATTTCAGTCATTTTCATGCAAACAGGTTTGGTTACGACCATTTTCTTTTGCACGATACAGCGCAGCATCGGCACTCTTTAACCATTGAGTGTGAGTTTCAAAATAAGGCTTATACTCGCAAACACCAATACTTATCGTGTAATTAATCAAAAAATCTTCCACTTTCACGATCTCTTGCTCAATTCTTTTGCGCAAACGCTCTGCGAAATAGCAAGCTTGCTCCTGGTTTGTGTGAGGAAGTAGTACCGTAAACTCTTCACCACCAAAACGACCGCAGATGTCACTGCTTCTTGCTGTTTTTCTCAACAAGGCAGAGGTTCGACGAATGACTTCGTCCCCTGTCGGGTGACCATAAGTATCATTCACCTTCTTAAAGTGGTCGATATCGAATATTACTAATGAGCATGGTCCGTCGATAACTTTTAAGTGAGCAAACTCATCTTTCAATGATTGCTCCCAATAAGCGCGATTAAATAAACCTGTTAAACCATCTTTGCGACTGATTTCCGACAAATGTTGATTTGTTTCTTTCAAATGAATGCGATTTCTCGCAGTTTCAGAAACATCATTGACTTGAATCGCTATGTGGCTGACCTCTCCTGAAAGCCCAATTAACGGCGTGATCACGATATCTTGATACATAAAATCACTGCTGTTTGAAACCGGAGAAAAATTGTTGAACTTAAAAAGGTACGGTCGGTTTTCCCAGCTAGAAAAAGAACGAGTTTCCAGATCGGCGGCAGCTTTTATCTTGGTTTCTAGCCAAGTTCTTGGCAGCTCTTCAAAATGCTCAAATAAACATTCACCAAGAATTTCTTGTGATAGAACGCCACTGTATGACTGCATAAAACTGTTCCACACACACACTTTATACTCTTGATCCAAAACAATAAGCCCTGAATCCATCGTATCGAGAATTTGTGTGACCCAATGAAAGTCTGCTATGTCCAGCGTGATATCGGACATTAGATTAGCTCCATGATTTCATAGATTATTTCTACGGATGGCTTATCAATTAAAAACAGTACCTCGCACTCGAAATCGAGCGCTTCTGCCATGTAGGTGTATTCAATAGTAAAGAGCTCGCCCAACTCGCCTTGCTCTTCACAATAAGGTGTTAAGGTATCCACAATGCCTGGCTGACGAAGTGAGAATTGCTTGTCGAGTTGATCGCCTAACGACGTGAGAAATGACGAAACCAGTAGGTTAGAGATATTCAAGATGATTTCATTATGAGGCGTAAACTCAAGAAGGTAACCTAATTTTTCCCCAATCTGATTGATATCCCTACCACGTAAGCACACCAGTGCCTCCCCGTGAATACCACCACCGACAAACCTCTGCGCTACCGCAACGGAACTGTCACGCCCAACCACATCAACCAGTGTCATATGAAGCTCGCCGTAGGACAAAGGTCCAACATGAGGAACAGGAAGTTGGATGAACTCATGTAAATGGTCGGCCATAATCGCAGCCCCTTTACCAAGGGCAATGTTCGCAATTTCACGGAATTTGGCTAGTAAGGAAAGCTCTTCGCAACCCTGGTTTTTAGAATCAACCGAATGACTAGGTTTGAACGCATAATGCAGTCCTAATTGTTCGTATAGTGGTAGCACCTGCTCTTCTGTCAGAGGCTTAGCGATAAAAGCTTGAGCACCAAGATCGAGACAGCGCTGTTTTGCCTCTTGTTGAACATCTCCAGAAATAATGACGATTTTGGTCGGGTACTGACTAACAGGTAATGATTCGAGGACCTCAAAACCATCCATTATGGGCATCGTTAAATCGAGAAACAAAATATCGATATTTTGCTCAGCAAGAATATTAAGCGCCTCATAACCATCTTGCGCTTCAATAAGATGTAATGATGTATCTTGTACGATAGAACGCGCAATAAGCTTTCTTGCAACAGCTGAGTCATCACATATCAGTATTTTCATGCCACCAATGGAACTAACGTCAAAAAAATCATAATACCTGTTGTAAACGTTCATCTCCATATGCTAAGCCAACAAATCAGAGGCTTATAAGCGATTTGATTCACATTTATACAAATTGACTACACTAAGAGGAAGGTTTCTTTACTAAGTATGCTCAACATAGCGCCAACTCCCTGCTATTTATCCTAAACTATTGGTGGTCAAATAGATTCGCGAGGTTTTGTATGTGGCAAGCAATATCGCAACAGCTTTCTGATACTTTATTGTTCGATTACCAGATCACGGAAAAAGTAAGGCTGTCTGGTGGGGATATCAGTGAAAGCTACATGATCAATGATGGCGAGCAACGTTATTTTGTGAAAATTAACGATCGCGAGTTTTTGTCTAAATTTGAGGTAGAAGCTGAAAGCCTGCATCTTTTGCGTGAAACATCCACCCTATTTGTACCTGAGGTGGTATTGGTTGGTAAAACCAAAAATGCCTCATTCCTAATTCTTAACTACCTTCCAACGAAACCATTAGAAGATGATCCCAACAGCTTTAAATTTGGGCAGCAATTAGCTCACCTACACCAGTGGGGCGAGCAAAAAGAGTTTGGTTTTGATACCGACAACTATCTTGGTTCGACTCTACAGCCCAACAAATGGCACAAGAAATGGTGTGTATTCTTTGCTGAGCAACGCATAGGTTGGCAATTACAGCTCCTTAAAGAAAAAGGCGTCACCTTGGTTGATATCGATGACTTTATCGACGTCGTAAAACAGCGGCTAGCAAACCATGCTCCGAAACCTTCTTTGTTGCATGGCGATTTATGGAATGGAAATGCGGCACTCACTGCATTCGGTCCTATCTGTTACGATCCTGCGTGCTATTGGGGGGACAGGGAGTGTGATATTGCGATGACAGAGCTTTTTGGTGGATTTCAACCAGAATTTTATCAAGGCTACGAATCGGTTATGCCACTTTCTTCAAGCTATGAGGAACGTAAAGATATCTATAACCTTTACCATGTTCTCAACCATTGTAATTTGTTTGGCGGCCATTACTTGGAACAGGCTCAACTGGTTATTAATAAAATCATTTCTTATTAATTTGGAAGCCACTGCATATTTCAAGATGTAAAATCTCGAGGCACATCACTACAGAAAATCACCCTAAGCTCAAGGTTGAGTTTGGGGTCAAGTTTTGTACTTATTTCGACTCAATTAGCAACAACTCTGCCTAATATCAAAGGAGACTTAACTTTGGATTGTGCCTATTTTCCTTGTAGGCAAAGTAAGTAAAGGGCTGTGCTTCCTTGATGAATAGTGTGTTTAAAAGCCCTGCGAGATTAGGAGTTGTTGTATGAAAAATTATACCGAAAGGTATGTAAAGTGCCCGCATTGCGGACACTCTATCGGCATTACATTAGATGCAAGTAATGGTGACCAAGAGTTTTATGATGATTGCCCAGCTTGTTGCCACGCTATCCACCTAAATATGCGAGTGGATGAGTTACAAGATAAGGTCGAACTATTTATCGATGACAATTACGAATAGCAGCTCGAGCATGTGAACATCAGAAATATAAAAACGCTTAAATGAAAAAGGAGCACTAGGCTCCTTTTTCTCATTCTAAAGCTGTTTTGCTGCAAGAACGCGCTCAACAGTATCAACAATTGCTTGAGTCTGAGGATCAAACTCAATATTAACGCGCTCCCCTACTTGTCTCACTCCGAAAAGCGTTCGCTGCAAGGTTTCTGGAATTAGGTGTACCGAAAAACGACACGCTTCAACTTCACCAATAGTTAGCGAGCAGCCATCTAAACCAATGTAACCTTTCGCTAATACATATTTCATTGATTCTTGCGGCAGTTGGAACCAAATCGTGCGGTTATTGGGCGTATCGATGATATCGACAATATCTGCCGTTAAACTAATATGACCAGACATACCATGCCCGCCTATTTCGTCACCAAACTTAGCCGCGCGCTCAATGTTTACGCTATCCCCTTCCACCAGCCGACCTAAATTAGTAAGAGCCAATGTCGCTTGCATTAAATCAAAACTGATAAGGTTGCCTTCGATCTTAGTCACAGTTAGACAACATCCGTTGTGTGCAACGGATGCACCAATTTCTAACCCTTTACAAAGTTCATCGCTTAACTCGACAACGTGCGTTTGAAAGCGTTCTTTTTTATCAATTTTAACGACCTTCGCCGTACCCTGAACTATTCCTGTAAACATTTCTTTTTACCTATTGATTTAATACCAACTGTAGTCGAAGACTAAGCCCTAAACACTGCGCTACAGGTCGGAAATAAAGACCGCAGACGATAAAGCCATGGCTTAATGAACACTGGTTTGTTCTCATGCATACTTCAACATTACCATGATTCGCTGCTGTTCTCAGTAAAAGCGTATCCTTAGCTTGGAGAGCGTCCAGTCAGTGTTATCGACTATTCACTACCTAGCTATGGAATATAAACATACAATTGTTTATCATTTGCGCGGAGTTTCTCCGAGGCATTTTTTCACCTTATCGTGACTAAAATCAACCATCAGATCCGTTCACCACATCTTTTGCCCTCGAGTACTCTCATTCTTTCAACTTATTGTTCCGCTCTGGAGTATTTTTCGTGCATCGCTATAAAGAAGAAGCATCAAGTCTTATCAAATTGGCGACCCCGGTATTGATCGCATCTGTCGCTCAAACTGGTATGGGGTTTGTTGATACCGTAATGGCTGGCGGCGTTAGCGCCACCGACATGGCTGCGGTTTCTGTCGCTTCAAGTATTTGGCTACCATCCATTTTGTTTGGGGTGGGTTTATTAATGGCATTGGTCCCTGTTGTCGCACAGTTAAATGGCTCTGGTCGTAGA
Source organism: Vibrio sp. Vb1127 (assembly GCF_033338735.1). NCBI lineage: Bacteria > Pseudomonadati > Pseudomonadota > Gammaproteobacteria > Vibrionales > Vibrionaceae > Vibrio > Vibrio sp. Vb1127. The sequence goes on along the minus strand of NZ_JAWOTF010000002.1, from coordinate 384,292 downwards.
GTGAAGATCCCGTTTGAAATTCAGCAAGGCGTCGTCTTGGCATTGCTGCTCAGTGTGCCGATAATTGCAGTCCTGCTTCAAACCCAGTTTATTCTCGGGCTGATGGATGTTGAAGCACTGATGGCTGAAAAAACGGTGGGATACATTCACGCCGTTATATTAGCAGTACCCGCTTTTTTACTTTTCCAAACGCTTAGAAGCTTTACGGATGGTATGTCATTGACGAAGCCGGCAATGGTGATTGGCTTTATCGGTTTGCTGCTCAACATTCCTCTAAACTGGATTTTCGTGTACGGCAAGTTTGGTGCACCTGAATTAGGCGGTGTTGGCTGTGGTGTAGCAACCACGATTGTTTACTGGGTCATGTTTGCCATGCTATTGCTGTATGTGATGACATCAGAGCGATTGAAAAGCATCAACCTATTTGGAGAATGGCATCGCCCACAATGGAAAGCACAAGTTCGTCTATTCAAGCTCGGCTTTCCTGTTGCAGCAGCGCTGTTTTTTGAAGTGACATTGTTTGCTGTTGTTGCACTGCTCGTTTCACCACTGGGTCCTATCATTGTGGCAGCGCATCAAGTCGCGATTAACTTCTCCTCGTTGGTATTTATGCTACCAATGAGTATTGGTGCAGCAGTAAGCATTCGTGTCGGCCATCGACTTGGTGAAGAAAACGTAGATGGCGCGCGCGTAGCGTCACGAGTCGGCATTATGGTTGGTCTAGCATTGTCCGTTCTCACAGCGATTTTAACCGTCTTGTCTCGTGAGTGGATCGCCGAGCTTTATACTAGCAACCCAGAGGTAATCACTCTAGCGATGCACCTGCTCGTGTTTGCCGCTGTTTATCAATGTACGGATGCGGTTCAAGTGATCGCAGCTGGTGCATTACGCGGCTATAAAGACATGCGAGCCATCTTCAACCGTACTTTTATTGCTTATTGGATTCTTGGGCTGCCAATTGGTTACGTCCTTGGCCGTACAGACTGGATTGTCGAGCCAATGGGAGCACAAGGCTTCTGGCTTGGTTTTATCATCGGCCTATCTTCTGCGGCCTTTATGTTAGGCGTCAGAATGCGTTGGATGCATCGCCAAGAGCCAGAAGTGCAATTGAACTTTTCAGTTCAATAAAAAGTAAAAAAAGCCAGCATCCGCTGGCTTTTTTGATCGAATAATCACACGGTTGAGTATACTTATAACAAGATTGCGAAGTGGTTGATTTTGCTCTCTAGACAACGGATACGAAGTTATAAAAAAGGATATTTGTGCGGTCTATTTTATTGTTCTTAATCTTGATTCTTAATGGTTGTGATAACTGGTTCAATCCAGAGAACGCCATGTTTGATAAGTATCATCAACGTGTAGCCAATGTATTGGACGTTCCTGCTATTCCAATAGAATTACAGTCTACGGTAACGATTCCTGCGAAACGCGTTTTGTTCGAGCCATTGCCAAGGCTATCTATTGGCCTGCTAGAGAGCTATCAATTACGACAATGCGGACTCTTTAATTTACTTGCCGAGAAAAACTCACAACTTGGAAAGGTGCAGGATGCCTTTCATGATTTTGATTATCAAACTGCCCTTTTAAGAGTCATAAATCGATGTTTATCCGAATTTCCACTTAGCGATGAAGAACGCGCGACATTGACAGAGCTTTACTCAACCAAGTGGCAACATCTAGACATTCATCTCGACAACTTACTACTCGTAAGTGATGCCATGCAAAAGCAACTAACAGCCTCTGATTGGCTATCTCAAAATACGACGAATGATATTGCACGCATTAACGATGTCTATCGTATTTTCAGCGAAATGTATGATTTACCCCACCGCGCGGTCTCACGTCTACCCGATGTGGAAGTTACTCAATATCAAGAAGAGTTAGAGAAATCTCGTTTACTCGGACGACTTTACTACTCGATGGTAAACACATCCCTTTGGTTAAAAGCAACAACTCAGCTACTTGAGCAGAACCAGAGCAACGTATTGTGCGGGCCGAACAGAGACACCACCCAGTTCCGCTACTTAAGAAATGTCTTTCAATCCATTTACGTTGAAGAAGTGCAACCTTATTTGGCTTATTTAGACAGTACCTATCAACAACTTAATGATGGTGCCACTTTGGTGGAGAACCGTATGCAACTCCATGGTCACCAGTACGGCATCATTGAGGCACATAGGACATTTAGGCAAGAAACCCTAAACCACGTTCAGTTTTGGCAGGGTCTCTTCAAACGATGTGGCGTAACCGTTGGCAACTAGTAAGTGCAGAGCGTTCTATTCCTTCAACCTTTCACGCAAGAATCGAGCAAAACGTGGTTTACCAGTATGTGTAAAACCGTTATATCTAAATGTAATGGTTGAACCAATTTTCGGAGGCTGGCGACGCACTTCATCGGTAAATCCGCTACCGATGTAAAACTCAATGCCATTTGGTGAGCGAACTAACATTGCTCCCATCATACCTAATAAGCGCCCTGTTCCTGGCTTATAACCCACAACTAACGCTTCATCATCTGCGTATCGTTTTAGTTTAAGCAAATCACTACCGCGTCCAGCCTGATAGCGGCTTGATACCTTCCGCAACATCACCCCTTCACCGTCGGATATTGAAATTTTATCCAACTGTGTAAACAGATGAGCTTCATTTTGAATGGCTCGGTGCTCGACATATTTGATATGAGGCTGGTCGACTTCAAGCACTAAGGCTTTGATGTTGTAATAACGCTTCCGATAATCACCAGCGGAATATGGCATATCAAAGATCATAAAGTCGATATGTCGCCAAGCAGACTCTACAGGAGTTTTATCTAATACCGTTTGCTGAACAAGATGGAAGTTACCTCTCCCAGCCCAAAGTTCACCGTCCAACGGATAATCAGGCAAAGGTCCTGTAAACCAATCTGGGGCGTAGATTCGCTTACCATTTCTCGTCACGAGATGTTGCCCAGTCCAATAAGCGCGAACACCATCAAGTTTTTCGCTATACCAATATTCAGACACATCAATGCCATCCTGATAGCTTTGTGCAAGAGAAACTGGTGGTGCGAGAGAAGTATCCGCTTGAGGCTGTGAAGACGCAGCCATAACAGCCAACGCAATTAATGTCATTTTTAATGGCATAAGAAGACCTTGTACAAAAAATCGCCTTTATTGAAACGTAAGTCCTCTCGATGACCTATTTATTACTAGTTATTCTTCGACTCATAACAATCAACATTAGTAATAATTTGCAAAGATAATCATAAACTTTATGACAGGTTTTGCATTTAGTCGTTACACGTTATTCACGTAAGGCGGATGGTTCGTCAATCGAGGTGGAATCTAATTATGATGCCCCCCGCTCTAACGACTTCTTTCGGCTCAACACCTCTTATAAGCAAACCATTTCTGTGTGCGTTTTTGATTCTCAATTTGAGAATCAGTCCTTTCTCAAATTGAACAATATCATTAACAATATTTAACTATTTGATTTTTAATTAATTTCAAATTGGCACGTTACCTGCTCTATATCCAATTAGAAAAACAAACGGAGACAGAGTCATGGAATTACGCAAACTAGAAATCAATCAAGACAAGTTAGCCATTGAGTTTTTTGGTGACTTAGACGCAAGTGGCTGTCGACAAGCACAACATCACATTGATGAAGTAATTCACAACAATCATCACAAAGAAGTCGAAATTAACCTACAGCACGTCCAATTTCTTGATTCTTCAGGGATTGGTGCCATTGTTTACTTATATAAGCGTCTAGTTGAACGTGAAAGAAGCATGAGTATTGAAAACGTATCAGGCCAACCTTTAGAAATCATGAGCTTGCTTCGTATCAACCATGCCATTCCCGTTAACTCAAAAGGACACTAAAAATACCGGTTTAAACGGAGGTTGGCATGGTAAATCTTATACGACGATATGCAGTAAGCGGTCTTGTTGTCGGCATGTTTGGTTGTTCGTCGTTTGACTACCCAGAACACGGGAAAGGTGGCTTGGCGGAAAGCTATCAAGATATCTCGATCGAGAATTATCAGTTTTCCCCAGTGATGCCTGACGAGCCTTTAGGTCCAGAACATGGGTTAAGGTTTGATTGGCAACTGACCAAGTTACATCTAGACGCACTAATCCAAGAGGGCGCGCGCTGGTGTTTTCCTGCGGCAGTTGTTCAGGCCCTTGAAAAACAAAATAGAATTGCGCGCGAGTTAGAAGGTGGGCTTTTACTCGACGCTGTCAACGACCTTGTGATTCAGCGTCGACGCTTAAACCAGCTCGAACAACAACTCGACTACGTACTGAGCCAAACCACTTGCACACCGCCCGATGATATTGAAGCTCTACGTAGCGACCTAAACATAGTCTCGGATATCTATGCACTACTTAATATCGACAACCAGTTTGCTGTCGATTCAGCAGAAATCAACCCGAAGTACATGGGACATTTGGCAGAAGCAGCCTACATTTTACGTGACCACCCCAACCTATCTCTTGTAGTAACGGGGCATGCGGATGCAACTGGAACACCCGATTACAACCAGAAACTTGCTCAAGCGCGTGCGGAACAAGTAAAGCGTTACCTAACCGTATTTGGTATCACTTCAGAGAGAGTCACTACCAAATCTGTCGGAGATAACCTGCCACTCTATGAAGGTGAAACATCCGCCGTGCGTTTAACTAATCGTCGAGTAAGCATCGAGGTTATTAGCCCTAATTCAGATAGCGATAGCTCAATAAACCGCAACCCAACGGCAGGAGGCGCGCTATGAACACGATGAAACCATTTATCCTCTTAATGTTGTTGTGTCTGGTCGCGTGGGTACCTTCTTCCATAGCGGATGAGAGCAATACTGTTAAGGTCGGTGATTTAATACAGATTAACTTACCTGGAGAGGCGTCGTTAAACCAAGGGTTTCAGGTTGATCGTCGTGGACGAATTAATTTACCAGAAGTCGGCCCTGTATTAGTGGCCGGCTACAATGAAAAACAACTCCAAGACGTGATTATCGACAGGCTAAAGACCGTGTATCGTGACGTTAACAACGCTCGAGTTTTTATTAAACAGCAACAGTTGTTAGTGTCCGTTCAAGGCTACGTGGTCAAACCCGGTGAATATACCTTACCTTCTGGGTCCAACATTCAAATGTTTGTGTACGAAGCTGGCGGCCTGCGCGCTGGGGCTCAGCTTGATAAAATGATCGTGAAACGTGGAAATAAAAACATTGAATTTGACTACAAACGCTTCCTTGATACGGGTGACAATAGCCAACTGCCAAAACTAGAATCACTGGATGTCTTATTTGTCCCCGCTTCCCCACTCGTAGGGAATATTGAGCAAGAGTTTGATGCAGCAAAACTCGCGAATTCAGGTGACAGCGCAGATTCCGCTCGTGCAATCAAAGTCTTTGGTGAAGTCAACGCACCTGGCTCGTTCTCATACAAGCCAAACACCACGCTAGTTGATGTCGTAATGCGAGCTGGCGGCGTGACACGATATGCCAGTGTTGAGCAAATTCGCGTGATAACAAACAATAACCCAACCATGTTTAACCTGAAAAAATACCTTGATACTGGAGACCAAAGCCTACTGCCAGAGATCCTGCCAGGTGCCACCATCTTTGTCCCAAAACAGGAAGAAGAAATCAAAGCAGGTGCAAATGTGGTTTACGTGATGGGTGAAGTCGCCCATCCTGGGGCATACGAAGGCAAGCAAGGCGCTAGCTTCATGGATATCCTCGCCAACGCTGGCGGGCCCACTCGCTACGCAGAATCTCGCCAAATTCGCGTTATAAAAGCCGATGGCAAAGTCATCAAATTCGATCTTACCGCGCATACAGAAGGACTATCTTCAACCAGACCACCAAATGTTGGACCGGGAGACGCGATTTTCGTGCCGGAGAAAACCGATTTCAATGAGAAGTCTTGGTTAAAAGTAGCACCTAGTCGAGCGGTCGCAGTGATGGGAGAAGTTGTTCGCCCTGGACGTATCGAGTGGTCAGACGAAATGGATTTGATTGATCTGCTTGCACACGTTGGTGGCCCAACTCGACGAGCTGATACCACCAAAATTGAAGTCGCCAATAACGGTCAAATGACACAATTTGACTTAGACCAATACATTCTGGATGGCTCGCCAACATCAAGCCTACCTCGAGTTTCCGCTGGTACAGTCGTAAGGGTACATGCATTGCCTGACGACCCATCCGATAATAAATCGCAATGGGTAAGCCAAAGCTCTGACGCATCAATATACGTTTTCGGACAGATCAATGCACCTGGGCGCTATCGTTTCACCGAAGATATGCATTTTCTGGATATTTTGTCTGCCGCCGATGGACCGACAATGGATGCAGATATTCACAACATCCGTGTCACACACCGAGGCCTAGGTTATGCCAAAGTGAGTAAATTGAATTTATCGATGTACTTTGAAACAGGCGATGAGTCAATTCTGCCCCACGTTCGTCCTGGTGATACCATTTACATTCCAGAAAAAAACAAAAACTGGTTAGATCGTTCAAAAGAGTCCACGGTACGCGTATTAGGTGAAGTAAGAGACCCAGGGCGGTACGTATTCAATGACAACATGACTGTGCTTGATCTGTTAGCGGAAGCAGGAGGACCAACTGACAATGCCTACCTTGAAAAGATCAGTGTGGTCAATATGTCTTGCTGCCAAGGCCAAGCCCGAACATTTGATTTGGTTAACTTTAGTAAAACAGCCAACATTTATGAGCTGCCAGTCATTCGCGCAGGCGACACGATTTACATTCCCCATAAAGACGAAAGCTTTGTTGAAAAAGCGAGGGCCGGATTAAGAGATATTTTACAAATCACCACAACCATCGTGTTAATAGGAGCGTTGTAATGACTATTCCTGCAACTCACGCTGAGATTGAACAAATTTATCTTCAGAGTGAACAGAAAGGCCACAAAACGATTTGTGTTGTGGGTTGTAAATCTGAAGATGGTGTCACTTCCGTGGCTTCATCTCTTGCAGAGCGCTTGGTTTTAGCAGGCCACAATACTTTGTATGTAGACCTCAACTTATTCAAACCCGCTTATCACACTGTTCACGAATTTGATGATGACGAGAAGGTTGGCCATTTGATCACACGAGAGAATACACATCAAACTTTAGTCGGCCTCCCAGCTCCATCTCTCGCCAGTACTCAGTTAGCGTACCGAGACCCAACAACGCTGAAACAAAACATTGCACAATGGTTAACGCAGTACGAGCGCGTCGTGATAGATACATCACCACTTCTTAGTGTCAACCGAAGCAATATTGCGCCTCAAGTGATTGCTGGCGTATGTGATGCTACTTTGTTAGTAGCGCATTATGGCTCTACGACTGCAACCCAGCTCGAGCAAGCCAAAAAGCTACTCGATGCTAGCGATGCGAACTTGATTGGTTCTGTACTGAACATGAAGCACACTCCAAGCCTGAAAGATGAGTTAATCCGCCAAGTTTCCAAGCTGCGTTTCTTACCAAAAAAGTGGAAAGAAAAACTGTCTCAGCAAATTAAAAAAAGCGAACTGTTTATGTTATAGGGAGCGCTATTATGACGATAAATAATACATTGACTATCGAGCAAGAATTAGTGGATGAGCATATTCTTCAGCAAATGATCAAAGATACGTGCGCCGAAATCATCCCTACCTTGATTGATCACTATGTCGAAGAGTCACGCGATCGCATGGAGAAAATAGAGCAAGCATTAAGCACAAAAGATCTTCAAACATTAGAGTTCGAGGTTCACACACTGGGCAGTTCTGCTCTCGCTCTAGGCAATCGAACGCTTTCAAGACAAGCAAGAATGATTGAGAAGTACTGTGTCGAAGGAAAAATACCAAAAGCATTGGAGCTTTGTGAAACACTTCCTCAACTCGCCAATGAATCGTTTGATGCGTTAGAAAAGCGAAAAGCTCAAGGGTTTGAGTAGTATCAGTGTCTTACTCCCTAGCGAAGCATCGCGTTTGATAAAGCGCGATGCCGACATCATCTCAGAAATTTAGGCTCCAAATTCAGTCACCCTCGCCAAGCCACACACCTTGAAATTATTTGGGTATAACTTAATCAATTAAAAAGTATGGATTTTTCGCAAATTTCCTACCTTGTGCTAATACTTAAATAACGCTTTTCTCAAATTGAGAATTTTCAGCACTAGAGAGCTATAAACCACTCATAATGCCAAATAGTAGTGCTGACAAAAATCATAAAAAATGAAACAAACTACGTTGGGATGGGACTATGAGACCAAGGGTGTTACTGGTAGAGGACTCTACTTCACTAGCCATACTTTATAAGCAGTATGTGAAAGACGAACCTTATGACATTTTTCATGTCGAGACAGGTCGCGACGCGATTCAATTTATTGAAAGAAGCAAACCTCAGCTCATCATTCTCGATTTGAAACTGCCCGACATGTCTGGCGAAGACGTGTTGGATTGGATCAACCAGAATGACATTCCTACGTCCGTTATTATTGCTACGGCACACGGCAGCGTCGACTTAGCCGTTAATCTAATTCAAAAAGGTGCGGAAGATTTCTTAGAAAAGCCCATAAACGCTGATCGCCTAAAAACATCAGTCGCATTGCACCTCAAACGCGCCAAATTGGAAGATTTGGTGGAAAATATTCAGTCCAAGTTTGATCGCCACAACTATCACGGATTCATCGGTTCAAGCCTCCCGATGCAGGCGGTATACAAGACCATTGATGCTGTTGCGCCAACTTCTGCCAGTGTGTTTATTGTGGGAGAAAGCGGCACAGGTAAAGAAGTTTGTGCTGAAGCCGTCCACCGCCAGAGCGACCGTAAAGACAAGCCTTTTATTGCAATTAACTGTGGGGCTATTCCACGAGATTTGATGGAAAGTGAGATTTTTGGTCACGTTAAAGGGGCCTTTACTGGAGCAACAACAGATCGAAAAGGTGCGGCGACGCTGGCACATGGTGGCACGCTTTTTCTTGATGAGCTGTGTGAAATGGAACTAGAGATGCAAAAGAAGTTGCTCCGCTTTCTACAAACGGGCACTTACACCCCTCTTGGTGGCACTCGAGAAATGAAAGTGGATGTGAGAATCATTTGTGCCACTAACCGAGATCCATTAACAGAGGTAGAAGAAGGTCGTTTTCGTGAAGACTTATACTACCGTGTGCACGTTATACCTATCGATATGCCCCCATTACGTGAACGAGGAAGTGACATTGTCACGCTTGCCAAGTACTTCTTGACCACTTACGCCAAACAGGACAAAAAGAAATTCTCAACAATCGACAGCGAAGCTCAACATATCATCAAGCATTACGAATGGCCGGGTAATGTAAGGCAACTACAAAACATCATACGTAACATTGTGGTGCTTAATAACGACGAAAAAGTCACGGTGAACCACCTACCCGCTCAACTTACTAAAAAGTCTAAAGTGACGAAAACAACGACGCCTGCGCATGTTGCTCAAGAGTCAGCAAACATTGCACCAATCACACCACCACCTGGTTATACTGAGGAACCTTCACCTTCTGCGGTCGAACCGTCGATTACCGCAGCGGAGCAGCCTGGTACACCGTCCTCTGCTGCTACCTCACCGTACTTTAACTCTGATGGAACCATTCGCCCTATGTGGCAAGTAGAGCGTGAAGCAATTCAAAACGCAATTGCGTACTGTGATGGCAACGTTCTCAACGCCGCTGTCATGCTGGAGTTAAGCCCATCTACGGTTTACCGAAAAAAACAAGCGTGGGAAGCGGATGAAATTAATCTCGAACAATCTTGATAAACCTGCCATTGGTGAAATTTGGATCTTGCTTGATAGCCGTCTATTCGGCGGCATTGAAAGTCACGTTATCGAGCTAGCTCGGGGATTAATCGCCTTTGGAAACAAAGCTCGAGTTGTGCTAACCACTGAGTATTCGCCAGCCGCTCAGATTGTACAGAAGGCAAAAGAAGTCGCGATCCCTGTGAGTTACTTAAACTATTTGTCTGGCGAGCCCAATAAAGCTTTAAAAATTAAACACCTAACAAGCGCCGTCGCCAATCACCAACCCTCAGTGGTTCACTCCCATGGTTATAAAGCGTCGATTTTGTCGCGCTGCGCCAAACTGCTCACCCGTACGTTTCCTCGTTTGATTTCAACTTATCATGCTGGTGAATCGTCCTCAGGGAAACTATGGCTATACGATTGGCTTGATAGAAGCTCAGGCTGCCTATCCAACCATTGCTTTGCTGTTAGTCCAAGTATTCAGCGCAAAGTTTTTTGTTCTTCAGAACTGCTGAATAACTTTGTTTCGATTCCCAACAGTCAACTCAACTATCAGGAGATCGCTTTTGTCGGCCGATTGAGTCAGGAAAAAGGCGCCGATCAATTTATTGAGGTAGCGAGGCTCTGTCCAACATTACAGTTTAGTGTGTACGGTGATGGCCCGGAAAAAGAGTCGCTTAATCAAGCTGCCCCTCCAAATGTGGCTTTCTTCGGCCATCAAACCGATATGGAAGGTGTTTGGGAAAATATCAGCGTACTTATTATCTCTTCTCGTTATGAGGGTCTTCCAATGGCGGCGCTTGAAGCCATGTCGAGAGGCATTGCCGTGATGAGCTTACGTGTAGGTCGTCTTCCAGATATTATCCAAACGGGTAAAAATGGTTTTATCGTCGAAGACATTCCCTCTCTTGCTAAATGTCTTCATGACTGGATGTCGATTGGTGAAGCGCAACAATCACTCATTCGCCAGAATGCTCGACAAACCATCATTGATGATTTCTCAGCGCAAAGTGTGATTCCCGTATTGCTACAAAAATATCAAATTGAAACGGATCACTAATCCATATTGGTTCTCAATATGAGAATGATGAGTTCCAAACATAAATATCATATAAGATTCAGTCACATAAACTAATGGCATATTTTGGCATCTCTATTGCAGCTCAGCAGTTAACGCAGATTAATGATGAGACAGAGGTGACTTATGACTACGCCAAAACGCATTCTATATGTTCATTATGGTGATAATTGGATTCGCGGCAGTGAAGTGGTGCTTCTGGATCTCATTTCAGGAATCGACCGCAATAAGTTTGAGCCATTCGTATGGTCAAACTGCCAACCATTAATCGATAAGTGCCAATCGCTCGGAATTGAAGCGGAACATTCATCCTTCAATTTGGTGGGTGGTTGGAGCGCTCCACGCTGGGATATTAGCGGGTGGAATAGCCTTATCAAACAAGGCTCAGCTTTGATCGAAAAGCACAGCATCGACTTGGTACACGTCAATAGCGGCGGCCCTTGTCAATGGATGTGTTTGGCTGCTCGCATGAATCATATACCACTTGTCACGCAACTTCATTGCCATTATACATTGCGCGATCGCTTCTCTCTCGGACTTCACCTCTCTCCAAAATTGATTTGCGTTAGCAAAGATGTTGGACGCGAAATTCTTCAGGACGGCTACCCGCAAAACCAACTTCATGTCGTACACAACGGCGTGTCACTTCAAGGCGTGGATACACCCATCGACATTAAAGATCGACTCGGAATCCCATCACAGGCCTTTACCTTTCTGTCGGTGGGTTCGCTGATTAAGCGCAAAGGGTTCGACCGCCTTATTCGCGCAATGCGCATGCACAACTACCACCACCACAACCCTCACCTTGTTATTGTTGGTGACGGCGAAGAAAGAGAAGCATTGCAACAGCTTGCCGCGGATCTTGGTATCCAAGAGCGAGTGCACTTTGTCGGGGAGCAACACAATGCCGGAGAGTGGATGTGTGGTAATGCAGACGCTTTTATTAGCGGCGCCTATGAAGAGGCCTTTGGTCTCGTGCTCGGGGAAGCGGCTTTAGCTCAACTGCCTATCGTGGCTCCTAAAACGGGAGGCATTCCTGAGTTGTTCGAGCATAATCACTCTGCATTGCTGTACCAGAACAGTGGAATGGCGAGCCTGTTAAACGCGATTCAACAAGTCATGCAAGACGCGGCATTAAGAAACAAGCTGGCGGAAAACGCTTACCTACATGCTAGCCAGAACTTAACGACGACTGCATCTATCAACGCTATTGAACGTATTTACGAAGGTGAACTTAATAACAACGCCATTACACCAATGCCAATGACTCACTGCATGAAGCCTCTTTCACGCTGGTTGAGCATCAATTGAGGAGCCCGGTCATGAAACGTGTATTGATGTTCGACGCCATCCCAATGCAAGGTGGATCCAAAATCGCGAATGCAGAGCTCCTTAAGCAGTGCGATAAGCTGAACGTGATTGGTTATCTACTCACTACAAATCCAGAGCATTGGGCGTCACTGCTTAGTGATACACCGCGTGTGCAAGTTATAAAAATAAAACCATCACCATTTAACTCGACTCATGGACTGACCTACTGGTTGATGAACGCTTACTACTTTCTCCAACTTCTCTACGCGTGCATGAAGCTGCCAAAAATAGATAGCTTTTTGGGCCTATCTTGCCCAAGTAATGATATGCCTTTGTACTTACTACGATTAATTAGCAAAAAGCCTGTGGTACAGATGGTTCATGGCCCTATTGGACGATCGAGATCTGCTGGCTACTGCTTAGTAAAAGCATCGGCAATTTACTACTTGGCAAACACCCGCGAATCAATGGTAGAAGCATTACAGGCCTACCTCAAAACAGAGAAGCCAGCCACCGAACGCTATTGGTGTGGTTTGAATACATCTACGTTTGTTAATGGATTATCGAAAGATCGCTGGCCAAAACAAGCGAATCCGATTTCAAGCCGCGTTTTCTGGGCAGCTAGCTTACTAAAATGGAAGAACATCGATCTTTTGCTTGACGCTTTAACACTTGATGAGTCGAAAAAGATCAAATCCACCGTGTGTTACATCAAACCTAACGTGGCAGGTGTGGAATATTCAACACCGGACTTCAACACACAAGGTGTTGAATGGCATGAGTGCCCAAACAACTTAGATGAATTGCGTTCACAGTGTGGTGTGTTTGTTTCCACCAGTATCAACGAACCTTTTGGGTTATCTATTTTGGAGGCTCTCGCTGCAGGTATGTGTGTCGTCATTCCACATGATGATAGTTATTGGGACCGCGTGTTAACTCACGGCCGAAATTGTATTAAATACACGCCTAACAATGTGGCTTCGCTACACAACGCAATTCGCCTTTTGAATGAATCGCCGTGGATGAAAGTAACGATGGGTATCGAAGCACTTAATGTTTCTCAACTATACACAGCCGAACGTTGTTATTTGCCAATCGCCCAGCACCTTGCTGCCGAAATTGCTACCAACAATGATTGCACACTCAAGACACCGCGAGACATCAAAGGATATGATCATGTCTAAAGCAATGACCAACATGACGCTATTTGCTATCGCCTTAGTGATCAATAAAAGCATCAGCCTAATCATGCTGCCTGTATTGCCCCACTTTCTCTCACCAGAACAAATGGGCAAGCTTGAGCTTCTAACAACCTTTGGTGTTGTTACGACCTTGTTTGTCAGTTTCGCTTTGCATGAAGCGCTTTATCGATTCGTCGGCGTTGAAAAGGATCAAAATACGCGCACAAGCCTACTAAACCAGCTGTACTCACTTGCTTTACTCATCGCTGGCGTCGTCGCTCTTAGCTTGCTCACTATCATTTTAATCGCCCCCATTCCCGCGCCTTTTACGCGAGTCGAATTTGCTATTGTTATGTTTGCCATCGTTCTAGAAGGCAGTATTGCAATCGGCACTGCCTGGTTAAGAACACAAGACGACAAAGCAAGAACACTGCTTAACGTCATGGTCACTACCACCATTTTTCAGGTCATTTTTATCGTCGCGGCGCTGTCTGTTCATCCCCATGTTATTTCTGTTTTGTGGGGGGGCTTGTTGGCTGCTATTACTCAATTTGTTTGGCTGCACATCGTTAACCGTTACAATGTCACCCTTCCTAAGCTGACATTGGCAAAACAATACCTAAACTACTGCCTACCAATGATGATGGCCGGTTTAGTAGCATTTTGTCTCAATGGCGCTGAACGCTGGTTCATTGGTGCCAACACTTCTCTTGCGACGTTAGGGATTTACGCGATAGCGGTAAAATTTGCAGTGGGCATGTGTATTTTAGTGCAGCCGTTTGGCATGTGGTGGATGCCACGTCGATTTAACTACTTAGAAGGGCGCAAGAGCACTGAAGCAGTGCGCATCACACACTTAGGTATGATTTACATTACAGGTTTGAGTGTAGTGGTCGGCACATTAGCAATGGTGATGATCACCTACTTACTGCCAGAAACCTATCATGAGGCGGTACTATTCAGCTTATTCTTGCTACCTATCGCCATGTTAAAAGAATGGAGTGAGTTGATTAACATCTCCATTTTGTACAAGCGTCGTACTCGCTGGCTACTGGGTATAAATGTCGTCTCTGCGTGCGTTGCGATTGCTTTGCTGTTTGGCTTATCTTCTCTGGGTATTTATGGGGTGTTCATTGCGCTTTATTACGCACAACTGTGTAAGTTGGGCCTGACTTATGTAGTAGGCCAACAATGTATGACGTTGCCTTTTCACCTCAGTCTGATGGTTTTATTACAGATTATATCCGGTGTGGCACTGTTCCTGCTTCACTCTTCACAATCAATAGGAATCGCCATCGCAATTTGCATTTTGACATGCAGTTTGCTGGCAGGGATAGCCACTCGCTACATGAGTAAAGAGACGCTCAATGCTCTCACTCGATACATAGTGAAACGGCGTGGACAGGTGAAGAGATACTCGTTATGAATGAAACCAAGGTGAGAACAAAACAGTCCATCGCAGCACTGACGATTACAGTCTGTATCGGCCTGCTTTGGATTGTTATGCCTCATCCCATTTTGATTGTTGCGTTGTGTTTCGCACCACTCGCGTTACTGTTTGTTCTCAATCAAACGTTTTGGCTTGTCACACTGTTCGTTATTTTTTCATTCTTTCGTATTCACGAAGCCTTTCCTGTTATCTATAACTTCAAGATCCCATTACTGTTATCATTGGGGGCACTCGCCGCACTCGCTTTTCACCTTCTTATAAGCCGCCAGATTACAGCTTTTTGGCACCCTTCATTAAAGTGGCTGTGTATATTTTGGGGTCTGGTGATCATCGGAATCATATTCGCTTCCAGTCGTGATATCGCAATAACGGTGTTCAAAAACACCTATTGGAAAATCATCATTATGACGTTGGCCATCACCTGGCTTATTACTAAACCTTCACAGCTCGCACAGATGTCAAAAGCAATTATTTTCGCCGGATTATTGATTGGCTTAGTGGCATTACAAAACGCTGCGAATGGCATTGATTTGGTTGAAGGGACGCGCGTGTCGATAGGACGATCCATAGGTTCAGTACTTGGCGATCCTAACGATTTGGCACTAGTGCTGATGTTTCCCCTTGCCTTTACCGTTAGTCAATTGATGGAGAAGCATTCCCCCAAGCATCTCAGGCTCTTTGCCCTTATCACCTGTTTGGTTTTGTTCTTTGCGATCATTGAGACGCAGAGCCGCGGGGGGTTACTAGGTTCACTGTCTGTATTTGCCTACTTTGCTTTTAAACACATCAAAAGCAAAACATTAGTCTTGGTATTAGGCGCTATCGCAGCGATCGTACTCTACGCATTCGCTGGTATTTCAGGACGAGAATCGGGGGGAGCCGCTGAGGATGGTATAGATGCCTCTGCGATGGGGCGACTTTATGCGTGGGAAGCGGCATTTAAAATGGCGCTGCATCACCCGTTGACTGGCGTAGGTCTAGATAACTTCTACTTTAATTACTATTTCTACAGCCCACACTGGGATGGTATCAACCACGCCGTCCATAGCACTTGGTTTGGCGTGTTAGCAGAAACGGGTTTTGTCGGGCTCGCGGTGTTCATTACTTTAATTGTGTCATTGATCCGCACCTCTTTGCATTCCATCTCATTGTTGACACCAAAATCAGATTACACCCTCTCTGTTGGTGCAAACGCCGTGTTAAGTGGGCTTATCGGTACCATCGTATCAGGTACGTTTCTGACTCAAGGTTTCACTTGGCCAATTTACATTCTAGCGGCATTAACAGTTGTCGTTAGCCGAATTGTTCAAAGTGACTGTCAAAATGAGAAATCCTAGTTTCAAACATAAACAAAACCCATAACTCACTGTTTTAAAATGGCTAATTCCTTGGCACGCATTGTGATTACTCACTTAATTAGTAATCAAATAACCAAGACTCAAGGAGAGCCACATGACGGACATCGTAGTATTTGGAGAAGATTTTGGTGGGTTACCCTCTTCCACTCAGCATATTGTCAAGCAACTAGCAGCGAACCATCGAATCCTTTGGGTTAACTCCATTGGCCTTCGTCAACCTAAGCTGGATTCTAAAGACATACAGCGTGCGTTAAACAAACTCACTCGTGTATTTCATAACGTAGGCTCACACAAGCCAACATTGGACTCTGAAACAAACCCAAACATTCACATCATCAACTTGCTCACCATTCCTGCCCCTAGTTCTGCATTAGCAAGAAAAGTGGCCGCTAAGATGATGAAACACCAACTCAATAAACAATTACAAGCTCTTGGTTTTGATAAGCCTGTATTTTGGACGTCGCTCCCGACTGCTGCCGATCTTTGTGCAGAAATGAACCCACGTGGACTGATTTACTATTGTGGCGATGACTTTAGCGCTTTAGCTGGTGTTGACCACGACACGGTGGCCAAGCACGAACGTACTCTTGTTAATGCGGCCAGCGTTATCTTTACGGCAAGCGAAACACTCTCCACCAAATTTCCATCTGGTAAAACCGTCACTTTGCCTCACGGTGTCGACTTTAGTCTGTTTTCTGAGCCAGCACCTAAGGCTGAAGATTTTCCTAATAATGGTCGCAAAGTGCTGGGCTTTTATGGCAGTTTGTCTGAATGGTTAGACTACGACTTAATTGCCCAAGTCGCAGACCAAGCGCCTGACTGGGATCTCGTGTTCATCGGCCCTAACGAGTTCAGTGATAATCCACTTCCACAAAGATGCAACGTATACTACCTGGGCCCGAGAGCGCATCACACTCTGCCACGTTACTCCCAACACTGGGATGCCAGTTGGTTGCCCTTTGTTGATAACGCTCAAGTCAAGGCATGTAATCCGCTTAAACTTCTTGAGTACTTGGCAACAGGAACCCCTGTTATCAGCACACCGTTTCCTGCATTAATGCCCTACAAGCATATGCTACATGTAGTTCAAAATTTAGAAGACGTATGTGCCAGTCTCGATCACTTGATCCCACCCCCAGCAAACTCAAAGCAATATGTTCAACAGCAAAGCTGGGAAGCAAGAGCCAACCAAGTTGAGAAATTAGTGAGGGCGCTATGAACGATTTAAGAGAAAACCTCAGCGTACTGTTACATGGAGCTTGGAGACGTCGCTACATGATCGTTATTCCTATGCTTGTATTGCCTGTGCTGGGTTTCATCGTAAGTAAACTGGTTCCGACGACTTATGTTGCTCATACCAGCATGCTTATTCAAGAGACAGCGAAAATGAACCCGTTCCTTCAAGACCTTGCCGTCTCAACAATGCTTAAAGACCGATTGAGCGCACTCAGTACTCTGCTAAAAAGCCGACACGTTTTGTATTCTGTCGCAAAAGAACAATCGCTGATCAATGACGAGATGAGTGCAAAAGAGCAAGAGTTCATCATAAAAGATCTTGCGTCGCGCCTGTCTGTTCAGCCACTCGGTAAAGACTTCATTCAAATTCAATTGCAAAGTGGTAAATCAGAAGGAATGGAGTCGATGCTGCTGTCTGTCAGAGAGCATTTTGTCGAACAGCTTTTGGCTCCTGAGCGTTCTTCGATTAAAGATTCGAGCCATTTTTTGACTATCCATATCAACAAACGCAGGGAAGAACTAGACAAGGCAG
This sequence comes from Vibrio sp. Vb1127, assembly GCF_033338735.1. Classification (NCBI taxonomy): domain Bacteria; kingdom Pseudomonadati; phylum Pseudomonadota; class Gammaproteobacteria; order Vibrionales; family Vibrionaceae; genus Vibrio; species Vibrio sp. Vb1127. The sequence continues at coordinate 366,393 of NZ_JAWOTF010000002.1, read as the reverse complement.
AGCAAGCCTTTGCAGAGTATAAAAATACTTACTCAGACGCGACGCCCGAAATGCAAGCTCAAAGCCTTACTCGCCTTGCTAGCCTCAAACAAACGCTAGCCGAAAAGGAGGCGGAGCTTGCTGGTGTTTCACGAAGTCTAGGCAGTTTGGATCAACAACTATCCAAAACGAACCCGGTTATCGGTAAACTGGAAGAGCAAATCATCGACATTCGTAGTGAACTTACCCTGCTTCGAGCTAAATACACAGAGGCGCATAGTTTAGTGCAAGGTAAGTTGCGAGAATTAAACCGGTTGGAGCAGGAACGCTCGGTACTCTTGAACTCTAAACAACCAGAACTAAACAGTGCTCAACTATGGGATATCGCGAGCAATACCACAGTAAACAGTCTTGGCGAAGCACAGCCTCTACTTGTCTCCCAACTACATCAATTACAAATGATGCGCGGACGTTTTGAAGCACTTACGGAAGAAACCAACAGCTTGCGAGACATGATCCAAGAATTAGAGCGAAATGCGCACCAATTTGGGAGCACAGCAACAGAAATCAACCGCTTAGCTCGTGACGTCGCAGTGAAGAGAGAAATGTATGATGAACTCGTCGAACGCTATGAGATGGCCCAACTAACGGGTTCTTTGGGAGAGTTTGAAGAGAATAAGCGCGTAAAAATCATTGATGAACCGTTCACGCCAACGATTCCAACTAACTTACCTAGTTTTGTATTTGTCATTTTAGGATTTATTGGTGGCGCTGGTTTAGGCATTGGATTAGCGACGATACTAGAGTTAGCCGATAACTCTATCCGCTCTAAAAGAGCATTAGAAAAACACCTTGGTGTTCCTGTCATCACCACTTTACCTAACGTAGTGTACGGAAACTAACCGCCATAAGAACTCATTTACAAGCACTCGGTCGGCGAGTGCTTTTCTTTTACTACTGCCTTATACAGCCTCATAGCATGTCCACTAATATGAATCTCAAATTGAGAATAAACATAAAGTCTCACAAACATCAATATTAACCTATTGTTTTTAAATGATTAATTTTTTGGCACGCAGTCTGCAACTCCTAAATAAACAAAGAACTCAACGAGGGTTTGAAAATGGAATTCAGACAAAAACACAATAACACTAAGCACAGCAAAAAAGTGATATTACACGTCGTGCAACACTTAGCTCCTGGTGGTCTAGAAACGCTCGTACTAGAAATGATTCGTTTTGCGCAGCCAAACCATTCCGTTTTTGTCGTGAGCTTAGAAGGAAGCAAAGAACATGCACTACAAGGCTGGCAAAAACTATTGCCCTACCAAGGCCAACTGCACTTTCTTAATAAGAAACCTGGATTCAGCGGAAAAACCATCAGTACGCTGACTTCCATGCTCAAAGGACTTAAGCCTGACGTGGTCCACACCCATCATATCGGCCCACTTCTGTATGGTGGTATTGCGGCACGTTTAGCGCACGTACCTGTAGTTATTCATACCGAACACGACGCATGGCACCTTAATAACAAAAAATCAGCTCGACTACAGTCCCTTTTGCTAAAAATGATTCGTCCACATGTGGTTGCCGATGCGAACTTTGTCGCCGAACAAATCCAGACAAAACTGAATTACCGCAAAGTCTGCACCATACATAATGGGATCGATTGCCAGAAATTTCAAAGCGGTAACCAAGCAACCAAGAGAAACTTGTTTGGGCTTCCAGCCAACAAAACCGTGATTGGAGTGGCTGGACGTTTAGAAGCAGTTAAAGGCCATAAAGTGCTTATCGAAGCCTTCTCTCATCTTGCGCCAAACACACACCTAGCCATTGCTGGAGATGGTTCTCAGCGAGCTCAATTGGAAGCACAAGTTAGAACGTTAAAACTTGAAGATCGAGTAACCTTTTTAGGTTTGGTGGACGATATGCCCAGCTTTTACCAAAGCCTAGATTTGTTTTGCTTACCATCACTTCAAGAGGGCTTTCCTCTCTCAACCCTCGAGGCTCAAGCATGTGACATTCCTTGCGTCGCGACGGATGTTGGCGGCGTGAAAGAGACGCTCTGTCCGAACAACAGCACACTGGTTGAAGCAAATCGCGTGTTTTCGTTGGCCGAAACGTTATCACAGCAACTGGAATCATCACACCATTCTCCTCGAACTTTTATTCTCAAACACTTTGATATCAGAGACATGGTGAGTCGCTACTCACGTTTGGCCAAGGAGGCTAGCTATGAATGATTTACTTTGGATTATAGGGTTTGGTTTATCCGCGTTTTTGATTGTCTATCATCACGTTGGGTATCCACTGCTCCTTAAGTGGCTTCCTTTAAAACAGCAAGACGAAACCAAAGCACCATTTGTAGAGCGAGCTTACAAAGCCTCCAAAACAGACAGCCAGCTACCCTCTATTACTGTCATCGTGCCCGCCTACAATGAAGAACAATGGATAGCAGAGAAGATCCGTAACCTTGCGAGCCTAGATTACCCAAGGGATAAGTTAAGAGTAGTGATCGCATGTGATGGCTGCACAGATAACACAGCCGAGATTGCTCAAGCGACAATTCAAGAAGCAATCTGCTCTGATACTCTGTTCATTATTAATGATCACCAAATCAATCGCGGTAAAGTTGCCCTACTCAACGAAGAAATGCGTCATGTTAGCTCGGACATTACCGCACTGAGTGACACGTCGGCATTGATTTCTTGCGATTCTCTGTTGCTAGCTAGTCAGCATTATCAAAATGAGAACGTTGGAGTGGTTAACGCAACATATCAAATAATGAGCACTAATAACCAAGGTGAAGCGGCGTATTGGCAATACCAGTCTCGAGTAAAGCACCAAGAATCCTTGTTAGGTTCAACGATTGGTTCCCACGGTGCGTTTTACACTTTCAGAACTCACTTATTTGAACCACTGGAAGTTAGCACCATTAATGACGACTTTATTCTCCCTATGAGAATCGTTTTGCGAGGCTATAGCGCTATTTACGAGCCAAACATGCTGGCTCTTGAACTAGAACAGAGCTCAGACAACGCAGATTTCAAGCGGCGCCTAAGAATTTCAGCGGGTAACATGCAGCAGCTCATGCAATTAAAGAAATTACTACTACCTCGTTATCGTGGCACTGCCTTTGCATTTCTATCGGGAAAGGTTCTGCGCTTAGCAACACCCTATTTGATGATTGTTTGCTTTATTTGCTCACTACTACTGGCACACAATCCGCTGTTTCAAGTAATGATGTCCGCACAAGTTGGTATTTATAGCATCGCGCTTATCACTTACTTGATGCCAGCACTTAACACAATTAAACCTTTTAAGCTGATTAGCTACATCGTCATTGGTCATCTCGCCAACTTTATCGGCGGTATGAAGTATTTACTCGGAATGGAAAATGGACGTTGGAAACGCGTCAACCAATAAGGAAAGCATCATGAAAAACTCACGCTACGATTCAAATGTATGCCACGCGAAAAGAACGTTTGATGTACTGGTTGCAATGCTTATTTTGGTCGTCACTGCACCACTATTCCCATTTATCGCGCTAGCGATCAAAACCACATCGAAAGGCCCTGTGATTTATCGCCAATTGCGAGTAGGACGCTGCACACCAGAAAAAATGGATCTTTTTCAAATCATGAAGTTTCGCACCATGTATATTGATGCAGAGCAACGCTCTGGCGCAGTATGGGCAACTGAAAATGATCCCCGCATCACGCCAGTAGGACGCTTTTTACGCAAAACGCGTTTAGATGAACTACCTCAACTGTTTAATGTGTTGAGAGGTGAAATGTCGATGATTGGGCCGCGCCCAGAACGCCCTGCTTTCTACCAGAAATTGGAAGATGAAATCCCCTATTTTGTAGAGCGCACATATGGCGTGTTACCAGGTATCACAGGCTTAGCTCAGGTTAACCAAGGCTATGATGCATGCATTGAAGATGTAAGACGCAAAGTTGGGTTTGACCACAGTTACGCACTAAGCTTAGGTTCGTTTTACTCTTGGATTTCAATGGACCTTTCAATCATGAGCAAAACATTCGTTGTGATGATTGACGGACGAGGTCAATAACTTCCGGTTCTGGTAACGGTCATTCTTGCCACTGGCGTCGCATCTTTTCTATCGTCGCTGGTGGTACATCATGAATGCTTTGATACGCTCCGTGGCACACTTTAATTTCCACCTCGATGCGCTTCTTCATGCAGTAGTCCATGTAACGCTTCATCTCCCAATGTCGAACAAACGTATTGCTCACAATCACGACTCTCCCTTTGTTCAACCACTTTCTAGTTTGCTGAAAACACCACTCATGCGCTTGAGGTAATTGAACTGGTTCAAAGTGATAATCACCTTCATCATTTTCAAAATACATGTCAGCTTCAAAATGCTTAGCACCAAGCTCTATCGCTAGTTGTTTTGCTAAGGTTGTTTTACCTGAACCCGGAAGTCCACGAATAAGAATGAGTTTAGCCAGTGACATAATGCAGTTTAATGAGGTGGGAATAAGCCTAAACTGTAACGAAATTATTGGAAAAGAAAAGTAGAAATAAAAAATGCCGAGCACATTAGGCTCGGCATTTAAACTCAATCATGGATCGTGTTGTATTTATTTGTAAGCTGGCAGTTCTGTTCTTAACCCTTTCACCAAACTTACGCACATCAACAGCAGAACAAAAGTAAACGGTAATCCTGTTGCAACAACACCTGATTGCAATGCTTGCAGGGCTTCTTTACCACCAACCCAAAGCATTACGGCTGCAATTGCACCTTCAATACACGCCCAGAAAATGCGTTGCGGTACTGGTGCATCAATCTTACCACCGGCGGTAATACTATCGATAACCAGTGAGCCAGAGTCTGACGATGTAATAAAGAATACCAGAATCAGCACGATAGAAAGCATTGAAATCACTGAGCTATACGGAAGCGCATCGTAAACATGGAACAGAGTCAATGAAATATCAGTTAGGCCATTTGCACCTAGCTCACCAACTTTATTCACCACTTGGTCAAGCGCGATACCACCAAACACAGACATCCAAATCAAAGTAACAACTGTAGGAATAACGATGACTGCGAATAAGAATTCTCGAACCGTACGACCTTTAGACACACGCGCGATAAACATACCAACAAACGGTGACCAAGATACCCACCAAGCCCAGTAGAATACCGTCCAGCCGTGCATCCAAGTTTCATCTTCACGACCGTGAGGGTTACTCAATGGAATAATATTTTCAATGTAAGCCATTGTTGTGTCGCGTAGCGAGCTCCACGCCGTATCAAACGTGATGAAGGTAATGAAAATAAGCAGCGCAAACGCAACCACCATATTGACGTTACTCAGTAGCTTAACACCACCATCAATACCACGAATCACTGATAGCACCGCGATAAAGGTAACGAAGGTGATCACAATCATTTGTGTACCAATGCCGCCTTCTAGACCAAAGACATGATTAATACCACTGGTCGCCTGCTGAGCACCCAGACCTAGCGACGTTGCAAGACCAAATAGCGTCGACAAAACGGCAAGGATATCAATAACGTGACCTAACCAGCCCCATGCACGGTCACCAAAAATTGGATAGAACGCCGCGCGCAATGAAAGTGGTAAACCTTTGTTAAAGGCAAAAAACGCTAATGCTAGTGCAACGAGTGCGTAAATACTCCAACCATGTACACCCCAGTGGAACATAGTGGCACCCATCGCGAGGGATTTTGCTTCTTCGGTGTATGGTACTGCGTTAAGTGGCATTCCCCACCAATCAGTGAAATACGCGGTCGGCTCAGCCACACTCCAGAACAGAAGACCAATACCCATACCCGCGGCGAAAAGCATCGACAACCAAGAAACGGTTGAGTGATCCGGCGTTGCTTCTTTGCCTCCTAAGCGGATTTTACCTAGCGGAGAAAAAAGAAGAGCAACGGCGAACAATAAGAAGAAGTTTGTCGACCACATAAAGAACGCATCAAACTGTTCGATAATTCCGTTTTTTAGACCGTTTAATACGTCTCGAGCAGTGGTTGGCTCAACAAGAAGAAGTGAAATCAGACAGAAAACAACGAGCCCCGCACTAATGCCAAAAACCGGGTTATGTATATCGAATCCCCACTTTTGAACGTTATCCTGTCCAACCTGATAATCGGTTGTATCAATACTATATTTTTTAAATGCATTATCCATAAATACAAATTTAACGTGAATTTGAAACGCCCCTCAGGTGAGAAGAACTCCAATACCGCCCTCCATTAATTTGAACTCTAAAGTTTTAAAGCGGGACGAATTTTAGCAGCAATCACATATTTTTGCAAAAAGTCGTGATTTATTGCATTTTAAGCTCAATTCAAGACAGATGAAGGGGAAATAATATCAACACAAAAATTATGAGGTCTAACGATTGATTTTGTCGTAGGTTGTAGACTAGAAAAGACACAAGAAATACTTAAGTTCATAGCCAGTCACTGCGCAAATAGAGAAGACCTGCGCTGATTTGGTTTCACAATTAACGACGAAACCAAATCAGCAAACCTTTCATCCAGCGAGCGTTATAAGAAATGGAAGGTGATGTTCCCTGTTACGCTGCTAACGGTATCGCTATCGCCTTCAATATCCACGCCAAACGCTTGATAACTCGCGCCCACAGACACATTGTCAAGCAAGAAGTATTCGGCACCAACACTATACATGTAAGAGACGCCATCATCTTTGTCTAAGTTTCTCAGTCCGCCGTCATAATCAACGTTGAATGCATTGATGCCGCCTTTTGCGTAAACGTGTAACGGGCCGAAGTCGATACTAGGTTTCGCCGCTAAATAGAATGAATCAAAATCAGCACTACCCCTGCTGCCACTCAAAGATAAATCCACTTTGCCGTGATTAAAGTAGCCTGCTTCAATGCCAATGAACGGCAAAATACCAGTACCGACATGAATACCGTAGGTTGTATCATTTTCGCTGTCGATATCGGACTGACCAATTTGGCCACCAGCGTAAATCCAAGAGTCAGCCATTGCTGACGTTGAGCACAACGTTAGAGCGAATAACGAGAGTGTTTTTTTCATACTATCCCTTCCTGATCGATTCCTAAGCGAAACATTACGCAAATATGCGCATTTAATCACCACTATATATTGGAAAGCATAGGCATTTTAAGACTCTAAAAGTGAATAATTTATGTTCAACTTTTGTTTTGTGACTTCCAGACAAAAAAACACCGACATAAAGCCGGTGTGTTTCATATGGTGTTAGAAAGCTTGACGCTTATAGGAAATGTAGTGTTGCGTTAACAGAGAACGTGCTGATATCGTCTTTACCAGCAGTGTAGTTCATGTAGCTAGCACCAACAGACATCGGGCCAAAAATGAAGTACTCAGCACCCACACCGTACATTAGGTCCAAATCGTCATCGTCTTTGCCGCCTTTCACTTTTTTGTCCCACTGATGGAAACCACCTTTTGCGTACACGTGTAGCGGACCGAAGTCGATGCTTGGCTTAAGTGCTGCGTAGTAAGAAGTTAGCTTAGTGTCTTGACCATTTACGTTGAACTCACCGTGTTGTGTTACACCAGCTTCAACACCAATGATAGGTAGAATGCCTGTACCAACGTGAACAGAGTATGATGTGTCCGTCTCACCTTTGTAGTCAGACTGACCTACTGTTGCACCACCGTAAATCCAAGAATCCGCCATTGCCGCAGAAGATGCGCCAAGTAGCGCCACTGCTAATAGAGTTTTTTTCATCATCTACCTTTACTCTTTATTATTCCCACGTCTGCATAACTCAGTCGTTGGTACTACAAATAAAGGGAGGCGAACTATTGCCTCCCAGAACTAAAAAATAATGCTTATTGAGTTACTAGCAATTAGTGTACCAGCAACTTCTTAAGCGATAATTACAAATCTGACACTATTTTACTGGTTGATTAGCAAGCATCAATCGCGTTTTTGACTCGTTTATCAGAAACAGGATAAGGAGTGCCTAATTGTTGAGCAAAGTAACTCACGCGAAGCTCTTCAATCATCCAACGCACTTCTTTTACATTTTCAGGAATGGCCACACCTTTCGGGATCTTGTTCAGCAACTCTTTATAGTCTTGAGTCACAGATTCAATCTTCAGCATATGTAAACGATCTTTGTTTGGATCGATTGGCAACTTCTCCATACGACGCTCTATCGCGCGCATGTAGCGAAGAATATCCGGCAAGCGTTTCCAGCCACATTCCGTTGCAAAGCCTTTGAAGATCAAGCCTTCAATTTGTGCTTTGATATCGGACAGAGCAAACGCCATTGTGAAGTCGATCTTGCCTTTTAGCTTCTTATTGATGCTAAACGCCGTGGTCAGAATAGTCTCAACCTGTTGAGCAATCTCTACAACGGTGTCACCCAATTCAGCACGAACGTGTTCTTTCAACGCTTCGAACTTCTCTGGCTCCCAAACTAAACCACCCTGCTCTTCAATAAGCTTATCGACACCACAGGCAATGCAGTCATCTATCAGATCAAGCACTTTGCCGTATGGATTAAAGTACAGACCCAGCTTCGATTTGTTCGGTAAGTTGGCGTGCAAATATTTAATTGGCGACGGTACGTTCAATAAAATTAGGCGACGCTGACCAGCACGCATTGCCGTTATCTGCTCGTACTCCGTTTCGTAGAGTTTGATTTCAACGCTGTCTTTGGTATCAACAAGCGCCGGATACGCTTTTACATCGTAGCCGCCACGTTTTTGTTGATACACTTTCGGCAATTCTCCAAAACTCCACGTATGCAGACCTTGCTGTTCGATATCGTCATCCGCAACTTTGGAAAGCGTTTCTTGAACTTTGTCTTTCAAACTTTCTTTCAGTTCATGAAGGTCTTTGTTTTCCTTCAGTTTACGATTTCGGTGATCAACCGCACGAAACGTGACTTTCAAGTGCTCAGGTACTTGTTCCAAGTTCCAGTCTTCACGCAGCACTTCTACGCCCGTCATGCGTCGCAACTCTTTCTCCAATGAATCTAACAGCGGCGCTTCCATTGGCGTAACGCGTGCTAAGAATGCATCGGCATAGTTCGGCGCAGGTACAAAGTTCTTACGAATTGTCTTTGGCAACGATTTAATCAAGCTAACCACAAGCTCATGGCGTAAACCTGGGATCTGCCAATCAAAGCCCGCTGGTTCAACTTGGTTTAAAATCGGCAACGGCAAATGCACTGTGACACCGTCACTATCATCGCCTGGTTCAAATTGGTAACTCAATTTGAGCTTCAAACCATTTTGATGCCAGAAGTTCGGGTAATCCAAATCGGTCACATGGCTAGCATCACCCTTGAACAGCATCTCTTTTTCAAAGTTCAGCAGTTCCGGATTTTCTTTAGATGCCTTTTTCCACCACGTATCGAAGTGTTTGCCAGAAACGACTTCAGTACCAACACGTTGGTCATAGAAATCAAACAGCTCATCATCATCCACTAAGATGTCTCGACGACGAGATTTATGCTCAAGCTCTTCCACTTCTTGCAGAAGCTTACGGTTTTGCTTAAAGAACGCGTGTTTGGTTTCCCATTCACCCTCAACCAATGCACTACGAATGAAGATTTCGCGACTTACGGTCGAATCGATACTGCCGTAGTTGACCAAGCGTTTCGGTACAATTGGTACGCCGTAAAGCATGACTTTCTCGTGCGCCATCACCGCCGCACGTTTCTTCGACCAGTGTGGTTCGCTGTAACTGCGTTTAATAAGGTGTTTAGCTAACGGCTCAATCCATTCTGGTTGAATCTTTGCGATGATACGACCCCAAAGCTTTGAGGTTTCCACCAGCTCGGCTGACATAATCCATTTAGGTTGTTTCTTGAATAACCCCGACGCTGGGAAGATATGAAAGCGAGCATTACGAGCGCCTTGATATTCATTCTTTTCTTGGTCTTTCATGCCGATGTGCGACAGCAAACCAACCAAAATGGCACTGTGTACGCCATGGTAAGAAGCGGGCTCGTCGTTAAGCTTGAACTCCATCTCACGCATCGACTGATGAATTTGGAAGTACACATCTTGCCACTCGCGAACGCGCAAGTAGTTCAAATAGTCTTGCTTACACTGTTTGCGGAACTGATTGCTAGACAAGGCTTTTTGCTGCTTTTGGATGTATTCCCACAAATTCACAAATGTCAGGAAGTCCGACTCTTCATGGAAGAAGCGACGATGTTTATCGTCTGAAGATTGTTGTTTGTCGGAAGGACGCTCGCGTGGATCTTGAATCGACAAGGCAGCTGCGATGATCATCACTTCTTTAAGCGCACCATATTTTGGCGCTTCCAATACCATACGCGCCAAGCGCGGATCGATTGGCAAACGCGCTAATTGGCGACCAATGGAAGTCAGGCGCTTTTTCGGGTCTTTTACCTCAGAGTTAATCGCACCAAGCTCTTCCAGCAAACGTACGCCGTCTTGGATGTTACGTTTATCCGGTGCTTCCACAAACGGAAACGCTTGAATATCACCCAAACCAAGTGCCGTCATTTGCAAGATAACCGACGCTAGATTGGTACGTAGGATTTCAGGATCAGTAAACTCTGGGCGTGACTCAAAATCTTCCTCTGAGTACAGACGAATACAAATACCCTCTTCCACACGACCACAACGACCTTTTCGCTGGTTCGCACTCGCCTGAGAAACTGGCTCAATTGGAAGACGCTGAACCTTAGTACGGTAACTGTATCGACTGATACGCGCCGTACCCGGGTCGATAACGTACTTAATGCCCGGAACAGTTAGCGAGGTTTCTGCCACGTTGGTTGCCAGTACAATTCGGCGACCAGTATGAGGTTGGAAAATCTTATTCTGCTCACCTGCCGACAAACGCGCGTAAAGCGGCACAATTTCCGTGCTCTTCAGATTACGTTTGGACAATGCATCTGCGGTATCACGGATTTCACGTTCACCGTTCATGAAAATCAGGATGTCACCTAAACCTTCATCGCACAGTTCGTCTACCGCTTCGAAGATGCCTTCAAGCTGGTCACGATCATTGTCGTCATCACCGCTTAGTGGGCGGTAACGTGTTTCTACTGGGTAAGTACGACCCGATACTTCAATGATTGGTGCATTGTTGAAGTGTTTTGAGAAGCGTTCTGGGTCGATGGTTGCCGACGTGATGATCACTTTCAAATCAGGACGACGTGGCAGCAACTCTTTCAAGTAACCCAAGATGAAATCGATGTTAAGGCTGCGCTCGTGCGCTTCATCGATAATGATGGTGTCGTATTGATTCAAGAAACGGTCATGCTGAATTTCAGCCAACAAGATACCGTCCGTCATCAATTTGATTTGGGTATTTTCAGAGATCTGATCGTTGAATCGAACCTTGTAACCAACAAACTCACCAAGCTTGGTTTCCATCTCTTCGGCAATACGGTTAGCAACCGAACGCGCTGCAAGACGACGAGGCTGAGTATGACCAATCAGGCCAAATTTACCGCGACCAAGCTCAGCACAGATTTTTGGTAGCTGAGTGGTTTTACCAGAACCGGTTTCACCCGCGACGATAACCACTTGGTTTTCTTCGATCGCTTTCGCAATATCGTCGCGTTTTTGGCTTACAGGCAGGATTTCTGGGTATTCAATCGTTGGTTTGTAGTTGCTGCGCTGCTCTGCAACCATCATGGATTTTGCGATGTCTAATGCGATTTCGTCGAACACAGCATTACGCGCTGCGTCCTTCTTAATTTTGCTTGCACCAGAAATACGTTTACTCAAGCGGAAACGGTCGCGCATCATGCACTGATTCAGCGCTTTACGCAGAGATGCCGCGCTATTCACTTGAGCCTGAGGTGTTTGAGCTTGTTTCGCTGTCGCTTTTTGCGCACCATTTGACGGTGTCGCTTGCTCTTCAGCTAGATTCTTTTTTGGGGGCTGTGACGAAGTCAAAGCGTTTCCTATTCTTTTCATTACAAAAACTGCGCGGATTGTATCACACAAGATCTGTAACAAGATAACCGAAAGCTCATTCAATTTTTTCGAACATGTTCAGCGAATCGCTAGGCTTTTGAACTCACTTACGTTGCTTATAATGGCTCCCATAGTCGAAAGCACTTATTTAAGGAATAACCATTATGTCTCGTGTACTAGCTCTAAAATCAAGCATCCTTGGCGATTACTCTCAATCAAACAAATTGGTTGAAGACTTCATCAAAAATGTAGACCAAGACAAGCTTACTGTTCGTGATTTGGCTGCAAACCCGCTACCTGTTTTGGACTTCGCCGTTGCGACTGCACTGCGCGCTACGGAAGATCTTTCACAAGAACAGCAAGCGGTGGTCGACTTGTCTGACACCCTTATTGAAGAAGTAAAGGCCGCAGACACTTTGGTTATTGCCGCTCCAATGTACAACTTTACCATCCCGACTCAGCTTAAAAACTGGATTGATTTGATTGCTCGTGCAGGCGTGACATTCAAATACACAGAAAACGGCGTTCAAGGTTTGATTGAAGGTAAAAAGGCGATTGTAATAACGACTCGTGGTGGTATTCATAAAGATTCACTAACTGACAACGTTACGCCATACCTACGCACTGTGCTGGGTTTTGTAGGAATCACTGATGTGGAATTTGTTTACGCAGAAGCGCTAAACATGGGTGAAGATGCGGCTGCAAAAGGCATTTCAGAAGCGCAAAGCCAACTTGCAACAATGGCGTAAGTTAGAATAAACCAGAATACAAAAGGGATCGGTTCGCGCCAATCCCTTTTTGGATCCTGATGCCTTGATCGTATTTATAGGGTCTCTTACATCGTCAAAAACGATTCACTTTCTCCAAGTTGCGTATTGCATCGAGGTAGACTTTTTCTAAAGACCGCTCAGCTTCGCTTATCATATTCTCGATCATCGCATTAAACGCGGCATCGCTACGGATTTCTATATTGTCTCCCGCCTTAACGTCAAGAGAGTTGACGTACAACACCAACCATTCATCGCCCTCCAAGTGCCCTTCTCCGTGAATGGCAAAAAAGCGTTTGGCAAATTCAGCGTTGGTACAATTTATCGCTTCAATTTGAAGATTGAATGAGGAGTCGATACTCATGGTGCTTATGCCATCCGATTCATCAGATGCATCACAAACAGCCTTAACTCTGGCACGATATACGAAATTTCTCGTTGAAAGCAGCATAGTATTATTCATCATCACTCATAATGGGCGATAAATAAGTCAGTTGCAAATCCGACATATGCATCTCGCGATGCGCTAAAACTCGAACTGGAAATAAATAGTATTGTAGTTGCTCCCACCTTTAATTCGTCCAAACTGGGAAGCGCTTTCAAAAATCGCCGAGCGGTGATGCAATGAATAGCCCACCCACATATTGTTCCAGCTCTTTTGGTTGAAGAGATCGCCTACATTGACATCAAACGAGAAATCTAGGTAGTTGAGCAACTTGCTTGGTGTATAACCCTTGTCTTCCATTTCTGTGCCTTCAATATAGGTAATGCTATCAATGTATGACACACCTTCCGCTACACCAAATCGCCAAGTCGTAGGCCAATTAACCGTATAATAAGCCTTAATCGCCATGACGTATTCTGTGCTCGCAGACTGAACACTGGACGACCAGTGATGAACCAACCCTGGCGTTAAATAAATATCAAGAGGAAAACCAAACAGCTCATCCGTTAATGGATGCCCATAAAACAATGAAGTAAGTTGATTGTCGTATGGGTCTTTTTCTCTCTCAAAGCTAAATATTTCACCGATGTTCGAAGGCGTCGCCCAACCATGCGCAATACGTAGATATGCTTTATTGCTCAGTGTCGGTTTCGGAACTTTGCTTTGATCGTTGAAAAAGCCAAAACCGACAAACACTTCTCCCTGATATCGATCTTCTACAAGCTGACTGTTGTAGGCGTTATCATCTAAGCGAGTAACACTCGTCTCACCCAATAAATACAAATTTGAAGTTACATGGTAACGCGCTTTAATACCAAGATTGGTGTCAAGTCCAGCTCCAATTCTCTCGCCAGTAATATCCTTAAAGGAATAATATTCACTATTGAAATCAGCGTCTTTGTATCGAATCGTAATCGATGGCTCTAATTCCCAATCCCCAAATACATAATTGGCAGCAAGGCGGTAATTAGAGTGAAACTGGAGTTCGTCGTCCGTCATCAGCTCTACTTCTGCGCGCCAATTGTCGTTAATGCTATAACGCACTTGCCCACCGAAATCGACTCTGTCTCCTTCATTAGCATTTTGTAGCGACATGGGAATATCGACAAATCTCAATCGCATGAGTGCGCTCGCGCGCCAGTCGGAATCACTCTCGTTATGCAAAAAAGCGCCACCTTCAATGCCATTGATATACACATGTTCGTTTTCAAAGAACATCATTGGTACAAATGTACTCACCGTAGAGTCATTATCGGCGGTATAAAACGGAATCGATGCTGTGCGATACATCGCAGCAATCCCCCACGTTTGTTCTTCTGCACCATGCGCAGAAGAAACTGCCGCAGCTAAAGGTAAAGCGAGTGTTGTTAGAATTAATCTCTTCATGAGTTCGAAAAATGTTGGTTGAGAAGCAGGCAAACATCAATGATTTGCCATTAAAAGCTTATGTTCTGCTGATGATAGCCGTTACAATGGAAAATGTTGTCATCCTCGTGACAGTTTGAGTCCCAAGATCATATTAATATTGCACGACTAGGTGAGCTTGTTTGCGAATATTTTACCATTACAACAAGCGCTTAAACTCTAGCTTAGTTCTAAATCAAACATAATGAAGTAAAAAGTGAAAGCATCAGAACTCATCTCTACCTTGAATCATTTACCCGCAGACACAGACATTGTGATGGGAGAAGCATGGCTGCCAGAGAGGTTGATAGGGACTCAACTCGATGGTGACATGTTGTTTTTGCACTTTGATAATGCACCAGAAGATGGTCAAGGTGACGAAGAAGGGCGTGGCTTCGTCGAACACGAAATCGACCTAATTAGAACTCGGCTTCAGCAAATTTTGGATGAAGACAGTGATAACGCGTCAAAAGTCGATGCGATGCTTGGTTTGTTCCTTATGGGACATGAACTTAGTAGCTCGCAAGTTATCGAAATATTAGAAGAAGAAGCTGACACATAAGGAGCCGTTTTGCCAGCATTGATGAACACGACTGAAATTTCTTCACTTCCTCTTGTCGTTGCAGGTCCGATCCTACGTAAAGTGACCGCAACTGAAATCAATATTTGGCTAGTCACCACCCAACGCTTGGAGGGTATGGTGCAAATTACGGATGAAAATGCCTCCATCCTTTATCAAGCCCCTTTAAGTGAACAAAAAGAACAGCTTCAAATCGGCCTCAATGCGTGGTGTTGCTTACTTAAATTAGAAGGCGAGTTTCCAACCCATCAAGCGTTACGCTATCAAATAAAAACGCAATATGGATTAGTGACGGAACTGCTCCCTCACCTGACTTATGAGCGAGATAATACGCCAAACTTGGGTATTGAGTTCCTCGTTAGTGAAAAAGCGGATTATCTCCTACATGGCTCTTGCCGTAATCCCCATCACTTCAGTGATGATACATTGGTCGCTGCGGATCATAAAATCGCGTCTCAATCCATTGAAGAGAGACCAGATATGCTCATCATGAGTGGTGATCAAATCTATGCAGACCATGTTGCAGGCCCCACTCTCGATGCCATTGAGCAAGTCATAGCTTTATTGGGTTTGCCAGGCGAAGAATTCGATCAAGCTCCGATAAAAAATACCAATGACCTCTACCAACACCCTGCTTGCTATTATGGTCGAGATAAATTGTTGCCTCATTATGTGAGTGATGACAGTTTACTAAGTAAGTTTTTTCCACACCGAGGGACACCAATATTCAGCGCCAAAGAGTGTGAGAATCACCTAATAAGCTTTGCTGAGTGCTTTGCAATGTACTTATTGGTTTGGTCTCCGACCTTGTGGAAGCTTGTTCGAACGGATCGTTTGTTAGAAAACGAATTTACTGTCGGCGGAGAAGTTCTTGAACCCAAATGGCAGCAGCAATGGCGCGAAGAAAAAAAGCAAATTGATAAATTCGTCGCAGGTCTGGACAAGGTTCAACGCTTACTCGCTCACATTCCAACCTATATGATTTTTGATGATCACGATGTCACCGACGATTGGAATCTCACCATAGGCTGGGAACAAGCCGCATACAGCAACACGTTTGCAAAACGCATTATCGGTAATAGCTTGATTGCTTACTGGCTTTGCCAAGGTTGGGGAAATGCGCCAGAAAAATTCAATGATGAATTTATGAGCCTCGCTCAACGCTTTATCGATGAGCGAACCTCGCAAACCCAAGATGCATTTATTCAATATTTGTATCGCTTTGAGAATTGGCACTACACCATTCCTACGACACCAAAAGTTGTCGTGCTAGATACACGAACCAGACGCTGGCGTTCTGAGTCTAAAATGAACAAACCTTCTGGCTTAATGGACTGGGAAGCGATGATTGAGTTCCATCAGGAGCTCGTGCATCAAGACAAGGTTGTTATTGTTTCTGCCGCGCCAATGTTTGGTGTGAAATTTATCGAAGCACTACAACGTGTGGTGACCATGCTTGGTAAACCATTGATGGTTGATGCTGAAAACTGGATGGCTCACCCCGGAAGTGCGAATACTCTTATTAGTATTTTCACACACACAAAGACACCAACTAACTTTGTTATTCTCTCTGGCGACGTGCACTACTCTTTTGCATACGATATTAAGCTCCGCTATCGAAAAAACAGTCCGAATATCTATCAAATCACCTGTAGTGGAATTAAAAATCAGTTCCCTACACAACTGCTCAATATGTGTGATGGCCTAGATAGACTGCTATACAGCCCTCGCTCACCTTTAAACTGGTTCACAAAACGTAAACGACTCAAGATTTACAAACGCGCACCAAGTACGCACAACTTTTATCGCTTGGTTAACCATAGTGCCATTGGTGAGCTACGCCTTGATGATGAAGGCAAACCAAGTCAAATTAGTATTCTGACGAGTGATGGTGACGAAGTTCATTTTCCACCGACACGTGCTGAAAGCTGAGTATCAATCCCAAAATGACTTGCCCTTTGTAAGAGGCAAGTCACCTTGAACTAACTCAGGAGTTTAGGTTTTTTTGGGGAGAAAGTGGCCGTTCTTAAATGTCAACGGCGTGCTAAATTTGGTATCGCACCTTGAGATCTTCCGTATTTATTACCATGTTAACCAAATAAACAATAGCTCGGTGTTCATTATGTTTAATTCTCTCACATCATTATTTAAACAACTCATTGATGGCTCTGATTTAAGCCAAACCAACACACTTTCCCCTAACATGGCTATCGCGTGTTTGCTTTGTGAAGTTTCTGGTGCAGACCATAGTGTCGATGATAGAGAACAAGAAACAAAGCGCTCTTTATTGATGAAACTGCTGTCGTTAAATGAAGAAGAATCAAATACTTTGTTAGAGCAAGCGCAACAGAAAATAAAAGATTCCGCTTCGCTGTACGACTTTACCTCTCAACTAAGAGAACTGACTCAAGAAACTCGTTACAACTTAATCAAAAGCATGTGGGAAGTCGCTTACGCAGACGGCGAAATTGACCCGCTAGAAGACGCGGTGATCCGTAAAACAGCAGAGCTACTCTATGTTGATCACAGCGAGTTCATTCGAGCGAAGTTACAGTCTCAGTAAAGTGACGAGATGAGTATATAAGTCGCTGGCTAACTCTAAGCTACCCCTAGGATGACAACAGATATCGCTTCTGTAGCCATAAAAAAACGCGCACTCTGCGCGTTTTTCAATAAGCCAACGACATTGTTATTAAAATACTGGTCAAGGTATGTGTTTAGCTCTTTCCACACTAAACAGACTGCATGACAAAACAACAATGGTTGGATGATAATTTAATTACAAGCTAGCTAGGTTCGAATAACTAAAACATGGTCAAAGCAAGCTTAGCTAAGTTGTATGCATCTACATAGCCAGAGTGTTGACGCCCTTCCCAGTCTATTCCTTTTGCTTCTTGAGCGGCTCGATGGCCTATACGTTTATCTTTAAGACGATTTTGAATACGGTAGAGTGTCGCTAAGTTGATGAACTCTGTGAATGGTGCTTCAATACCTTTTTGCTTACACTCTTCTAGAAGAATGAGGTCATCCCGCCCCCAAGATGCAAAGATTTTGTTGCGACCACCGAAGTTCTTAACCATGGATTTAAGCACTTCTTCTAGTGGGCGTCCTTGTTTTTCAATCTTACGTGGTGTGATGCCCGTTAACTCAGCGCAAAATAGAGAGACTTCATCGTGTTCTGGTTTCACGTAGTATTGAGCACGCTTGACTATCTCACCTTTAGACAAATCTATTTCAGCTAACCCCACTTCGATAATTTCACCCGTGCTGCCGACGCCATTTTCGTTCCAGCAACACATTTCTAAATCGAAGCATACAATACGGTTATGGTTCATAGTTTGCCTTGGTTCCTAACATAAAAATTTAAAGCGTGCGATTCTATCGTAACACGGCGTAAAACTCGAATTTGTGCGCCCATTTAATCGCCGATCGACACATAATTACGGCCGTTTTTTTTACTCAAATAGAGTTGACTGTCCATTTTGTGATACAAGCTCTCAGGATCTTCTTCTTTATGGATAACCGCACCGATACTCAACGTACAGATGATCGACGCATCACCATAATCAAAAGCCGTACTTGCCACAACACTCCGTAACTTTTCTAGGTAAGCTTCTAGCACCGCTCTATCAATGACTTTAGAAATAATACAAAACTCGTCACCACCAGCGCGGTAAAACTTATCTCCCGGTTTTAAATTAGCACTGACCAGCTTAGTGACATGTTGCAACGCTTCATCTCCACCTAAATGGCCGTGTTTGTCATTAATCACTTTGAAGTGGTCGATATCAAAACCAACCAAGGCGAAGTTAACACCTTTGTTTATCTGATTAAGCAAGTGATCGTTGAAGGCTCGGCGATTCAGTAGTTGAGTTAGAGGGTCTCGCTCTGCCATTCTTTTTAATTCAACGGTTTTGAGCTCCAACATGACCGCTAAGCGCTCTTTTTCTCGAGACTGTAAATTCACAATCCAACTGATCAAAAAGGCGATTACCAATCCGGCTAGCGTCGTGCCCGCTAAAATAGAACGCTCCCAAGCTGAGACTGCGTCAGAAAGTTTAAAGTCAATACGCCATTCACGGTTAGGCAGTTGAATGGTTCGGCTTATAACGGTTCCTCGAATGTTATCCCAGCTAGCACTTTGAAAGAGAACAGGGTCATCTGCTGCGTCGAATCCCAAGTCTTCTACGCGCACCGACATATCGAGCTCCGTCGCGGTTTTCGTAATCAAATCCTCAAAGTAAACCGTACTTCGGATAACACCGGTCACTACTCCTAATAAATATTTGTTCTCGAAATCGAACACTGGATGGAACACCAGCAACCCAGTCTTAGGTATGGACTTGTCATAACCATCTTGCAGTAAGCGAACTTTATCCGAGACATTCGCTCGCCCATTTTCGGAAATATCATCCAAGATTAAATCGAAGCGTTTGCGCGAAAAATAGAAACCCAATAGAGAAAGGTTTTCCGGTGTTCTTGGGTAGATATCCGACGCGATGAAAATTGGCTCATTGTGTTCAAAAATGTACCCGTAGGTTTTGGGACCATCTTTAGGAACGGTAAACGGTTGGAAGTTTGGAAATTTTTGACGGGTCTTTAAAATATGCTCATCAAGATCTTCGAATTCGACCTTTTGCATCCATTGAAGTCCAATGAGACTTCGCGAGCTGTTAATCACTTGTTCCGCATACATCGGAAACGATGGCCAATAGCTTCGCTCAATCGAATGGAAAAAGTTTGCGCCCGCACCAATGAACTTTAGATCATTCTCGACGTTTGCTTTAAGTGATTCTGCTTGTCGGTCGGCTAAAGTATCAAACGTAGTCTGTGTATACCGTTGCTGCATTGTATAAGCAGCACCAACTACACCAGCAGTGACACATAAAGTCGCCAAAAAAGCTAAAATAGAGTCTGAATGTCGTTTTATAAAGCTCTTATGAGCGGTGCTTTGTGTCATATCGTAATTTTTGATACTTCCGTAAGTTAAACTTCGGGATCTATTGAAATACTGCGTTAGCAATGCACAAACATCAAGCAACAACCTATATTGGGGAGTCTGATCGTCGATTTTTCACGCTGTTCGTACGGTATAGTCACGAATTATTACAGCCTTAAGCCTTGAATATGCTACCATCCGTCATCATTTTAATGTCTAAACTTGGTGCAAGATCGCAAAGACGATCGTTTTAGTGAACAAATATGAGCCAATACTGAGCACCAATAAATCAATAGAAAGAGAAAAAACGTCATGAACATTGATTTGAACCTAATTCCTCAAACGTTCGATATGCTTCACGCTGGCCTAACCGCATCGAGCGTTTTGCTTCTTCTAGTTGCAGTGTCGCGCAAATCAAAAGTGGTCGAGAAAGTGGTAGAAAAACCAGTCGAGAAAATCGTCGAGGTTGAGAAACCAGTTGAGAAGATCGTTGAAGTAGAAAAAGTAGTGGAAGTAGAGAAAGTCGTTGAAAAAGTGGTGGAAGTTGAATCAAAACTTGCAACCGCGTCAACGGACTCTGCAATGCAGCTGCTTTCTATCATGCAACAAGAAGCTCGCCTGATTGACTTCCTAAAAGAAGACCTAACGTCATTCTCTGATGAAGAAGTAGGCGCAGCCGCTCGCGTAATCCACACTGGCGGTCAGAAAGTACTGAACGACTACGTGACGCTAGCGCATGTTCGTAACGAAGACGAAGAAACTCGCATTACGGTTGAAGAAGGCTTCAACCCACAAGAAATCCGCCTAACTGGCAACGTAACAGGCAGCGCGCCATTCAACGGCACGCTAGTTCACAAAGGCTGGAAAGCAACATCAATGACGTTGCCTAAACTTGCTGAGAACTACGATGCTTCTGTGATCGCTCCAGCTGAGGTTGAGCTGTAATGGAACACATGAACCAAGAAAACCATTCTCAAGAAGCGTCTGTTGAAACTCAACAGACACCTAAATTCAGTGTTGGTATCGACTTAGGTACAACACACTGTGTCATGTCTTTTGTTGATACACACAACGAAGACGCTCGCGTTGAAGTGATGCCAATCCCGCAGTTGACTGCGCCGGGTACGGTAGAGACTCGCAGCCAATTAGGCTCTTTCCTTTACCAGCCGCACGAACACGAAATGAACCCGCAATCACGCGTTCTTCCGTGGTCGAGCGAGCCAAAAGCTCTAGTTGGTGCAATTGCACGTAACCTAGGTTCAAAAACACCAATTCGTCTTGTTGCAAGTGCGAAATCTTGGCTTTGCCACGCAGGTGTGAACCGTCGTGATGCTTTCCTGCCAGCAGGTAGCCCAGAAGAAGTGGAAAAAGTATCCCCTCTTCGTGCGACAGAGCTTTACCTAGAGCACCTAAAAGACGCTTGGAATCACGCGAACCCAAATCACAACCTTGCCGATCAAGACGTAACCATTACGGTTCCTGCTTCTTTTGATCCTGCTGCTCGCGATCTAACTGCAGAAGCAGCACGCAACGTTGGTTTTGTGCACCTAACACTTCTAGAAGAGCCACAAGCTGCACTTTACAACTGGATCGATAACAGCAACGACAAATGGCGCGACGAAGTTGAAGTTGGCGACATCGTGCTTGTGGTCGATATCGGTGGTGGTACAACCGACCTTTCTTTGGTTGAAGTAACTGAAGACGACGGCAACCTAACTCTGAACCGTATCGCGGTAGGCGAACACATCCTACTTGGCGGTGACAACATGGATCTTGCACTTGCGTACCGCTTGAAGATGAAGCTAGCGCAAGAAGGCAAAGAGCTACAGCCATGGCAAGTTCAGGCAATGACACACGCATGTCGTGACGCGAAAGAAGCGTTATTGAACGACAGCGAACTTCAGTCAGTGCCAATCGTAGTACCAAGCCGTGGTTCTAAACTGCTTGGCGCAACGCTGAAAACAGAACTGACTCAAGAAGAAGTACAACAAACACTGGTTGATGGCTTCTTCCCTCAAGTTGCAATTACTGACCACCCTGTTCAACGTAACCGTGGAGCACTAACGCAAATGGGTCTGCCTTACGCACAAGATGCAGGCATTACTCGTCACATTGCAGCGTTCTTGTCTAAGCAAGCCAATGCTCTTTCTACTTCAGGAAATGGCGCAGAAGCAGCAGCTCAAGATTTCAACCCATTCGCTAACATGCCTGGTATGCCAGGTTCGGATGCAGCGCAGTCAGCTGACTTCATCAAGCCAACCGCAATCCTATTCAACGGTGGTGTTCTGAAATCGAAACTTCTAGCAACTCGTCTAGAAGACACGATCAACGAATGGCTACTAGAAGCAGATGCAGAAATGGCAAAACGCCTAACAGGTGTGGATCTAGACCTTGCAGTTGCTAGCGGTGCGGCTTACTACGGCTCTGTGCGTCGTGGTCAGGGCGTTCGTATCCGTGGTGGTATTGCTTCGGCGTACTACGTGGGTATCGAAAGTGCGATGCCAGCTATTCCGGGCATGGCGCCGCCAATGGAAGCACTTTGTGTTGCACCATTTGGTATGGAAGAAGGCTCAAGCGTTGACGTACCAAGCCAAGAGTTTGGTTTGATCATCGGCCAGCCAGTTAACTTCCAATTCTTCGGCTCAACGGTTCGTCGTGATGACCTAGCAGGTACTCACCTAGACTACTGGGCACCAGAAGAGCTTGAAGAGCTACCAGAAATCCAAGTAACGCTGCCTGTATCTGAAGGTCGTCGTGAAGGTGAAGTGGTTCCAGTAACTCTTGCTTCTCGCGTCACAGAGCTTGGCACGCTTTACTTAGAAGCCATCGCCGCAGATAACGGGCAAAAATGGCATGTTGAGTTCGATGTGCGCGAAGACGCGAAAAGTGACTCAAACGAAGAACAATAATTAGAAGTCAAACGGCATCCAATCGGGTGCCGTTTTTAAATACACGAAGGTTTGGTTTTGTATGGCATCTCCTCGTTTTCTTGTTGGTATTGACCTTGGCACCACAAACACTGTGGTGGCCTACTGTGAAATAACCGACAACCTTGAACAATCCGAAGTATCCCTATTTGACATTGACCAACTGATTGGTCCGGGCGAAGTCGTTCGTAAACCACTTCTGCCCTCTTTCCGCTATCATCCAGCTGTAGGTCAAATCTCCCCTTCTGACCTCACTCTTCCTTGGGACAACGAACCTGTTGCTGGCGACATTAACAATGTCATCGTTGGTGAATGGGCTCGCGAATTAGGCGCGAAAGTAGAAGGTCGTCAGGTATCCAGCGCGAAAAGCTGGCTCTCACACCAAGCGGTTGATCGTAACTCAGATATTCTTCCTTGGGCTGGTGCGCAAGACGTGGATAAAGTCTCGCCAGTTATTGCCAGCGCAAGTTACCTCAATCATATTCGTCAAGCATGGAACTACCGTCATCCAAGTAACAAACTCGAAGACCAAGACGTAGTTGTCACCGTTCCGGCATCATTTGATGAAACCGCACGTAAACTGACACTTGAAGCCGCCGAGCTTGCTGGCTTGAAAAAAATCGTCTTGCTTGAAGAGCCACAGGCGGTGTGTTACGACTGGTACGCACGCCACCAGCAAACCGCGGCTAACGAATTAAAAGATCTGCCACTAATCCTTGTTTGCGATGTGGGTGGTGGTACCACCGACTTGAGCTTGATTGAAGCAAGTTTCTCTTCTCAAGATGAACTAGCCCTTGATCGTATTGGTGTTGGCGAGCACTTGATGCTTGGTGGTGACAACCTCGACTTAGCATTAGCACATCTTGCAGAGAGCCGCTTCAACCAAAGTAAGAAGCTCACTGCAGCAAGCCTAACTAAGCTGATTCAGCAAACTCGCAAGGCGAAAGAGAACCTACTTTCAGCGAGTGCACCTGAAGAAGTAAAAATCACCATGCTAGGCAGCGGCTCGAAACTTCTTGGCGGAACAAAGAGTATTGGGCTGAGCAAACAAGAAGTGCACCAAATCGCTTTGGATGGCTTCTTCCCGCTTTCTGATTTCAGTGAAGTACCAGACAAGCGCCGCAGCGCCGTTGTCGAGTTTGGTCTTCCATACGTTGCTGACCCAGCAGTGAGCAAACACGTTGCTGAGTTCTTAACTCAGCACCAACAAGTTGCTCGTGCCGCTCTCGGCATTGAAGACGACAAACAAAATGCAATTCCAGTCGGTTTGCTTCTTAACGGTGGTGTGTTCAACAGTGAACTTGTGACTGAGCGAGTCACTACCCTCCTTTCCGATTGGCGCGGCGCTCCGGTTACGGTATTAGATAACCCACATCCAGATTGGTCTGTTGCACTAGGTGCTGTTGCGTTTGGTAAAGCACGTCGTGGTGCACAGCTAAAAATTGGTGGTGGTGCAGCGCGTTCTTACTTCTTGCACCTTCAAGAGAAGAACAAGATGGGCAAAGCGCTCTGTTTGCTTGCAAAAGGTACAGAAGAAGGTCATGAGATCCGCTTAAGTGGTCGTCGTTTCTCGCTTACCCTAGGTGAACCCGTTCGCTTTAACCTGCTGACGTCTACCCACGACACCTTAACCAATAACATCGCTATTCAAAACGGTGTGATGGTGGACGTTGATCCTGACTTATTTGCCCCTCTTCCGCCTTATATCACCACCCTTGAAGGTGAAGGTGCCGAACTGCAAGCCAACCAAAAAGAGCGCGTAGAAGTACAACTGGCATGTCAGTTGACTGAAGTCGGCACACTTAAGATGGAATGTGTCAGCGCAGAAGATGACAGCAAACGTTGGGAACTGGAGTTCGAAGTTCGTAACAAGCAAACCGACGACAGCGAGCAAGTTAAGCTTCACCCTAAACTGAACGAATGTAAGGAGCTGATCGCTCGCCTTTACAGCGGTAATAAGAAAAGCGCGGAAAGCAAAGAGATCAAAACCTTAGCCAAAGATCTTGAGAAGAAACTTGGCAAACGGGACGAGTGGGATTTCACTACCCTACGTCAACTGTTTGATACCTTTGCACAAGGTCGTAAGCGTCGCCGTCGTTCTGAACAACACGAGAAAAACTGGCTTCGTTTGGCGGGCTTTGCACTGCGTCCGGGCTTTGGCGATCCAACCGACTCATGGCGCATTGAGCAAGTTTGGGGTTTCTACCAGCAAAACATTCAGTTTAAGAACCATCAAGGTTGGACTGACTGGTGGGTATTCTGGCGTCGTATCGCAGGTGGTTTAAGCCAAGAGCAACAAGAAACCATCTTGGCGGACATCGCGAAATATCTCCACCCTGGTGCGATGAAAAACCCACAATCCGCTAAAGCGGCACAAGATATAGGTTACGAATCAATGGTACGTTTGTCAGCCTCTCTGGAGCATCTAGAAGTCGAAGACAAGGTTCTATTGGCAACGTGGTTCTTGAGCAAAGCCATCAACCATAACCAGTTCGAACAAGCACACTGGTGGGCAATGGGTCGCTTGGCATCACGTACGCCTTTATATGGCAGTCAGCATAACGTCGTTCCTCGTGAACAAGCGGAACAGTGGTTGCCTAAGCTGTTAGAGCAGAACTGGCAGAAAGAGCCAATGATCGCGTTTGCAGCCGTAATGATTTGTCGTAAGACGGGTGACCGCCTATTTGATATCTCAGACGACTACCGTGAACAGGTATTGGCTAAGTTGAAGCAAAGCAAGGTACCTGAATCTTGGGTATCATTGGTTGAAGAAGTCAAAGAGTTATCTGAGAGCGAATCAAAACGTATCTTCGGTGATGCACTGCCAAGCGGTCTGACGCTGGTAAATAACTAGGCTCTCACGCTTATAAACGCAACAAAGCCCTTCTCGTGAAGGGCTTTGTTTTATCTGATTCTAATAGCTGACGAAAAACGACTCGTTAGTTCATTTCCGTATTGATCACCACATCACGCGTTTCATTATCCATATCACTGATGCCGACCACTGAGATTTCACGGTCAGATAAATTCTCAATCATGCTGTCTTCTAACCCACCATCCGTCATCCACGCATAGAATTTTTCTGCAATACGATCCGAACCTTCTCCGACAAACGTTAATGTGACCTTCTTCATTTGTGACACTCCATCAATTTACGATTCAGCCACTTAAGCGTAGTATGTTTCACAAATATCGACATAAACTAGGACTAACTTCTTTTATGAGTATCGAAAAATTTGACGCGATTTATCAGCGCGCTGCCGAGCGTAAAGGTGGTGAAGATCAACTTGAAGCGCTTTTGTCTCATCCACTAAGCAAAGAAGAATTGGCAGCGATTCCCGACGACCGTTGGCTAGCCGCTTTTTCGATGAAGGTATTCCAAAGTGGGATTTCGTGGAGCGTGGTTCGCAACAAGTGGCCGAACTTCGAAGAAGTGTTCTTTGGGTTTAAGATTGAGCCGCTATTGATGCTGTCAGATGAGCAATGGGAAACCAAAGCAACCGACAAACGCATCATTCGCCACCTCACTAAAGTCATGTCGATTCCTGCCAACGCTCGTATGATCCACGAAGCAAAAATCGAATATGGCTCGTTTGGCAAAATGGTTGCTGATTGGCCGCAAGAGAAAATCACCGACCTATGGGCGTATTTGAAGAAACGCGGCAATCGCCTAGGCGGAAATACTGGCCCTTACACACTTCGTCAAATGGGCGTTGATACCTTTATCTTGTCTAGCGACGTGGAAGCTTACCTGCGTAATTGCAAGATCATTGAAGGTGGCAAAGATACGAAAAAATCGCTCGATGCAACCAACAAAGCGTTTGTTCAATGGCAGCAAGAAAGTGGTAGAAGCCTGTCTGAGATCAGCCAAATCATTGCGTTCAGTACCGGCGATAATCGCATTTAATCCAGACTGAACCCAAAATACAAACGGTGCACTGATCATTGGATTTAGTGCGCCGTTTTTATGTTCATTGGTTCAAGTACACACTTACTTTGAAGCCAGTGATTCCCACTCAGTCAGTAGCTGCATAATACGGTGAGAGTCTTCCCATGTTGCACAAGGGTTTTCTAACGAGGTACGCCCCTCTTCAACCGCTTGGCGAATATTGCGCACTTGATAGAAGAAAGCGTCCCCAGTTTCCGGTACAGACACTTCCCGCTTCGACGTCTCGTAAATTTCCACACTAAACTGGTTATCTTGCGTTGGTAGCCATGGATTTGAATCTAAGGTAATACAGCCTTTGCTACCCAGAATGGTGAACTGGTGTTTCAATCCATGATCTTCGGCAGTATGTACGCTCACCGTTTGTTGCTCACCAAATTGCATCATCAAGCTCGACTCGCAGATATTCCCATCATTACCTCGTCGGCCAATCGCTTTCATTGAACGGTTCTCAAAGGTTTGTTCACCCAACATGGTTTTAACCACCAAATGCACTAATGACATTGGATAGCAACCTAAGTTATACAAAGCACCTTTACTGTCTGGATTAACAAACTGCGCAATCGACGCAATATAAGACGTATGGATGGAGCGAAGTTCACCAATCTCTCCCGATTTAAGCACCGAAACCAACTCACTGATCAATGGGTGATGCAAGTACATTAAGCCTTCAGCAAAGAATACCTTGTGCGCTTCTACGGCTTGAAGTGCCAGCTCGGTTTTTTCCATATCTACCGAAAGTGACTTTTCACACAGGATCGCTTTGCCCTGCTCAGCCGCTTTGACGATAAAGTCATGATGAAGGTGATTTGGCAATGCGATATAAATAATGTCGACTTGCTCATCAGCAATCAACGCATCGTAATCGTTGAACGTATTCTCGATGCCATATTGCTCAGCGAATGCCTGTAAGTTCTGCTCCGAACGCCCAGCAACCGCGTACAGTTCACTCTTGTCATCGCCTTGGATTGCCTCAGCCATGACTCCTGAGATAAAGCTTGTGCCTAAAATGCCCCATTTCATGTTCACGTCTCCTATTGAGCTTGGGTTTCGAATGCTTGAACTAACTCTGCCATTTCAGCCGCAATAAACGCTTGTGTATGCGGCATAGCAAAATGCGCTTCAATCGCGGCGCGGTTTTCATATCGCTCCCAAAGAATCACACGTTGTGGATCTTTAGAATCGTAGGTCGCATTCGCTTGCAAGCACCCCGCTTCGCTTTGCATATCAAGGCAAAATTGTTCAATGGCTTCAACCACTTGTTGTCTTGGCTTATCGGCATTCATTTTCAGTTCGGCGGTAACAAAAATCGTCTCGCTCATGATGGATCTCTTTCTCCATTCTTAATCATACGCCCACTGTAATTAACCTCATTTGATTGATAAACTCTGCTTTAGTTATTTCTTTATCAACTCTGGGTGTGCAATGGATAAATTAACAAGCATGAAAGTTTTCGCTTACGTGGTCGAACACGGCAGCTTTCGTAATGCAGCACACCACTTTGATATTTCACCGACCATGGTTGGCAAGCACGTGAGCTTTCTTGAGCAAAGCTTAGGTACACAGCTGATTCATCGCACCACGCGCAAACAGTCCCTGACCGAAGCCGGTAGACTCTACTACCAAGAGTGCCACCGCATTATTGAAGACATCACCAACGCAGAGAACCTGATCCAGACGCTGATCAACCGTCCAACCGGAACAGTAAAAGTTAACTGCCCTGTCACGTATGGCAAAAAGGTCATTGCTCCTATCGTGGCTGACTTCTTAGCTGAATTTCCCGATTTGAACGTTGAGCTGATGTTGGACAACAATTTGATTGACCCATATCGAAGCGAAGCAGACGTGATTATTCGAATCGGTGAGTTGGTCGATTCGTCGTTAGTCGCGAGAAAATTGGGTGAATACCACATGACTTACTGCGCCTCACCCTCTTACCTTGAACAACATGCCCCTATCCAATCGCTTGATGACCTTGAACATCATCATTGTTTGGGGTTTCAGTATCACCAAGGAGAAAGCCAACAAGTGGTGAACATGCCATCTAATACCTTTGGAAACAGTAACACCCGATTAACGTCTAACAATGGTGATGTGCTTAAGTTTGCTGCGTTAAAAGGCTCTGGTGTTCTTCTGCAACCAAAGATCTTAGTTGAGCAGGAAATCCAATCTGGTGCCTTGGTAGAAATTCTCCAGCAACATGCTCCCAAGCCAAAACCGATCCACCTGCTTTACCGTTCAAAACAGCTTTCCCTTAAAAACCGTACCTTGGTCGATTTTATTCTTTCTCATGTGAATCCATGACGTCACCCCATAAAGCGGCGACAATTTAACCATTTAATTAACTTTTATTGTCGATATGACAAATATTATTGCTTGTTAATTGTCTTTATTTTTCATGTTGTTAGTCAGAGACACCCATTAACTAGGCATAATTTATTGATTCACACCAATTGCATTGCTCTGACAAAGTGACTAGGATTGCCGCCTTTCCTGAGTGAACTATCAAAAAAATATCGAGAAATTTAATCTAATTTCTCTTCCTGTTCGTGTGCAATCACAACATTTACACTCATTTCAAATTGCATAAGCACATTCCTTTGCTTATGAAAACGACATTGATTTCTCAACGCTTTTAGTCACGTATGTGACTTTTTGGCTTGAGAGAGATTTTTATTCAAGGTAGGTCACAAGGACGCTACCCCTTGACTGCATTTACTGGAGGATAAGATGCCTAAAGGTCTAATGCTGACTGACTTAGCCATCGCTGGCTTACTATTGATTTTGGCAAAAGTCATTCGCGTTCACGCGCCATTACTACAGCGTATGTACATTCCATCGGCGGTTCTCGCAGGATTATTCGGTCTAATTTTTGGACCAGCCCTGTTAGACGTACTGCCTTGGACCGATACGTTTACCGCTAACGCAAGCCTATTAACTGCTGCACTTTTTTCTGCGTTAGGTCTGGCAACGGATGTTCCATCACCTAAAGCCGTCGCACAGCGTGCTGGCTCATTGTGGGCGTTTAACCAAATCGCTTCTGTTTCTCAGTGGTTGTTTGCGGCAATGTTTGGTCTAGTTCTCACAACCTTCTTCTGGCCAGAGATTAATCCCGGCTTTGGTGTGACAATGTCTGCGGGTTTTATGGGCGGACATGGCTCTGCATCTGTTGTTGGTGAAATCTTCACGGGGCTTGGCTGGGAAGATGGCTTCACACTTGGCTTAACGTTCGCAACCGTGGGTATTTTCATTTCAATTTCTGTCGGCATGCTCATGCTGCAATTCGCATTGAAGATGGGTTGGATTCGTAGCTTTACGACATTCGATAGCATGGATGAACACGAACGCAAGGGGCTCGTTAAGCCTGATGATCAAGAGCCGGTAATGAAAGACACCATGTCTTCCCTGTCGGTTGATTCTTTTGCGATTCACGCGGCGTTGGTTGTAGTGGTAACGGCTTTCTCTTATGTCGCCGCCAACTATTTGTCTTCTTTCCACGATAAGGTACAAATCCCTACGTTCGTAACTGGCTTCCTTGGCGGCATGCTTGTGCGAATCATCGCGAAACAAACCAAAGCTTCACGCTATCTTTGTGACGGTGCATTCAAACACGCTGCGGGCATCAGTACCGATTATTTGATTATCTTTGGTATCTCAGCCATCAAGATTACCGTCTTAGCCCAGTATTTAATGCCGATGGTAGTGCTTGCAATCGGCGGTATCGCCTTCACACTATGGCTAATCTTCTGGGTTGCCCCACGTATCATGGGCGAAGATTGGTTCGAGAAAGGCATTTTCTCTTGGGGTTGGTTAACCGGTACGGTTGCCATGGGTATTGCGTTACTTCGTATTGTTGATCCCAAAATGCGTAGCAAAGTACTTGATGATTACGCCATCGCTTATGTCCCTGGCTCAATCACTGACATCTTCATCATCTCTTTGATGCCAATCGCGATGTATAACGGCATGCACTGGCAAGCGCTTGGTGTAGGATTAGGTTACATCGCAATTGTCTTATTTATTTGGCGATTCATTTTTAAACGTAACCGCAGTGCTCTGACACACGAATCTTAGTCGCTTTACTCGGGAGGATTTTATCCTCTCGAGTTCACTCCTTGGTTTTTATCAAAATCACTCCTCATCTCGAAAATAAGCAACTTGTTTTATATTTGAGATTTGCAATCCCGATCTCTTACTATCATTCTTTTTTAATACTTGACCTGAAAGTTTCTATATCAGAATAGTCGCCTATTCGTTTCTAAAACATGGAGAAAGGCTGTGCGTCGCTCTCAAGGATTTACTCTTATTGAACTCATTGTGTGCATCATCATTCTTGGTATTATAAGCGTCGTTGCATTTCCTAAATTTCTTGGCTTACAAAAAGATGCCAGAGTGGCGGTTCTATATGGAGCCAGAGAAGCACTCATGACCGCCAACAACTTTGTCTACACCAAAGCAGTGATTCAATCTCAAGAGACAGTAGATGGCGGCATACAATATAACATTGATCTAGATAATGACGGCCATAACGACCTAATTGGTTACTTTGGATTTATCAAAAATGTTATTCCAGCAAAAGAGCTAGCAGGCTTTGATCCGCAACTCACTATTAACACTTGGTATGGGGTAGATAGCCCAGACGAGCCCTACTTCCTTATTGGTTTTGCAAACAAGCCTGTTGGTCCAGAACATATGTGTTATGTCGAAGTTTACTACCCAGAAACTCCTGGTGGCCAAGTGAAATACAAAATACAAACTGACGATTGCTAATTCCCATATAGAGTGGCAGTAACACTTTTACTTTTGGTGTCTTCATCGTTATTGCAAGGTCATGGCTCCAAAACCACCATTAACAACTATTTCACATAATGTCGTCGCACAGTTAGCTCATAGAGATAAAACCAGTAATTTGCGCCGACACATGGCTATAATTGAAACAATCTATCGTTTTTAAACCCGCCTATAACTTGTGCTTGTAAACTCATCATTTCGCTCAATAATAGTTCTATAACAAATTCAATAATTTAAAGCGGGAGGCGTAATGAGAATATTCTGGCAGCTACGTTGGTATTTCCAACAAAAGTGGAGGCACTATGTCGGATCCATTCTGCTTTTCGCTGTGATATCAGCACTACAGCTTGTTCCGCCCAAAGCAGTTGGCATCATCGTTGATGGCGTCGTAGACAACACTTTAGATACAAATACGCTGATTCTATGGCTCTCAGGGTTAACTGTACTGATCTTTACCATTTATGGGTGTCGCATCTTATGGCGAATTTGGCTTTTCGGCGCAAGCTGGGAGCTCGGGACCATTCTACGTAACCGTCTATATAGGCATTTATCGACACAGCCACCTCGTTTTTTTGAACGTTACAAGACGGGGGATCTGATGGCTCGTGGCACTAATGATGTGCGTAATATCGTTATGACAGCCGGCGAAGGGGTTTTAACCGCCGCAGACTCTTTGATCACTGGTATTGCGGTTTTAATCATTATGGTAACGCAAGTAAGCTGGAAGCTCACCGTAATGGCGCTTCTTCCAATGCCATTTCTTGCCATCATCATCTTCTTTATTGTGCGTATCCTACATCAACGCTTTCGTGTCGCTCAGGAAGCCTTTTCTACCATGTCAGACATGACACAAGAGTCACTTAATGGCGTGCGAATGCTGCGTGCTTTCGGATTAGAAAACCAAGAGCAGCAACGTTTTGAAGAGGTTGTGGATGATACTGGCGAAAAGAACATCGCTGTCGCAAGAGTCGATGCTAGATTTGACCCGGCAATTCAGTTAACCATCGGTCTTTCTTTCCTTCTTAGTGTCGCTGCTGGTGCTTACCTTGTTGATAAAGGTGAGATCACGCTTGGTGATCTGACCGCATTTACGATGTATTTAGGGTTGATGATATGGCCGATGCTGGCATTCGCATTCCTATTTAACATTTTAGAAAGAGGCTCTGCTGCATGGAACCGATTACAAGAGATCTTTGATGAAAAGCCAGAAATTATCAGTGGCAATAAGCCAATAGAAAATAAACCACTTCCGTTAAAAATTGATATCGACGATTTCCATTGGTCTAGTGATTTACCGCCCGCTTTGACGGAAGTAAACATCGAACTGGAACCCGGAAAAATGTTGGGAGTTGCAGGGCCGGTAGGAAGCGGAAAATCGACCCTGTTAACACTACTTTTGCGTCAACATGATTTAGAAAACGGCTCAATTAAATTCGGTGATGTCGAGATCAAGGATGCCCTACTTCCACAGTGGCGAAACCGCTTTGCTGTCGTTAACCAAAGTCCGTTTCTATTCTCCAAATCTATCTTCGACAATATTGCCTTAGGCAACCCTAATGCAGAGAAAGAAGAAGTCTATAGAGCAGCAAAGTTAGCCTGTATACATGACGATATTGAGAAGTTTCCTGAAGGCTACCAAACAGAAGTTGGTGAAAAAGGCATTACACTCTCCGGCGGGCAAAAACAACGTATTGCGATAGCACGCGCTATGCTGCTGAATGCCCAAGTGTTGGTTTTGGACGATGCACTTTCCGCTGTTGATGGACGGACCGAACATCAAATCCTTAAGAATTTGGAAACACACTACCGTGATCAAGCCCTAATCGTTATTGCACACCGCCTCACCGCATTGGAAGCAGCAGACGAGATCATTGTCTTGAATCACGGCCACATTACTGAACGTGGGCAACATAGCGCTTTATTAGCGCATCAGGGATGGTACGCCGAAATGTTCGAGTACCAAAAACTAGAACAGGCGATGGAGGAATAATGAATGAACCAGACCAGCACGTTTAAACGGTTAATGTCTTACCCATTATCTCAACCAAAGCCAATGACTAAAGGACTCGCCTTGCTGTTTATTGCAGCGTTAGCTAGCGCCGGCGGCCCTTGGTTGATTCAATATTTCATTGATGAGCACATCGCTAAAGGTGACTATTCACAAAATGTTCTGATTTCGCTAGCAGTAGGTTATATCGCTCTTCAGATCGTATCGGCAACATTCCAGTATTTTCAGTCATTGCAATTTAGCATTGTCGCGGCTAACACGATCAAAGCGATTCGTAAGCAAGTATTTTCTGGCGTGATTAAGCAGCCGTTATCTGCGTTTGATTACACTCCTGCTGGAAAATTGGTGTCGCGAATCACCAACGATACGGAATCTTTACAGCAATTTTATGAGCTTTTGATCGCGACCGTGGTGAAAAACGTGGTCATGATTGTCGTAATGCTTGGCGTTATGTTTTTCATGAGTTGGAAGCTCACACTCGTTGTGCTTGCATTGCTGCCGATCGTCATCGGCTTTATGTACTTGTTTAAGCAACTAAGTACAGAAAGCTACCGAAAGATGCGTGACCTATTGACCGATATAAATGCGAATCTAAGTGAATCCATTCAAGGGATGAGTGTCATTCAATTAATGCAACAAGAAGAGCGTTTTAATAAACAGTTCAACGAGCTAACCGCAGAGCATCTGGTGGCATCTAAACGAGTGATTCGGCTAAACGGCTATCTGCTAAGACCATTAATGGACTTGCTCGCTGGTCTTGCGTTGCTTTGCTTGGTTGCGATCTTTGGTTTTAATGGTATTGAGTTGATTGGTGTGGGGGTACTGTATGCATTTATCAGTTATCTTGCGCGAGTTACTGAACCACTAATTGAGATGACTCAGCAACTTGCTCTACTTCAGCAGGCGTTAGTATCAAGCGAACGTGTTTTTGAATTGATTGATGCGAAAGAACAAACTTACGGGGACGATCATCAACCATTAAGGTCAGGTGCTATCGAACTTAAAGACCTCACATTTAGCTACGATGGTAAACAGGACGTATTAAAAGACATTTCGTTGAAGGCCAACCACCAAGACTTTATCGCGCTTGTCGGGCATACAGGAAGCGGTAAAAGCACATTAGCGTCACTGTTAATGGGCTTTTATCCAACGCAATGTGGTGAACTGCTCATAGATGGTCGTCCACTTAAAACATTAGGGAAAGACGTACTTCGCAAAGATGTGGCAATGGTCCAACAAGATCCACATATTCTCCCTGCTTCAGTCAGAGAAAACATCTCTCTCAGTCGGGCGGTTGATGACAATCAAATATGGGATGCGTTAGACAAGATAGGTTTGGCAGAACAAATTCATCGTTACCCTAACGGACTAGACACGCAGTTAGGTCAAGGCGAAACTAATTTATCTGCGGGTCAGAAACAGCTTTTGGCGTTAGCACGTGTGCTTGTGGTAAAACCTAAGATATTGATATTAGATGAAGCAACCGCAAATATTGACTCAGGAACAGAGGCTTTAATCCAAAAGAGCTTGGCGGTACTCAGACAAGACATGACGCTCGTTGTTATTGCTCATCGGCTTTCAACTATCCTAGATGCAGACCAAATCATTGTTCTTCATCATGGGGAGTTAGTCGAAAAAGGCACACACAAAGCACTCTTAACGCAAAATGGTCGTTATGCTCAAATGTATCAGTTACAGCAAGCAAACCGACATCTACAACAGATTGAAGAAGACACCAAGCAACTCGAAGAAGCGGTGTGATTTTATGCCCGTGCCTTCTTTTTATTTAGTCGGCCTGGGCATAATTCGTGTAACTTCAAAATTTAACCTTGTTAGCTTCCAATTTCTTCATAATGTGAACTAATTTTCTATTTCTTACCTATTATTGACATAACCCCTCGCTATATCACGCAAGGTCGTTGTAAAATCGTACGGTACTTAAGTCTACTGCCTGTGGCATTGGGCTGAATTCCGCTTTCTAATTATGCACATTAATCTCATGACACAAGTCCATGGACAAAGATAAGTTTACTAACATCTATCGCTTGCCTGGTTCGATTCAAATTCGTATCGGTAAATGGCAAAAGACGTTCCGCGGCACCTCTGATTTAGTTTTACATCAGGCGCTAATGGAGCGTAATAAGCAATTTAAGAAGCCAGACTTTTTACCTAAAGGCTGGTGTGTCACTCCTATTGATGAAAACGACATTACCATTACGCATCACGGTAAATATATCCAAACCGTTATGCGCACAATGCTGGACAGAAAGGTCTCATACAAGCGACTGTTCCTATCTCGGATGAGTCTCGAAGATGGTGAAAAAGTGCTCCACAATTACAAGCTGGAGTGGGTAAGAAAACATAACCAGATCGCCAAAAAGTACAATCAAATTAAAAAGAAACAATATATGAACTTTGCAAGAGAAGAAGAGGAAACCCTCTACCCTTCGATTCCAAAGGGTGAGTTTGACAAAACATTATGGAACAAACTTGTCGTATCATCGTTTGGCCCGCAGAAAAAGTACAAAAACCCGCACTTTGTCCGTAAAGCCGATTTCTAAATAAACACCCCTAAAGTTAGGGGTGTTTATTTATACGTTAACTCACCAGTCGTAAGTTAAACTTGCAATAACATTTTGTCGGTCGCCATACCAACAAAAGCCATCACATGTCGCTATGTACTTTTTATCCGCGATGTTTTTAGCTGCGACTTGTAACTTGTAGTCGCCGATTCGATAACTGACCGTCGCATCCATTAAGAAATAACTTGGTACTTTTAGTCTCTCTTCATTGTCTCCGTATGACTCACCTGTATAGCGCGCGCCTAAGCCAACAGCAAAGCCATCAAGAGGTCCATCAAAGAAACGATAATGTGCCCAAGCTGATGATACGGTATTAGCCACTTGGGAAGGTGTTTTGCCAACCCATGCCTTATTGATGTCTTCTTTTATCTCTGCATCAACGTACGCAATGTTCCCGATCAATGTTAAGGATGGTGTCACATTAGCTACAGCTTCAAACTCAACGCCGTTATTTTCTATTTTTCCTATTTGCGTTAATTCACTCAAGTAGATACGAGCCAAGTTTTCTTTTGTTGCCCGATACGTTGCAATATTGAAATAACCATCAAATGAATCCGGTTGGTATTTCATACCGATTTCAAATTGATCACCGCTTTCAGGCTTCGCTGGCTTACCATTGCTGTCTTCTTGAATAATTGGATCAAAGTACTGAGAGTAACTAAAGTATGGCGTGAAGCCAGAATCAGAAATATAAGCCGTTCCCACGCTAAACGTCCACTCTCCATTATCGACTTTCGTGCGAGCACCCGTGGTAACATTATGTACTTCATTACTTGTATCGTCGTAACGTGCGCCCAATAACATCGCCCATTTATCGTTGATCAGCATATGATCTTGAAAGTAGACGCCGAGCTGCTGATTATCGATTTTCGTTCTTTGCTTATCGGTTTCGCTCAATGGTTGTAGCGTATTCGGATCGAGTAACATTATGTTATCCGAATAAGTAGGATTAAATACATTAAACCTAGGATCGGGCAAAGCTCCCATTGGTGTGTTTAATAATGCATTACCATTAGCAACTATAGGGTCATTGGCAAAATCTTTACCATCGATACTGATCATTTGAAAATCTATGCCCAACATCAAGTTATGCTCAACACTTCCCCAATTTACTTGGTGCATCAAACGATTATCGATATTAAAAGCATCAGATGACCCATCTTCTGTTGAAGCACCCCGAAGTATGGTTTTGCGTTCATTTGATGGGTCCAAAGCCGGCCCCAACGCAGGCACGTCAGCCGAGTAAACGTACGAATACATTTGTCTTAGCTTAACATCCATTTCGCTGTAACGAGCTGCTTGAACAAATGAAGTGGTATCATTAAATGCATGAGAAAACTCATAGCCTAAAGACACCTGCTCACGCTCAAACGTCTCCCAGTTAGGATTGCCTATCGCTAAACTATCACTGATCTTTCCATTTTTGTTTGGCGTTAACGTTCCTTCAACTGGCAAAAATTGCAGATAAGGATCTGAGTCGTCTTTTTGATAGCTCGTTAGAAAGGTAATTTCAGACGCCTCATTAAATTTGTACGTCATCGATGGAGAGAGAAGAATGCGCTCTGCTTCTACCCCACTAATTCTCGTCCCATTTTTTCTCGCTAACCCTTGAAAGCGGAAAGCTAGCTGCTCACTCACCTCAGAGTTTACGTCAAGAGAAAGTTGTTTACGGTCTTCAGAACCGTACTCCAAAGATACAAGTCCTGACCCCCCATCAAATTGAGGTCGCTTACTGACAACATTGATGACCCCACCAGGAGGGTTTTGCCCATAAAGAACAGACGCTGCACCACGTAAAACTTCAACCCTCTCTAACGCAAACGGATCTATTTGCCAACTATAGAAGCCAGAAGAATATAAACGGGTACCATCTTGATACAACCCACTGTTCGCCTGTTTAAAACCACGAATAATAAACCAATCTTGCTTGTTATCTTCGCCGAAATAATTAGTTTGAATGCTTGGTGTGTACTGTAGTGCGTCAGAAATGCTAATAGAGGCACGATCATCCATTTGCTCTCGCGTAACAACAGACACCGCTCTTGGAGTCTCATTGATAGCAATATCAGTTTTCGTCGCTGCCCGACTCTTCGCTCCGAGATAACTAAAATCTGGACCAACTGCACTGTCTTGCTGCTGTCCAATCACAACTATATTTTCATCTTCCTGAGCCAAGACATTTGGCGTTGATACAGCTAATACAACCGCCATCGACGTTGGTGTCAGCATAAACTGCCGAGTCATATTCTCTCCTTTTTGTCGGCAGCCAAACCAACCCTTCATGACTTCAGCGACCGCTGAAAGAAAAGCGAGTTACGGCATCGCCAGTTGTTTCCGTAAAAGACAAACCAGAGGTTTTGCATAAAGCACTCGCATAGGTTACGAATGCCACTACGAGTGCTTATTTGTATAAGTACTTTCTTGGTTGAGGCTTAGCTCATTTCTATAAGCGGCGTAAACCCCACATTAAATACAAACCGCCAATGAGAGACGCCATAAGCCCTGTTGGTATTTCTTGCGGGTAAAGGATCTGTCGTCCCAACCAATCAGCCAACAACATCACCCCTGCCCCCAGTATCGCGGCGCATAACATGTGTTGTGACGCTTTGTTAAAACCAAATAAGCGAGCTAAATGCGGAGCCAACAACCCAACAAAGCTAATCGGGCCAACAACCAATGTCGCACTGACCGTGAGACAAGCAACTAAAAGAAGCAGTATTGCGCGTGAACGATCAACTCGAATTCCAAGTGCTTTAGAGGAAGCGGCACCGACAGGAAGAATATCTAGCCATCTTACGCAGAGAAAACTCAACCCTATAAAGACAAGCGCAGATAAAGACAATGGGAGTAACGTTTCAACCGAAACATAGTAGGTAGACCCAGACAACCAAGCCAATGCTTGATAACTTCTTGGGTCACCAGTGGCTAGAATAAAGCTCTGTATTGCATTCATCAGTGCGGTTATTGCAATACCAGTCAACAAAATACGCTCCGGCTGAAAGCCTGACTTACGGTTTAGCAGCACAATGACTAATACCGTCGCTAATGCGCCTACGAGCCCGCCTAGAGAAAGAGTGAAAATTGACGAACCAAACCCAGTAAACATCGCGATGATCAATCCCATCGCTGTCCCTGAACTGATACCGATCACTTCAGGACTTGCCATTGGGTTTCCACTTAGGCGTTGAATCATGGTTCCAGCAATCGCTAACATTGCCCCCGCAATTGCTGCTGCAAATAATCTAGGTGCGCGCCATTCCAAAAAAATCCAATTTTGGCTAGCAAATAAATTTGTCCACCCTTCATTTTGCACAGCAACCGTGGCAAAAAGAACAACAGAAATTAACGTGCCGATCAACGCCAATGAGATCGCTTTAGGGTTTAGCCTGTAAACATGTTGACGGTGTCGAGTTAACACTGTTTGAGTATGGCTCTGCGTCTTTTGTGATAAGCGAGGTAACAGCCATAACAGTAGCGGAGCGCCCAGTGCAGCGGTTGCTGCTCCCGTTGGTATAAAACTCGCCATTAGCCCCGGCAGTTGCTGAATAACCAAATCGGTTAAAGTCAATAACATGGCACCAATCAGCATTGATACCCAAAGCTTATGCTGGATTTTATTGATACCTATCAATCGAGTAATCGCTGGCGCCGCTAACCCGATGAAACCGATGATTCCTACGGCAGAAACCACCCAAGAAGTGATTAACACCGCAAGCCCAAGACAGACAAAACGCAACTTAGCTAGCGAGACACCTAAACTCTTGGCACCTTGCTCGGAGAGTTCCAACAGACTTAACGGCTTTGCAATCACAAATGCAACGACCGTAGCAAGTGCGATTCGAGGGGCAAGATACGAGAAATCTCCCCATCCACTCTGAACAAGCGAACCGGCTCCCCATATCATTAACCCATTCAGCTTTTCGGTATTCATCATCAGAATAACCGTACTTAATGATGCAAAGTACAGGTTTATCACTAACCCAGAAACGACGACAACCGTTGGAGATAACGCTCGTCGCCATGACAACAGCATCACCAACCCCATCGATATCACACCGCCGATGAGAGCAACCAAATTAGGCGCGATATCCAACATCCAAGGTGCGAATAGCGTAGCTAACATCAAAGCAAAACTTGAACCGCTCGCCACACCAAGTGTCGTGGGTGAAGCGAGAGGGTTACGCAGCACTTGCTGCATCAATACCCCAGCAACCGCTAATCCAGCACCAGATATAATCGTGGTGAAGACTCGAGGCCACCAGCTAAAGTGAAGTAAAACAGAATCGATAGATTGAAAGTTAGGCTCCCATAAACTGCTTAGAGCCAACGAAAATGAGCTTACTTGGTACAATTGGAAAGCACCAATAGAAAAGGTAAATGCCGAAAGTAACACCACAAAGCTTAAAGGCATCGTTTTCATTGTGTTAACTCCTCGACCTTACTCGCCGTAACTAACTCTGCGAAACGGAGGGCTGAAGGCATAGAACCAAAACTCCAAACGGGCGCGACTTGCATGACCTTTTCACCAGATTGTTGAACAACATATTGCCAAAATGGGTCTTGAGAGAGCTGCTCCGCTCCACCATAAGGTAATGGCTCTACGATAACGATTTGAGCTTTTATGCCAGCTAACTTGTCGATGCCAACTAGGCTGAAGCCCCAGCTATTCGTCTTTTCATTCCATGCATTACTCAGCCCAATCTTTTCGATAGCCTGGGAGTAAAGACTATTTTGACCAAAAACACGTACGTGCTTTGTATCCATAAACTGAATCATTAGAAGTGGCGGCTGGCCTTTATTTATACGCTGTTTTAATAAAGACAAACGTTTTTCATATTGTTGGATAAGCGCCTCTGCTTCCGCCTCTCTTCCCAGCTCTTCACCAAACCTCCGAGTGAAACTGGTAAGTACCGACCAATCCGTAATCCCGCTTTCATATAAGTCAATCGTGGTAACGGGGGCAATATCGACTAAGCGATGCTTCATTGAGGAGAAGTACGGGGCAATAAAAATACGGTCAGGTCTGAGCTCGTAAATACGCTCTATATTGGGTTGAGTTCTTAACCCTACATCCTTAGTTTGAGGTGGTAACGGTGGCGATTTTACCCAAGCATCGTAATCTTGCCCTTGAGCAACGCCTACAGGTACGACCCCTAAAGCCAACATCGTTTCAGTTTGTGTCCAATCAACCGACATCACCCGAGGTGATGCGTCAGCTAGTGCTTGAAAAGAACTGACCAAAAGCGCACTAAGTGAGAGAGCGAAAGAGAAATGTTTAAGTCGAGTGTTTGTACTGCTCATTATTCCAACCTTTAGCTTGGCATCGCCACCGGATAACCCGCGGGGTGGTCAGAGATCATCATCTCTATCCCATATATGTCCCTCAACTTAGGTTCAGTAAACACCTGTTCAACATTGCCTTGTGCAATCAAATCACCTTGATGTAATGCAACGATGTAGTCGCAAAATCGTGCAGCCAAGTTGATGTCGTGTAATACGATAATAACGCCCAAACCCAGTTCTTGACTGAGTTTAGAGATAAGCTTCAACATATCGACTTGATGGCTGATATCTAGCGCAGACAAAGGCTCATC
Source organism: Vibrio sp. Vb1127 (assembly GCF_033338735.1). NCBI lineage: Bacteria > Pseudomonadati > Pseudomonadota > Gammaproteobacteria > Vibrionales > Vibrionaceae > Vibrio > Vibrio sp. Vb1127. Next base: position 324,494 of record NZ_JAWOTF010000002.1, on the reverse strand, counting down.
AAGAAGCAAATACTCGGTTTTTTGGGCTAACAGCATAGCTAGCCACACACGTTGACGCTCTCCTCCAGATAACGTGTCCACTAAGCGATCTGCGTATTTTAGTGTGCCTGTCATCGCCATTGCTTCTTCAACAATGTCGTGATCTTTCTTACTCAAACGTCCAAGTAAACCATGCCATGGATAACGACCAAAACCGACTAAATCTCGACCTAAAATACTGTCGGTCACTGGAAGATGCTGAGGCAAGTAGGCAATGTGTTGGGCAAACTTTTTCGCTGAGAGATCGTTAATGCTCGTTCCATGCAGAACCACGTCACCAGCGGTGTATGGCTGTTGCTGTGCCAGCAACTTTAACAATGTGGATTTTCCTGAACCATTGTGTCCAACAAGAGCGTATGTTTTTCCGGGTTCAAATGTCACATCAAACGCTTTTAGCAATGACTTGCCTTCAATCTCAAACTGGAGTGCTTTAGCTTCCAACATCCCTACTTCACCTAATAGCCATTTACGAATAACAGTTATTCAGAGCTCTCATTCGTTGATCACGTTTGCCGTTCTTATTCAACAGAACGATTAATAAGGGAGGTTTTATATAACAACAAAGATACAAATGCAAACCGTTGTCATTATCATTACATCAACAAGATCATTGAGAGAATTGCTAAGTGTTAGTGATAATTTGCTCTGCTGAACTTCATTAGTAAATTATAGGCAGGTCAACGAGAGCAGCGGTCTCCCACTGCTCTCGCATAAATTTGAACGAATACTGCAGCGTATGAAGAAATGAAAAATGCCGCAGTGAATACATTAATGACGAGCGTCAGCGCCAAACTCTACTTCTTTATAGATATCGGCCAGCGACTTTTTACCTTGTTTGTCTTTGGCTGAACGCTTTTTCTTAGTTTGATAATGGTATTCTTGCTCCTGAAGTGCTTGTTCGTGCTCTTTTGCTGACTCAACAAACTCAGGATTTGCAAGTGCTTGTTGGCGTAAGCGGTTTACTCTTTCAAGGGTTTCCCACAACATACTTCACCTCCAAACTTATTACTGTATATAAAAACAGTATTGTTTAAATATTCCTCCTCGTCAACATTTCAACTTTGTTACTGCTCTTCACATTAACCCCAAGCCTGTATAGTGCTCGGGATATTTGTGGATGATTTGCTTTATATAACCTTGATGCTCTCGCAGAGCATCAACACATTCTCGAGATAACCATCCCTGATATACCCATTTTTCAAGTTCTAACAATGCGTATGGGATGGACCACGCTTGTCTGTACGGATGGTGCGTCGTCATAAAATCAAAGGCATTCGCGACAGCCGTAATTTGCGCGGCGATTGGTATATCATCATTGGTTAAACCATAAGGATAACCAGTGCCATTTAAGTTTTCGTACTGATAAGTAACCATCTGCAAAAACAAAGTCACACTCGGGTGAACCGGATTTCCGATACGGGCAACTATGTCATCCGCTGAATCGATACAACGCTCAATATGTTGAATCAATATCGCCTCTTGTTCTTGAGAGTAATTTGTTCGGCGGCTAGCAATTTCAACTGGCAGCTGACTATCACCGAGCGCATGGAACTGAGCAAAAATACCAATATCTTCGACCATTTCGTCATTCAGGTGATAACGATCCGCTAACTGCGTTGCGATAATTTGACTGTAGTACTTCATGCGTTTGGTATGCGCGTAATACTCAGGTGAATATCCTGGCATCACACATTGCATTCGGTTCGCTAGCGTTTCTATCGCATTGACTACTTGAGTTTCTGATTCAACCGCAAATCGAATCATTTCGAAATAAGGTTTAAGACCATTCAGCGCTTCTAAACTAAACGCATCACGTTGAGTGGAGTTCAAAAATACAAAACCAGTAAAAGCTTTATTGTCATAACAAGGAATAGCAGCCGACGACTGATATCCGTGTTTGAGTAAAATTTGAACCCGAGGACAGTGCTTAATATCATGAAGGTCTTCGACGATACGAGGAACCGCGTTTTTAGAGGCAATATTGAGGTGGTGGAGTTTACGGAATGCTGATTCGTGATGGGCTAAACACCAAGTGTCGAACTCACTTTCTGCAAATGATTTGAGCACATCTTGGTCTGGGTGATATTTTGCAAATGACACCCTATCAATACATGGCAAGTGCGCCTGCATCCTGCCTTTTAGCGTTTGCAGTTGCTCGTTAAGCGGTTTTGCAAACGGGTAAAAACTCCGGTGCGCCATGCTTCACCTCCACACCAAAGCAGAGAAACAAGAAAAGCTCATTGTGTTGCAAATTCAATGGTATTTTGAGCGGTTTTCTCCACTTAAATTATCGATATACCACAACTTAAGTGTACGAAATAAAAGCACATTTCTACCAATTTTTTCACCGGATATCTTACGGTAATTTGATCCAGATTAAAAAAGCCAACGAGCGAAACTCGTTGGCCTAACAATACTGATTGATTACGATGGATTCAGTAACTAGAAGTTATTCAAAGAACGTTCTAAACAACTAGCCTAGAGCAGGAAGAACACCCAGCGTAATTAACACCTGAGCGAATACGATGCCAGTGCCAGCGATGCCCGTTATCACTAACGCACCTTGACCACCTGCGACGCGGTACTCCCCAGTAAAATCATCCGATTTACGAACCTTGATCACCATAACCAAAGGCAAAAAGATGGCTAAAATCGCTAAGGCAATCGCTGCATAGCCCAAAGCCATAATAAAGCCTTGAGGATAGAAAAGTGCGAAGCCTAGCGGTGGAGTAAACGTCACTAGTGCCGCAATCAAACGATTAGGCTTATCGTTACTTCCTTTGATGGTATCACCCAAAAATTCGAATAGACCCAAACTCACGCCAAGGAACGATGTCAACAATGCCAAGTCAGCAAACACACCAACAATGCTACCCAAATTTGATTGGTGTACTGTCTGAGATAGTTGACCAATCAGTGCGCTCAACCCTCCGTTCTCAACAAGCGTACTTTGGCTAACCACACCCAACGTCACGATTTGCCAAAAGATATAAATAACGAGTGGAATCGTCGAACCAATAATAACGGCTTTGCGTAAAGAAGAAGTGTCACCGTCTAAGTAATTCACAATTGCAGGTATACTTCCGTGGAAACCAAACGAAGTAAAGATCACCGGAATCGCCGCTACAACAAGGCCTTGTTCGATTGGCATACTTAACAAGTAAGATTCCGTAACGTTTGGAGCAAGAAAAGAAAGCACCGCAACCATCGCAATGAGCTTCATCGCGAACAGAACTCGGTTTACTTTATCGACCGTACCGGTACCCACTGTCACAACTAAAGTCACAATCAAGGTAAAGATTATCGTTGATGTAGGCCCTGAAATATCGAGGTCAAACCATTGTGCAAGGCGGTCTCCGAACTGAGCACCACCGCCAGCGATATACGCTGCACATAATGAGTAGAAAAGAAACAACATCGCAAAACTTGCCACCCACTTGCCTTTTTGACCTAGGATCTGTTTCGCCAAAGTATGAAGTGTAGCACTACTCTCCGCATGTTGATGAAGCTCAAGCATAAGCAAGGCAGTGAAAGCCATCAGAGCCCATAAGCCTAGCATGATGATAATAGAAGTTGAAAAACCAATGCCGGCAGAGGCAAGTGGAAGCGCTAGCATACCAGCGCCTATTGTAGTGCCCGCAATAATTAGCGTACTACCGAATACTTTAGAACGACTCATTGTATATTAATCTTTACACTTTATTAGAAATTATCAGTATTAGATCGGGCAACGGCGGACCGAAACCAACACCATATTTGTATTGCCGTCGATATTGTAGGATCTTTAGCAGAAGATCAAGCAAAGTGTAAGGATAAAAAACCACACATGTAAACTATAATTTACACCTTACTGATATTTAACAATAACTGTGTGCATTCTTCCCTGTTCATGAACTTGGGAACAGGGTAATTCCAGTGCGCCTCTTTCAGAATTAAATCAACAAGCGCATCAGCATCTTCACGTTGAATGAGCGCACTGGTTTGCTCAATATCAATAGTTGAAAACAAGGACTCCAGATTCGCCAAAAAATGCTGAGCACTTGCGTTACCTAACTGCCCCTCGGCCGTCAACTCATCGAGCTTTCTTAGTTGAGGCTCAATCTCTGATAATGAAAAGCGCAGCACAGGCAACAAGGCTAATCCGTTTGCCATACCATGAGGTATTCCATATCTCGCACCGAATGTGTGAGCAAAGGCATGAACATAACCCAAACTCGCTTTGGTAAATGCTAAACCCGCGTAATAGGATGCCATAGCCATTTTATGACGAGCTTCGACATCATCCCCTTGCATCACAGCCCTAGGAAGATATTTAAAAATGAGTTTAATAGCGGCAACCGAATAAGCCATCGTTTCTTGAGTAGCGTTTTTCGATACATAGGCCTCAATAGCATGGGTTAATGCATCAACGCCAGTATCAGCCGTGATCTTAGGAGGTAAACCAATCATTAAATTCGCATCTAAAGCTGCCATTAGTGGCACCAACTTTGGATCCATTAAAGGGGTTTTAATGTGTGAGGAGGGATCTGACACGACCGCAGCGATAGTAACTTCACTTCCGGTTCCAGCCGTTGTTGGAATAGCAAAAAGCGGCGCTGGCATTCGCCATACCTTCAATAGTCCAGCTAATTTTTTTATTGGCCGTTTATTGGTAACTTTCGCAGCGATGACTTTTGCACAATCCATTGCAGAGCCGCCACCCAAAGCTAATATGCCCTCACAATGAAAACGATGATAAGCCTCTAGACCGCTCTCTACCTGATCATAGGTAGGATCGGGCTTAACTTGCGAGAAAACATCTAACTGTAAATCGAGTTTTGCTGCAGCCTCAAGCACCTTATCTACAATACCGACTTGGACTAACCCTTCGTCGGTAACTAACAAAACGCGTTTAAATCCCAGCTCGGTCATCGATTCTAATAGCTCATTCATCGAACCAGGGCCGGAAAACAAGGTTGGTCTCGGCATAGGAAGGATAAGGGCTGCTATTTTTAACCCTGCGGTGTAAGTCCGATATAAACGATGCTTCAACATACGAAATCCTTTTCATTTAGAGCTATCATTCTAGCTACTTTTACCACCTATGCTTACTTTGCAATCACACATTTTCAATAAACTTATCTCACCAAAAAGGCTAACATCGCTGGGAAGCCGTACCATTTTATTATCTTTCCTCAACAACATGAGCTACAGAGAAAATATTTTCAACGACGCTCTATTGTCATGTTGTTAACAAGCTGCTTTACCTAATACTCTGTTAGTTACAGAGCAAGCCTCGAAGAAGTCTTCTTATTTTTTGCCTTCAAGAACAACAATATAAATTCTGTTAATCACACATCAATACCGTGTGTCTCTGGTTGAGCCCGAACACGATTTACAAAAATAAAAATAAGAATGCGTTACATCATGATTTATTGTCGTTTTCAAATAAGTCAACAAGAGCAACAATAATCTTTCAAAACTTATACTTAGTTCAAATATCTGACTCTTAACCATGAGCTTCAGGTGATATTATTATGCAACTAGGATTATTATCCCGCCCATAATCAAAACTATGTCTAAACGCCCACCTTTTTGGGGTCTATTCGCTGTCGTACCCAATTTTTCCTATCACCTTCTGATTTGGGTTTAGCGTGGGCTAATTAGCAATGTCGGTATAAACCATGAATCATTCTTGCCATTCCCATACGGACATGGGCTTTGAAGTCGATCTGAAACAAGCACTTATCTGGGTTGCTCGAGCACTCGACTATGTAGGTGTTGATGATACGCACCATAGCCATCGTGTCGCTTACATCGCTTACCAATGTGCTCGGGTCATGAACTGGGAACCAGAAAAAGCGGAGTTTTGCTACTTCGCAGGGATGATCCACGATTGTGGAGTCTCCGAAACACAAGAACATAAAATGTTACTTGAGGAGTTGGTGCCACAAGATGTAAAAACACATTGCTTAAGAGGATACCGAAGCCTCAAGCAGTGTCGTTTGTTGCGTCAGTTTGCTACACCTGTTCTTTACCACCATACACATTGGAGTGAACTAAAATATCTTGATTTACCGCCTTTTGAAAAAGAGGTCGCTGCCCTACTCTATTTAGCCGACCGTCTCGATTTTATGCGTTCCAAATACGTCATGAACTGCCACTGTGACATTGTCACACTTCATGAAGAACTAATTGCAGAATGCATCATGGCAAACGCTGGAACTTTGTTTAATCCAGACATGGCTAAGGCAATGGTTAAGCTCGTTATGACCGACGCATTTTGGTTCGCGATGGAGTCTGAAAATATAGAAACCATCGGATTAAACTTTAAAAGCATTGATTGGCTTCAAAAACAGCTCACCATCCAAGATATGAATAGTTTGGGCATGTTTATCGCTCGAATTGTTGACGCAAAAAGCCCATTTACTTATCAACATTCGCAAAAAGTGGCGGAGTTATCTCGGTATCTAGCCATCAAGCTTGGGTTCTGTGAGCACGACCAAGAGATGTTATTTATTGCTGGGTTGGTGCATGATATCGGAAAGTTAAAAACACCAGATGAGATTCTTCATAAAGAAGGCTCTCTTAATAAACAAGAGTATACGCGTATTAAACGCCATACAATTGATACTCAGCTCGCATTACACAAAGTGTTTCCCAACGCTAAAATAGCGGAGTGGGCCTCTAATCATCACGAGCGTTTGGACGGTTCTGGCTATCCTTATCATAAAACAGGAGACGAACTCGATGTACCATCGCGTATTGTCGCGGTTGCCGATGTTTTTCAAGCTCTGTCTCAGGACCGTCCCTACCGCGGACGAATGGCTCAAGCACAAATCGCCGCGATTATGGGTGAGCAAGTCGCTAAACAAGAACTTTGTTCTGACGTCTATGCAGTGCTAGAGCGAAACATGACCGAGTGTTACGAGCTATCAACTAATGTTTAATCGATAAAGGGCGTATCTACGCCCTTTGCTGATTTTATGCTGGTTGCAAACCAATCATTTTGCAATATCAAGTACATTGTCTCGCACACCATTGATTCTGAACCAACCTGCAATGCTGAAACGCTCAGCATTGGTCGGTAAAACCTCATGCGGGAATTGCTCAGATAAGAATAAAAGTAAGCGTCCCGATTGAGGAGGGATGGTTGCTATCTTATTATCATTTAGATCGTAAACCACCAATTCACCTGCATCCTTTTCCGTCCAAGATTCGTTCATGTAAAAAACGGTTGTCAATCGACGGTTTTCATTGCCCTTAAAACAATCTAGATGCTTTTGGTAGAAATCCCCTTCCTCGTACTTGGCAAAGTGAGCTTCATACTCAAAAAGCCCCAGAAACAAGTGACGGTTCACTTCTTGGCGTATTTCTTCCATCTTATCTAAGTAAGAAGTAACCGCGTGCCCCATATTGGGCGATAACCATTGAATTTTGTCACTTCGAATTGACTCAATACGAGTCACATCGTCATTACGACCAATACGCGCTTTTTTCCAGTTACTTGGAATGCAGTCTCGTAATTGAGCCACTTCTTGTTCAGAAAGAAAATCATCCCAGATGTAGTAGCCATGGGTTGCTAACGCATCGATCATTTTATCCATTATTGTCGTTCACTCATATTAGTTGGGCGGTCTATATAAAAAATCTTCAACCTCACAACAAATGCGATTTTTTGTCGAAACGACAACAAAATAAAAAGGGAGCAAAAATAGGTGATGACGAATATAAAAATGCCGCTCATATGAGCGGCAATATCTTTTATTATTGACGAGCTTCTAATCTCGTTGGATGAACTCGCAACGGACTAAGACGTTTAATAGTCGGGCGTTGTTTGTTTTTTAACTGGATATGACAAAGTTCCAGAATTAAGCCGAATGCCATCGCAAAGTACACATAACCTTTGTTGATATGAATTTCGAAGCCTTCTGCCATCAATAAACCACCTAACAAAACGAGGAATAACAAAGCAAGTGTCTTAAAACCAGGGTAACACGACACCAGGTTATTTATTTTTTCGGCTGTCATGACCATCACGATAGCTGACGAAACAATCGCTGCGACCATAAGTGGGACATCACTTGTCAAACCAACGGCGGTTATCACCGAGTCCATCGAGAATACAGCATCCACGGCAACAATCTGCAACAGAACTACCGCTAAACCAGTACGGGCGTGAGTTGAGTGAGCAGACTCGTTGTGATTTAACCAACTCCACAACTCTTTCAGGCTTTTAGCCAAGAGGAATGCACCACCCGCAATCATGATGATGTCTCTTCCGGTAAACGATTGTTTCGCCAAAGAAAATAGTGGTTGAGTCAGTTGCATGATCCAAGAGATTGAAAACACTAAACCAATACGAGCAATAACAGCAAGACCAATACCAAGGTTTCTTGCCAGCTTACGTTGGTGCAGCGGCAGTCTTTCACATAAGACAGAGATAAAAACGACGTTATCAACGCCTAAGACAACTTCAAGCGCAAACAAAGTGGCGAAAATAGCCCAAGCTTCTGGTTGCATAAAAAGTTCTAGCATGAGCATGTCTCCAATAATAAGAAGACATATGGTGAAGGGTTTTGTCGACTAAAGGGGTCGTCCATTAATTATTTATACCTTTGTTACTGAGGGATCATGAGTAAATCACCAAACAATCAACAAAACAATATCTATTTTAATTAACAAGGAACAAGTTTAATTCGTGTACAAATCAATCAACTCCTCCAAATTGATTAAAATTACATAGAAGCTTTAGAATTGAATAAATGAAAGCATTAAAGTCCAACAAAACTAAGATAAATTTCTAGACTTATAAGCACCATCAATCCTTATGCAACCCATTAAACGCATTGAGCTCAAAGAGAAACAGGCGTATTTCCGAGATAAACAATAGTAAAAATTTGTTTCATGCTGATATACTGCTAAAAATCATAAGAAACCATGCTATTTATGGACTACATTGCTCTTTCGCGTATAAGCCTTAAACATCTAACTGTTTTACATATGTTGTTAACCACTCACAGCGTCACACTTGCGGCAGAACGCTTGTGTGTAACACCATCGAGCGTCAGTAAAACGCTCGGACAGTTGCGCGAAACGCTAAAGGATGACCTTTTTTACCGTGATGGCACTAGCTTAGTGCCGACAGCATTTGCGCTGCATATAGGCCCGTCAATCCATGGCATACTCTCCAGTATGAATGGGTTATTACATCAAGGCTCTTTTAATCCGGCTTACTATCAAGGTAGTTTTTCATTAGCAATGCGTGAAAGTTCGTTTGAGCTCTTTGCGCCAGTTCTACAGCATCTGTCCCAACAACTGAGTAACCACGCGCACTTGAATGTCCATGCGAAAGAGGAAATGAGCTTCGATGCATTAGCAAGAGGTCAAGTGGATTTTTTGTTGCTTCCTCACGATCTCAGCCAACCACCCACACAAAATAAAGACTTGGTATGGAAAACCATTTTGAAAGACGAAATGGTTTGCTTAATGAGAGCATCGAACCCACTCGCTGAGCAACCCTTATCTGTTGAAAGTTACCTTTGTGCAAGACACATCGGTATTCATGATAAAGATCTGTCACAACCTTATTTTGAGCAAAATCTCACCCAAAGGCATTCAAAGCGAAACTTGGCCATGCGTGTAGCCGACTTTGGTTCAGCTGCGGTGATGTGTCAGCACTCGGATTACTTGTTCACATGCTCCAAGCTTTGGGCAAGAGCGGCAATGCAAGCAAAAGGTTTGGTTGAGCAAGCTCTTCCATTCGATTACGGACAGGTAGCCTACAGCCTCGTTTGGAACAAAGCGAGCTTAAACGATCCCGCTTTAAAATGGTTACAGCAACAATTACTCGACGCCTGCGCCATGTTAGATGCCTGTGATGCTTAAGCATAGATAAACAACGGTACTACGTGAGTACTGTCGGCACGGTGATAGGGTTACTCACGTAGCGTCGGAGCTCTGATTTTAAGCGTTTGATATCATGATGAGAGCACATATCCCAAGTTAACGCCTCCCCCACAACTCCGTGATGTTGAAAGGCATTTAAACGGATAAGCACCGATTCAGGAAGAGTACTCAAGTAACGCCCAATTGCTACGATTTCTATATCTAAATCACTTTTTTGGGGGATATGCAGTAAGCGGACCTCGTACAATTTTTCGTGTTCAACTAGGTATTGAAGGGTTTTAAATACACGATGATTATCACGCCCAGTTAGCCACTGATGCGTCTCCGTCTGCCACGCTTTCAAATCGATCATTGCGCCATCCAGAAAAGGTAGAATACGCTGCCAACCAGCAACCGCTAAAGAACCGTTACTGTCGATGAAACAAGAGAGGTGCCGTAATTCAGGATCTTGTTTTATCCCTTTAAACAGCTCAATAATGAAAGGAAGTTGTAAGGTAGATTCCCCACCGGATACTGTAACACCACTGATGAAAAAGCGATGCTTGCGTATCAAATCGAGCATTGTTACTACAGAGTAGTCAGTAATTTTTGGATTAGATTGGTTCTGACATATCTCTATACAATGATCGCAGTGGGTGCACTCCTCTTTAAGCCAAACAACGTTGTTGTTTTCGTCGAACTTCAATGCGCCTGCTGAACATTCACTCACACACTCACCACAATGATTACAATGGTTTATCGTGTGAGGATTGTGGCAGTTCAAACACTGATAGTTACAACCCTGTAGAAAGATGACTAGACGATTTCCTGGCCCATCAACACAAGAAAAAGGAAGGATACGAGTGACTTTTGCCAAAAGGCTTCCACTTCGTCTAGACATCTTGTTCTTTCCTAAACCGAACTTATGCCTGCGTGTAAGTCGGTGTTACTTCATGACTCACCACACGTGGTGAGCGTTCTAAAATTTTGGTATTTTTTGCTGCTTCTGCACCTAGAAACGTCGTGTTGGTTCTCGAACCTTCTTCATCATATTTCGCGACGTCTGAAAGTTTGATCATGTAGCCTGTCACGCGAATTAAGTCATTTGAAGTGACATTCGCGGTAAACTCACGATAACCAGCATTTAGTGCCCCTTTACATAAATTGAACATCGCTTCTGGGTTAGATTTCACCGTTTCATCAATCGTCAAAATATCGCTGATACCCGCACGATAATGCTGATGATGCTTCGCCGTTGCTTGTACATAAGTGACAGGGTCTAGCTCTGCACCATAAGGCAGACGTACACCTGGCGTAACATCATGATCTAAGCTAATGCCGCCTTGTGCATGTAAGAGCGCTTTGCCATCTAAACCATATTTCACCGGGGTTGAGTCCACCAGTTTAGCCAGTGTTGCTGAAACATCATGAGCAAAAGTATTTGCTCGATCATTTTTTCCGTATCGCCCTATTTGCCCTTCTTTTTCAAATAGAAGGTTTACCGCTTCGGCCATGCCGTAAACGCCATACATTGGCGCGAAATAGGACTCTTTTATCAACCCTTCTTGCGTCAAAAAGCCTTGAAAGAAGTTCGATTTTTCATGCAAGTGCGTGCTTCTTGCGTTTATGAGCTCGACCATTAATCGATGGTAAGAAGGCAACGCATTTAAGAAGTCGTTACAGTCTGATGCTCGTTTTGCAACTTCTTTTAAATTCATTCGCACCAATGTGTTCGAGCCACCTGCTAATGGAAGCGAGTTGTAGCAACTTACAATACCAAAGCGTGAGCCGTTGTAGGCTTTCGCGTGCATTGGGTAATTGGCGATATGCGGTTTACTGCATTCACAAATGTTCTGTGTCGCTTGACGAAGTAAATCATCAGGTGTAACTGTCTCGTCGTACATAAAGGTGAGATTCGGTGCGATCTGCTTGAGCTCCGCATCTACTTTTAAAACAGTGCGACAAATAATGTTGTCTGTCGGTCCGACATTCACATGCATAAACGCATCTGGCAATGTGCGATCCAGCATGATCCAAAAATGTTTTAACTTTTTGTAAATCTGGCTCTCTGTTAGGTCGCCTATGTAAGGCAACAAGACATCATCTAACTGGCCTAAGTAAACCGGAATGTTCGTTACCGAAGGAACATGATGGTAAATGATGGTCAGCATGTTCAACGCATCATCGAAATCATCAGCCGGAGACAACTCTAAATAGTCTGAGCCTTGCGATAGAAATTTAGCGTAATCAGGCAACACATAGCGAGGTTTAAACGGTGCATGACCTTCAAACATATCGCAGATGATGCCTTCATCCATTGCTTGTCTCAGTGATGGAGATACGGTCATGTAAGGAATGCACGCTTCCGCCTCTAAAGCTAAAAAACTCGACTTCTGTTTTGGAGAAAGACGGACGTCGGTCGCGATCTCTAGAAAACGTTGTTGTAGTTTAGAAAGGCTTGTCATCTAAGATATTCCTACAAAGTAACCACAAGCCCACAAGACAAAATACGAGCTCTACCCCTAAAGAGTAACGTGATTTTACTCCTGCTTGGCTGTTGCCACTAATGAAAATAAACAAAACGTCTATTTCCATTCTGGAAATAAGACAAAGCTAAATTAGCGCATTCCAACTTACTATATGGGAAAACCTAACTGCGTACCGAAGTCTGTCTTATTTATCGGTTTGCCGTCGACAACATCACGCCAGCACCAATAAATACTCCACCAGTCAAACGATTGAACAACTTCGCTCTTCCAGCGACAAACAACCAATCAGAGGCTTTTACCCCTAACAATGCATAAAATGTTAGCCAGCTAAGCTCAAAAACCACAAATGTAGACGCGAAAATCGCGTATTGAGCCAGTAGCGGTGCGGAAGGTTCAATGAATTGAGGAAACAAAGCGGTGAAAAAGACTATCGCTTTGGGGTTACTAGCGCCAACAATGAAACCACTAGTGAACGCGCTGAACGCTGTCGCGGAACTTTGAGTCGTTGCCGTTTTATTAAAATCTGTCTGAGATGAGCGCAACGCTTGAATACCTAACCAGATTAAATAAGCGGCACCACACCATTTGATAATATTAAAAACTAACTCAGATGAAGCAATGACAACTCCCAGCCCGGTAAATGAGAGCGTAAGGATGATCGTAATCGCAGACAAACTGCCAAGTGCAGTCATGAAAGCAATACGAAACCCACTACTCACTCCTTTACTCAAACACAACAGTGAGCTTGGTCCTGGTGAAGCAGTGAGCACGAGAATGGCAAGAGTGTAAAAAATCCATGTATCTATTTGCATTGGCATCCCTTCCAGAAAAATGAGGTTTATAGCCCATTGTGTATAGAACTATTTTATCGCCCGGTTTCTATCCATGAAGCCGAGGTCTTAATAACCATCTTGCATCTAAATAACTTAGAAAAAATTAATAGATAGTTATGCAAATAAAATACGATCTACATGCAAGGATGTAAAGCCTGTTGTATAAGCTTATCTATTTCTCTTAATCATAAAAAGGCTTAGGATCGATCTCTAACGATGAAGGCGCGATCGCTCTTTCAATTTTGTACGCACTCGTTTTTAAATCCACCATCGTGACATCAATGTATCGTTTATACTTGCGGGAGTAGAAACATTTCACTTCTGGCTTTAATGCTTGAGATTCATTTGAAGACCAAACAATACCAACACGCCCATCGTTCAACTCGACAATGGAGCCTACGGGATACATCCCAATGCAATTAATGAATTTGTAAACTAAGTCGGCGTCTAAATGAAATGGCGTTAGACTCAACAAGATTTTAAACGCTTCCGCAGAACTCATGCCTTTTTTGTAACAGCGATCAGCCGTTAGCGCATCGTAGATATCTACAATACAGCTCATACGGCCGTGAATTGGAATCTCCTCCCCCTTCAAGCCTCTAGGATAACCATTGCCATCTAACTTCTCGTGGTGCATCAAACAAACATCACGGCTTACGTCACTAAGTCCTTTTACGTGAAGGATTATCTCACCTGCGAACACTTGATGTAGCTTCATATGTTCAAATTCTTCAGGCGTTAGCTTCGCTGGCTTGTGCAAGATCTTATCATCGACTTTAATTTTACCTACATCATGAATAATGCCACCTACAGCAAGCTGTTTTAGCGTTGGCTTATCCAAGCCCAAGTACTTACCGAATGACACTAAAAGACAAGCGACATTGACGGAGTGTTCCAATAAGTAAGAGTCTTTTTTTCGGAGTGCAGAGACACACTGCAACGCATCTGAGTCAATCAAAACACTTTCAATGACATCGTCAGCCCAAGCTTCTACTTCATCAACTTCAATGATTTTTCCTTCAAAAGTTTGATTCAATAGTTTTTGCGCCAAATCTTTTGCTTCGGCGATCAACTTTTTGGCTCGCTTGTGTTGGATGTCTCTCGAACGATAAGCTCGTTGACCCCTCTTAAAATCTGAGTGTTTCTGCTCTCGCGTCTCTTTAGTGGCATCAGTTGATTCATCTACAGGCTTGAAGACACACTGCTACGAAGATAATGTTTGATCTACCCAAACATACTTTACGCCACTTGTAGCAAGCTTCTTAATGCCTTCAGGGCTAGATATCCGCCCTGCATTGGCTAAATTGACGCGCTTGTTGTGCTCTATCGCGGTAACAAACATACCAACGCCGATATCAGCGAGCGCAATTTTGATTGAGTTTTTCGGATCGTACTGCATATAAAGAAGGCTTACTCGATATTAACGTCCGCATTATAAGAGATTTGATTACTTGGCGTGATAATAAATTTGAATTGATTACAATTAATGAGCATCCTGTCAATTAATAATCGGTCGCGCTCATTAAGTCCTTTTTGTTATTATGGTTTTATCCAAGATAACATATATACAAATGACGTTAGAAAACAACACATTGATACCGACACAACTGAAAATAACTTTAGGATAATTATTCATAAATATTTATAGATTGCGGACGGCATCAATAACTGTATTTTATAAATGATTTTTACTGTTGACTATTTTTTATAAATGTCGATGATTAGCCGCCTAATCTTAGTATGTTATTAACCTAGTAGCGCATAAAATGATAGCCAAACAATTTGAACTGACACTTTTGTGATTGTAATGTACGCCAGCAGATCAACTCTATGTTATCAACCCCAACACTCATCTCTGATGCTAAAAGGCTCGAGGAGGAAATATCTTGACCACCATATTTGACCAACAAGTCTCAGATAGTGACCGAGAGTTCCTAAAAATCGTCGAAGAACGATTCATTCATATCTTCGATGTATTTAACGAAGGCCTCTTTTACATGGATGAGTTTGGCACCATGGTATTTTATAACAAGGGCTTTTATGAGCAGCTTGGTATCAACGCTGGTCGAATCAGCTTAGAGCAATGGTTAGACCTTGTTCACCCTCTCGATCGAGAAAGACTCTCCACTCGGGTCGATGCTCACATCATTACCAACAACACGAGGGTCACAACGACCTACCGCGTGCGTAAACCCAATGGACAGTACGTCTGGATTGAAGGCGTAGCCATGACCAAAGAAACAGAACATGGTCATTATATGGTTGGTAGCCACCGTGATATTTCTGAACGCAAGCTGATGGAAAGCTACATTCATCAAGTCGCATTTCATGACAATGCGTCAGGTATGGCTAATCGCGCCCATCTCTTGCTGGATATTGAAGATAGTGTGCGAGCCACTGATTCTTGTGCATCTATCTGTTACATTCAGATAGAAGAGATTAAATCTTACTTAAATCAATATGGCAGCGAGTTGGTCGATGGGTTAGTGGAAAAATTGCTACAAACTCTCAGTCACCTACCTTCTCCAAATAGTTCTGTATATCGCGTACATGATGATGACTTTGCGATTTTGATTCACGATGAATGCTCGGTAGAAACGCTGCAAAGTTACGCCGAAAGTTTAAAGGAAACCTACCACGAGGCAGTGATTGAAGAGGGCCAATACTTAGGAAGTAACATTAGTATTGGTTTGTATCCTTGCATAGATCCAAGTCACTCAGCAGAGGAAATATTACGTAAAGCAGCACGAACTTGTCAGTACGCAAGCGAGCAGAATAAAGACCGTGTTGCGGTTTACAGTGAGAAAACTCAGCATGCCGTAGACCGTTATTTCTTTATTGAACAAGGTCTAAAAAGTGCACTAGAAAAACAGACATTAAGCGTTAAGTTTCAGCCAATTATTGACGCCAAAAGCTCAAAAGTGGTGAGCTTCGAATCTCTGGTTCGCTGGCGTAGCAAAGAGTTTGGCGAAATTTACCCAGACGAATTCATCCCCGTCGCAGAGAACAAAGGTTTGATTGTCGAGCTCGGATATCAAGTCTTTGCCAAAGCGTGTGAATTTATCAAAAACTACCGTGAGCGTTACCAAAACCAAGTTCGCGTCAACGTGAATGTTTCTGTACTTCAGTTAATGAACAGTGAATTCCCTGCGCGAATTAAAGCCATGGCGGATGAGGTTGGTGTCGATCCTGAGTCTATTGTTTTGGAACTAACAGAAACGTTTATTTTGGATAATAATCAGACAGCCATTGCCCCTCTGAATACCCTCAGGGAACTAGGATTTGCACTCTCTCTGGATGACTTTGGATCGGGTTACAGTTCATTAAATAGCTTCTTCGACCTCCCGATGACACAAATCAAAATTGATAGGTCGATGGCGTGGAAAACACTAACCAACCGCTCTTCACAAGAATATCTGAAGTTTCTTATCACTATGTGCCAGGAAAATAATATTGAAGTAGTGATTGAGGGAATTGAAGACGCCAAAATGTGTGAATTTTTTACCGAAATGGGCGTCGATTATCTGCAAGGTTATTGGTTCTCTAAGCCACTTTCTGTTGCCAGTGCAAGCCGCTATTCGTTGAGTTAAGCATACTAGAGCAATATTCCGCACGGCCACGTTAAACATGCTGAACTATTCACTATAGATTTCAGACACTAACTGGCCGTGACGAAAACAAAGCTTAATGCCCCCTATTAACGTAGGCGTTCAAACACCACACTCTGATCTAAATGTTCGTGATACTGAGTGTAATCTAAGCCCACATCAAAGATATATTGGGTCACCAGGTTTCTAACGCACTCTATTAATTGGCTTGCTTGCCATGGTTTTTCAAAGTAGCGGTCAATGCCTGCGGAGTTGATCGCATTAATCATATCGGTGTGCGTCGCTTGCCCGGTAAGAAGCACTTTTCTCGTAAAGCCAAAACGACCGTCTTTTGATACATCGGTCAGCAGCTCTACTCCCGTTTTACCTGGCATCACATGATCGGAAATAATCAATGCGATCATCTCGCCTTCTGCATCAAATTCATCCATCAGTTCTAGAGCCTCACCTGCTGATTCGCAGTCTTCGATATTCAACCATTGATTTAACGGCTCTAAATCTTGTAGAACCGCGCTTAGTACCTCTCGTTGGTCATCAACGCAAATTACATTAAGCTTCTCCATGTTCACCCTCTACTGGTAACTTGATTCTAAAAATCGTTTTTTCACTGTCGCTCTTTACCACAATAGAGCCGTTATATCCGGCGATAATGCGCTTCACAATCGACAGACCTAACCCTAAACCAAACGACAATCCCCCCTTTTTAGTGGTGAAGTTTGGCCGGAAAATTTTTCTACGTGTCGCTTCATCAATTTCTGGTCCGTTGTTAGCAATCGTGACCAAAATTTTACCCTTACTCTCCCGAGTATGTATTTCGATACCGGGTTTCTCCGTTTCACCAAGTGCATCGCACGCATTCTTTAATATATTTACCCAAACTTGGACGAGTTCGGTTTGAGAACCAATAAAAGCAGGTAAATCCGCAGGGCTAAAACGAACACTCACTCGTCTTAAGTCACTTTGCAATAGAGCCAAGGCGCGATTGATTGAATCATTGATGTTAATCGCTTCATCCAAGTCGATATCCGTGCGCCCCAATTGTTTTACGGATCGCACAATGCCAACGGTATGTTTAGAGGCGATGCGTAAGTCATGGAGATCTCGTCCCATTTGCCAGAAACGTATCGCTTCTTCTGGTCTTTTTAGCCAATGTTCTGAAAGGAAGTTGTTTGGAACGGCACGTGCAAGATCACGAGCAACCTCCTTGGTTAAACCGTAGTATTTTTCGAAGTGGCGCCCCCGCTTTCTCGCTTCGCTAGAAGAGACTTTCTGCCCTTGCATTAAACCAAAATCAAAAAATTGACTCGCTTCCGGATGAACTTCTTCAAGCAGTTCCATGATAACTGTCTCTAGCCGTTCTGATTTACTGCTTACAACGCCTATCGCATTGTTCAACTCATGAGCAATACCCGCTGCAAGCTGCCCCAACGTTGTCATTTGCTCTGCGGTATGAAGCTTTTGTAGCGCTTTTTCTTTAGCTAATGCCTCTTGCATTGCGCGCCGTTGACGACGAGATAATTCGTTAACCATCACAGGCATAAATTGTGTCGTCAATGGTCCGTATATCGCCTCTTCCACGGCGGGCGTATCGCGCTGTATCCAAGCCAATTCAACATCGGTTTGAGCAATCACTGTCGAAGAGGCAGTCCACGTACCAGAAAAGAAACTATGTACGCCAATAAACGCACCTTGAGACGCAGAAAATACCTGAATCGGTTTCTTGTCATCTTCCGCGTAATAGCCCGCCAGTTCTCCCGACAGCACATAGTACAAGCGATCGTTGTAGCCAGCTTGCTCAATAAGCACCGACCCGGATAAAACCGTTAATCGGCGTTCAAGGTGATTAAAGTAGCGTTGTACTAACGCGTCTAACTTCGTTTCGTACATGGGTTATCCAATATGCCCAACAGTATGTAAAATCCACACCATCACAAAGCTGAGTAATACGCCAATCACGCCTAGCACGGCACCGATACGAGCCATTTGGCCGCTCTCGACATACCCTGTTGCATGAGCTAACGCGTTTGGTGGCGTACTGATTGGTAACGACATACCGAGTGAAGCAGCAAATGTCACGACCAAGATCAGAGTAACTTCACCGCCGAGAGGCGTTAACGAAGCCATAGAGGTACCTAACGCAGCCATAATCGGCATCAGCAAGTTTGCGGTGGCTGTATGCGACATAAAGTTTGCCATTAACAAGCACAAGAAAGCCGCACCAAACAAGACAACATATGGCGAGAACTGATCAAACGGAATGCTGTGTACCACCAGCTTCGCAAGCCCGGTTTTATCTAGAGCAAGGCCCAGAGCAATACCGCCTGACACCAACCAAAGCACATCCCAAGAGATTTTCTTCAAGTCTTCTTTGTTGATGATGCCCGTCAATGAGAACACTGCCACCGGAATTAATGCTACTGTGTAAGAATTCATTCCATGTGCAGAACCCATCAACCAAAGAATAATCGTGCCGGCAAAGGTGACGTAAACCATTATTGCTTTGGGTGTTTTCAAAAACTTGCTTTTAATGTTCAGATCGATGGTGGTTTGTTCGGCCTTATACAAAAAGCCAATCAGAAACCAGGCTAACGCCATCATCACAATAACGAATGGCACACCAAATACCATCCATTCACCAAACGTAATTAAGTTGTCACCAACCAAATATTTTAGGGCGATGGCATTCGGTGGCGTGCCGATTGGAGTACCAATGCCACCAATGTTGGCTGCAACAGGAATACACAAGGCGAATGCAATTCGACCTGGGTCTTTAGGCCCGAAAACCGCTATCACAGGGGTTAAAATGGACAACATCATCGCTGTTGTTGCGGTGTTTGACATAAACATGGAAAAAACAGCGGTGATCAGCATCAACCCCAGCATAACGAACTTTGGTTTTTGTCCAAATGGTTTGAGTAACACTCGGGCTAAGTTGACATCTAACCTGTACTTTGTCGCCGCCATAGCCAAAAAGAAACCGCCGAGGAAGAGCATGATAATCGGACTAGCGAAGGTCGCCATTATCTCGTTGTATTGTAATGGCTCACCAAAATGTGGCTGCCCTTCTTGCAAACGAAAGAGCACAATACCTTTATTTGATACAAGCAATAGCTCTAGGACAATGATCACAACCGAAGTGGCGTAGATTGGAATTGGCTCGAATACCCAGCAAAGTGCGGCAAGCAAGAAGATTGCAATCACTCTTTGCTGGACGATAGTAATGCTATCAAATGGGAACGCAGAGAGAGGCATCAACCAAACAAGCAATGGTATCAATGTTGGAACAACGTATTTGAGATAAGGGCGCATAGTACTACTTCTCTTCCTGAGATGGTTAGCCAGACACATTTGGCGTTTGGAACGCTATTACCCGCCGCAAAACCAAAACTTTCAGACTGTTTTTAAGCCTTCAGAGACGAAATGCGGTAATGGCGTTCCAGAGAAGATTATGTACACTGTTTTCAAACAAAACGTTGGTGCGAGATCAATGAACTCGTTTTCACATTGGAAAACATTTTATATCTGTGTTCAAGCTCACTAAATGCTCACTATTTAAGTTAAATATACTTTTCCATCATAAAGTTAGTTAAGGTTTCTCCCCTAACCTCAACATGTTGTCGAGACTTAACTGTGAAACCCATTTTCTCGTAAAAAGGTCGGGCGGTAATACTCACTTCAGAATACAGTCGTTTTATCCCCTGTACTTTCGCCTGTGAACAAAGAAAAGACATCAAATCACGACCAACACCTTGTCCTTGGTATTCATGATGGCAAAAGAAATGATCAATCAAGCCGTCACCTTGCAAATCACAATAGCCAACGACCTGCCCTTCTATCTCCGCGACGTAGGGTTGAATATCGTCCATTTTGCGTTGCCACACATCGAGGTCAAAATCTGATGGTGCCCAAGCGGAAACTTGTGATTCCGTATAATCACGACGATTAATGATTCGCACAGTATGGTAAAAGAGTGCCCACAGTGTTGGGGCATCCTCGGTGCGATAGCAGCGTATTGAGAGCATCAATTTCCTCATTCCTATTCAATAAATACTAAGCATTAACGCAAAGTGATACTAGTGAACTCATCATTTTCAATGCCAATCACTAAAGGCTTCCCAATCTGATCACTGTTCATCAATACGGTAGTATTCAGCTCACGGCTTGATCTGCGTATATTGCTTTTTCTTATGATATGAATATTCACAATATAATCGGAATACTCCTTTGTGATTCCGCCGGAAAATTCTACGTGCTCACTTTCATTGTCTCGGACAACATGAAATTTTCGATTGGCTTGAATATCAGTACTGATGGAGGAGTCGCCATAGCTCAGCACAACGGACGTTGGTTCGCTATCTTGATTGGCAAAACAGCCAAATGCGAACATGCTTAATGCGAGTATACTTTTTGATTTAAACATTAATTATTCTATTTCTAGTTATTTTTCTGCTATTTGCATGACCAAACAGCACTTGTTCTGTGAGCGCCTATTGTGCCATAGCTGAACGCTGACTCTAAACGCGCAAAAAGATGAGCGATGAAAATTCCGCCCAAAACAAGCAAATGTGAGACAATGTGAGGGCCCCAAACTCACTCAACCAGTCAAAATCCACTGTAAACCTCTGTTTTTTAATGCTTTAAATTTATTTAGCCGTGTAAGGAATACATACAACCTCTTACTTTTTCATACGCAACTAGACGAATAGTTAGAGAAATACGGCATCGTCTATGCCACATGTTACAAATCGGCTTACCTTATTATTACGTATGAACTTGAATTATGGCACTAACTTCCCTCTCTCTTTTAATAAGGAGAGGATTTCAACAATCAGACTTGCCACGTTTTTATAGCTAAAATCAATAGAGCGTTACCAGCATCGGTTGGTCTAGGAGCAATAAATGAAAGACCCTCTCAACTTTACTCACCATGTAAAAATTTGGCTCATGTCAATCGCGGTTATGCTGGGTGGATGCACTCAAGGAGATTGGCGTACCGCTAGCAGAGAACCTGCGGGTATCGCACCCGATCCTTCCAATGTTAAGCATGCTGTGATTGAGTTTTACGCCGCAGACGCGTTTGGTTGGCGAGGCTGGTTTGCCGTTCATACATGGTTTGCAATAAAGCCTGAAAATGCGAACGAATATACAGTGTATGAAGTAGTCGGCTGGAGAGTGAATCGCGGACAACCCGCTCTATATCAGTACCAAACTGGGACACCAGATCGATATTGGTATGGTGCAAAACCAGAAAAGATCCTCTCCATACAAGGTGAAAAGGCCCGCCAGCTTATCCCTAAAATACAAAGTGTTATTAGCCAATACCCTTGGGCTGAAGAATATACGCTGTTTCCAGGGCCAAATAGCAATACATTCCCGGCTTGGGTGGGTAAACAAATTCCAGAATTAGAGCTGAACTTGCCGTTTCGCGCAATTGGTAGCGGTTACGCCAGCGATTAACAGCAAAAATTAGTCACTGGCTCGTTTTATGTTCAGCATAAAGCGCAATATCTATTGTGCGTCGTCACCCAACTCCGTTCTATTTCTTCCATTATGTTTCGCTTTATACAGTGCATTATCGGCGTCTTTCATTACCGCTTCAATTGGTGTGTCATTGCCTTTCCAGTGAGAAACGCCCAACGAAACCGTGACCTTACCAACCACCTGAAAGTCATGTTGTTCCACGTTGTGTCTAATACGCTCTGCAACATCCATAGCGTGGTTTACGTCTGTTTTTTCCAAAAACATCATAAACTCTTCACCGCCAGAACGACACAGGTGATCATTAGAGCGAGCTTGGTCTTTCATTAACTGCGCAAACTCTCTAAGTAAGTTGTCACCCACGTCATGGCCATAGTTATCGTTTACGCTCTTAAAGTGGTCAATATCTAGCGCCAAAACAGAGAACGCGGTATTTTCCTGCTTAAACAAACCAAGCACTTTATCTAATCCACGTCGATTCAATAATCCAGTCATCGAATCTGTTAATGTATCCAGTTGCAGCTTATCAATGGTTTTTGACACGATACCAAATGCTTTAAGAAAGCTAAGCTTCAAATGTGAGACCTCAAAATACCAAGACTTAACCAGTTTGAGATCATCGATAGATGATGAATGTTCTTCGACACCTCGCACAGCACCCGCTAACTGCCAAAGTGGTCTAGAAATAAGAAGGGACAAGAACCAAATTAGCAACAAAGTTAATAAACCAATTGGAATCGACTTAAGGAAAACATTCCACATCTGTTCATCTAGCACAGATAACGTCATCGATTTCGGGCGCTGAGCAACAATTCCCCATCCTGATGACTTTACTGGCGCATAACCAGCAAGCATTTCGACGCCGCGAGAGTTAACAATTTCTTTGTTGCCGCTCTGCCCCATCGTCACCGCTTTGATTGCTTCATTATCGTCGATTACTTCACCAACCCTCGATTGATCTGGGTGATAAATCAGAGTGTTACTCTCATCGACAACGTAAAGGAAAGAACCATCTTTGTATGCGTGCTGGCTGAGTAACTCTGCGAGAATATTTTCTTTTTCTAGATAAATAGTGCCGCCGATATAACCTAAATATTCATTAGATTGAGAAAATATAGGGTATGAGATGGTTAACAAGTAATTTCCAGCTGGCGATATAAATGGTTCAGTAACAACCGGTGCTTGAGCGTTTAAAGACTGGCGTTTTCTTTCACCCACTAACCTTACACCTTTCACCTGAAGTGTTTCAGGGGATACAGAAATAATAACCCCTTTTGCATTAACGACAACCACAGAGTTAAATGATTTGGTTTGCGTTCTTAATCTCTCAGCCTCTTTATCAAGAAGCTGAGCGTCATGCATCTTGTCTTTTAGCACGTTCGCACTGTATTTTAGCTGCGACATTGAGCTTTCTATGAAAGAGTCTGTCATTTCAGACATTTTTTGGGCGTAAACACGGTTTGATTCTAACGTGTTATTGATGATGAGATCCCTTTGAACACGATAAATCGAGTAGAATGCGTTGATCAAAGTGACAAGCACACTGAACACACATAGGGTGACAATAAGATTTCTAAGATTGAGTTTTTCTTTTCTTCTAAAAGACATTGCCAATGGCCAACTTTGAAGGCTTTCTGTATAAATGAGCGTATAGGTTATATGAAATTGATTTGATTTTCAGGTAGTAAGTTGGGATCAATGTTAATATTTGCTCACATTAAAGAACACTTTATGAGCTAAAAAGAGAATTCAGTAGCACGATAAAGAACCGTGCTACTTTCATATTTGGCGTTTAAGAGGGTTTTGTCTCTGTCATCGTTTTTAATATATCCACAACTAGCTGATGATCATCTAACTGCGGTAAACCCGATACCGTCACAACCCCAACCAAACCAGACCCAGAAAGCCGAATTGGGAACGCGCCACCATGAGCACAGTACTCACGAGCATCGAGATGAGGCTGATTTTCGAAATCACGTTGCTTTTGCTTGTTGTACAGAGAAAGATAGTAAGAGCTGTGGCCATACCTTAATACTGAGTTTCGCTTCCTACGGACCCAATCTACATGATCAGCGCAGGTTCCTGCCATCGCGTATTGAAATAGCGTTTGTCCAAAGCCGTAAACCTCAATAGCAACAGCCGCGCCGCGAGCTTCAGCCTCTTCTTTTAGAGCGAGGCCGATAGACCACGCAATATGGTGATTAAATTCCGCCAACTGAAGTTCATGCTCTTGCAGGGCCACGAGTTCAAGCGTCAAACTCATGGTTTCACCTGAATCGTTTTACCCGTTTTACTGCTTTCCAATGCCATCTCAATCAGAGCGATATTCTGTACTGCCTGAGCGGCAGGAACTGGGTTATCAGTGCCCAAACGAATGGCATCTGCCACACCAACAAAGTAAGCTTGGTACGCGCCTCTCTCCGTTTTGATAGTTTGCGCACCGTCTTCGTCGTAACGGACGCCGTATAACGCCTCATCTTCTTCCGACCAAGCATCGTTTTCCGGCAAACGGCCTTCTTTTAAGTAGCCCTCTTGAGGATCTAATCCGAACTTTTCATATTTAGCTTCCGTACCCAATACTTTGTAGCGGAGATTCGGCTCTGGGCTATACAAGTTTGAATGCAAGTGCACAATATGCTCAGGGTAATGAAGTATCAAGTTATAATAATCAATCGTTGTCGCACCCGGGCGCATCATTCGACATTGTGCGTCTATCGCATCTGGCAAGCCAAACAACACCAATGCTTGATCGAGAAGATGAGGAGCAAGGTCGAATAAAATACCACCGCCATCTTGAGCCTGCTCTCGCCAGCGTTGACGAACTTCAGGGCGGTAGCGATCAAAGTGCGACTCAAACAGCTTTATATCACCTAACTTACCTTGTTCGATAAGAGATTTAACCGTGAGAAAGTCTCCATCCCAACGTCTATTGTGAAAAACGCTCAGCACCAGACCTTTCTCTTCGGCTAATGCGATAAGTTCATTACCGTCTTCTATCCGAGTAACAAACGGTTTCTCGACGATGACGTGTTTCCCATTGTTCAACGCACGCTTTGCAAGTTCGTAATGTACGTCATTTGGCGCAGTAATGATTACGAGCTCTGCATCACTATCATCGAGTAAAGTATTCGCATCAGAAAACCACTTAGCATCTGGCCAATCATTTTGAACCGCCTCCTGTTGACGAGAGCTTATCGCGCTCAGCGTTAAATTTGGTAGCGATTTAATGAAGGGTAAATGAAACGTTTT
The DNA here is from genome assembly GCF_033338735.1 of Vibrio sp. Vb1127. Classification (NCBI taxonomy): domain Bacteria; kingdom Pseudomonadati; phylum Pseudomonadota; class Gammaproteobacteria; order Vibrionales; family Vibrionaceae; genus Vibrio; species Vibrio sp. Vb1127. The sequence continues at coordinate 298,931 of NZ_JAWOTF010000002.1, read as the reverse complement.
TGCTGAATATCCGTAACCAATCACAGCGGTTTTTACGGGATCGTAAGCCATTGTAAGATTCCTTATTTCGGTGATACAACAATACATTCAATATCATTGTGATCGAGGAGTTGTTGAAAATCTGATTGAGGGGGATGGTCTGTAATAATGATGTCGATCTTTGACAAATCACATACGTGGTGGAAATTGTCGCTACCAATTTTTCGGGATTCACAAACGACGATGACCTGCTGAGCTTGAGCAATCATCGCTTGTTTCATTGTTGCTTCTAACAAACTATTTGTTGTCAGCCCTCGGGATGACAATGCACACACGCCAATGAACGCTTTGTTCACGTGATAATGCTGCATTTGCTGCTCTGCTTGCGCCCCTAAAACTGCTCTGGCATAAGGGTCAAAGTGTCCGCCTAAGAAATGAACGTCCATTGTGTCGTTTGTCTCAGCAGCAGTCAGCACATCAATGCTGTTAGTAACGACGTTGAGCTTGTTTTCTCCATAACGCGCTTTTCCTGCATAGAGTGGGAGCAGAGACAAAATGGTGCTGGTATCAATAACAAGATGGTCGCGCTCATCCAACAACGCTGCGGCAGCTTGAGCTAGTCGATGTTTAACGTCACTCACGGGTCGACTCGCGTATGCCTCGGTATGGGAAGAGATCGGCGCAAGCATGACACCACCTCGTATTCTTTGTAACCCAGGTTGCTGACTCAACTTAACTAAGTCTCGACGAGCTGAATCTCGCGAGATAGCAAAGTACTCACAAACTTCAGACAACGTTACTTTATTTTGCTGATCCAGCTTCGCTCTGAGCGCTACGAGTCTTTCTTCTTGTGTCATAACTTAAATTCACTTAAGTGATTTTAAGTAAACTTGCCACAATGATAGAAAAATTACCAACAAAACCACTTACAACCAACTCAATTGACCAAAAGTTAACCAAAGATAAATGAGCAGCAAGGCAAAACTTCCTAGGACGGTACGTTCACTCAAGCCCACATAGTTAGGCGTATGAAGTTTATTTATACCCGTTTAAAACAACTGGCTCATCTAGGCCTAACTTCACTCTATTTATTTTAATAAGCGCTTTTGGTAGTGGAATAAACCCAGCATTTCGTACCTGTTGTGTATTGTTGTCGGTTGTAAGGAGTTCAAATAGTTTTGATTTTGTGATTTTCTGATTGGTGTCGAATTGTTTATTTATATAAACGTAATAGACCACGGAAAATGGATAGCGAAGAGAATAGATGCAATCTGTGCTCAAAGAGCATGAGTCATCGTTATGATGAACAGAGAGAGCCTTGTAGCTCGACCACTGTTCTGAGTATTTAAAATCGGAGTATCGCATATAAGCTTTGGCTGAAAAGTCGTCGCTTAAAGCCCGTTTCAATCGGTCTTCATCAAGCATTTGAATCGATGATTGACAACCATTAGAGCTCACATCTGGGTTACTTAAACGCATCTCCCCGAAAGCATACGTATTTGCATCACAGCGTTTCAATTCACTAACGGAAACACTATCTACCGTACTCTTTTGACTATTGATTACGACAATAGCGTTTGCCATTAAAAACAAACGTGTAGGCCTGTGGCCTCTTTCTCGTTGAAATCGGGAGATGTTTTCATCTGACCATTTCTTAGATGTGATTGCAATAGAGGCTCCGTCATTTAGCATGTCGTTAAAACCACCAGACTGAGATGCAAGCGCTACATTTACACTTGGCTCATCTATCAATGTTTCTATCGTTTCTAATATTTCTGGTTCGACAAAAATCGATGTTCGAGCCTCAGAGTCAGCAAATGCCAGCGGTGAAATCAAACATGACGCTAGAGCAAAGAAAGGCAATACTTTAATTTTCATAATTCAACTCCAACTTCGAATTAGGTGTCAACTCGCTGTCCGAACTAAATATAGTCCACGCTTGTTCAGTACTTTCAGCTTTCGTGTTTACAACAGCAATTGTGCGCCTTTCCCGTTTTTTTAGTTGTACCGTCAATGCCGTATTCTGATAAAACTCTTGCTCTTCAATTCGATTGTCTTGAATGCCGTTTCTCACTAGCAATTCTCGTATAGCTGCCGTCCTTTTCTTTGCCAACGCTTTGTTGTATTCGAGTGACGCTTCAGGGCTTGTGTCTCCTATCAGTATGACTTGCGCATTTGGGTTACTCTGAAGCAGTGCTTTCAACTCGCTTAGCGGCATATCATGAGATGGCGTTACCTGATGCTCATCCATCGCAAAGAAAAAGCTGATCAGGTGTGTCTGCGAGTCGTTGACCCAATTCGCACAGCCTTCACTGTCAACAACCACACCTTTTGGCGTATCTGCGCAGTTATCTCGTTGGTTTATCACGCCATCACTATCATTGTCTTTAAGGTCGTTGTACTGGTAAGTGGTCAACGTCGTATTCGGTGATTCAGCACAGCCTGCTAACATGAAAACTAGAAGACTCGTCACTGCGAATTTATCCATTATTGTTCTCCTTCCAGTTCTCTGGATACTCAACTCGCAACGCATAAGTCAGAATCCCCATCGAGTTGAATAAACGGTAAGTGGCAACCAAATAATCGTACTTTGTTCGGGTGTAGTTCCGTCTCGCAACAAACGTTTCAACTTTGGCATCTAATACATCTAACAAACTGCGTCGCCCTACATTGAACTGCTGGATGTACCCTAATTCAGTTACTTTCGCCGCATCAACGTTGACTTTTAAAAACTCCATTTGCTGTTGAAGCAATGTATGTGCGTCCCATGCCAGCCTTACACCTTCATTCGCATCTAGTTCTGCATTTGCTCGAATAGCCCTCGCCTCCTCTACTCGCCAGGCAGATGACTCCACTCGGGAGTCTGTAGAAAAGCCTTTAAAAAGATCGTAGTTGACCGTCAGCATAACCTTTGCATCTTCGTTAATGCCTTCAATATTATCCACGTTGTCTGTTTTGTTGGCTGACAGCTCAAGCTTGAGCTCTGGGTAGTAATCCCCCTTTTCTCTTTTTACTTCATGTCGAGCCGCCTCTAAATCTTTCATCGCCGACTGTATGGATGGGTGCAACCTAACCGCTTGTTTGAGTGCTTCGTCAAGCTTATTCGGAAGCAATTCCTGCGGGTAAACAGGCTCAACTAAGTTTTGCGGCGCTCGACCAACCAAACGTACAAATCTTGTTCTAGCATCGGAAAGATTGTTTTGGGCGGCAATCAATGAGGACTGTGTTGTCGCGACACGCGAAGAAACCTGCGCTAAGTCGGAGTTGCTGGTTAAACCTTTTTCTTTTTTATCTAGAATGAAACGGTAGATCTCTTGGTGTTCATTTAGGTTTCTTTCTGTCAGTTTCATCAACTCTCGGGCATGTAAAACATCCACATACGCTCTGACAGTATCTAATGCAACATTTTCCGCAGATGCCAATAAGTCCAAGCGTTCAGCTTCAGCCTCGTAAGATAGGCGATCAACATCAGCACTTGTTTTAAATCCATCAAATAACAGTTGGGAGATTCTTACGCCCATCTCCGTTCTTTCTAATGTTCTATCTTCACTGTCGATGTAGTTTCCGTTGTTATATCGAGTACCTTCGTACCCTGCTGCTGCATACAAATTAACCTGAGGAAGAAATGAACCATTTATGGCATTTCGGTCTCGTACCATCGACTCATAGCGAGAATAGCGAGCAAGCAAACTGGGGGAGCTATCGAGAGATAACGTAACTGACTCTTCTAAAGTCAAAGCGTTTGGCGACGATGATACTGCAAACAAGACCAATAACGTTGATTTAAGCCGCATCTTATATCCTTATGTCTATCTTTCTCTGAGCGAATTCTCTTTCGCACGTAATATAGGTTTTAACCAATAATTCAGTACTGTTTTTTCTCCTGTAAGAATGTCTACCACAACCTGCATTCCCGGGATGATCGTAAACTTATCATCAACCTTGAAAGTAACGTTGGCACGGTAGTAGGCATTGCCCTCTTCATTTTGAAGTGCATCGGCGCTTACGTAGGTCACTTCTCCTTCTAGGCCTCCGTAAATGACAAAGTCATAGGCAGACAACTTTACCGTTGCCGGCAGGCCAGGCCTTATGAAGGCGATATTCTGAGGAGAAATTCTCGCTTCAACGATTAACGTGCTATTACGAGGGACTATTTCTAAAATAGGCTCACCCGGCTTAACCACACCTCCGATGGTTCTGACAAAAACATCTTTGATGGTTCCATCGACCGGAGAAAGTAACTGCGTTCGATTCAACTGATCCGCAATCGCCTGACGACTTTCATTGAGCTGCGCTAGTTGCGTCACAACTTCATTGAGCTGCCCTTGTGCCTCTGCCCTAAAAGCAAGCGCAGTACCACGATAATCTGCGATGGATTCAGAATACACAGCCCTTTGTTTTTGGGCAGCAGCTTGTGAACTCGCGATGTCTCCTTTGAGCTTTATAACGTCTCTATTCAGTTTTAATAATTCCACTTCAGCTACCGCGCCACTAGAAACCACCTCTCTCAGCATATCTCGCTCTTTCGAGACAATAACCAGACTGCTTTTTAGTGTTTGAATGGTATTCAAGGTATCTAGATAAGCTTGCGATTGTTGCTCAATTCGCAATTTAGCCTCCTCCAGCTCAGACTCCAGTTGGCTCAACCGCTCAAGATAGTTTGCTTTGGCATTCAGATAGGCAGAGTGGCCGGTCATCGAAATATCAAATGTCTGAGGCTCGATACTCACTTGTTGTTTCCAATCCAGTTGGAGGCTATTCACTTTTACCGTTTCTAATTCAATTTGAAGCCTCTGCTTTCTGGCGAGCAAAGATTCAACTTGTTCAGAGGTCTCCGAATAGGTCGACTTAAACCTTGTATCATCCAGAATAGCGATGGTTTGCCCCTTAGTGACGCTTTCACCAGGCATGACAAGTAACTCCTTTAGAATGCCTCCCTCTAAGCTCTGAATCGTCTGAACAGACAAAGTAGGAACAACCTTTCCTTCGCCGACAACCACTTCGTCTAACCTCGCCCACGAGGCCCAAATAATCACACTTAGCACTAACGCGGCAGACAACCAAATCAACGTTCTCGAACGGTTTGCTAAATGAGCATTACTCCAACGAACTGTGCTCATCATTGACCTCCTTCGCGTACAATTGATACTGCGCGTACTCTGTTCGTTTTCGCGTTAGACTGTTGTTTAGCAAAAATTTCTTGGGGCGCTCCTTCCCTCAAAATTGTGCCTTTATCAAACACAACAATTCGATCACAAAGCGATAATAAGGAATGTTTATGAGAGCTAATAATCATCGTCGTCGAGTGCGGCAACGATTTAAGAGCATTAAACAACGCATTCTCAGCTGGCTGGTCTAAGGAACTGGTTGGCTCGTCTAAAATTAATGCTGCAGGGTTTCGATAAAACGCTCTTGAAATCGCTACAGCTTGCCTTTGCCCCCCCGACAAATAACGCCCTCCTTCTCCGACTTGCGTTTCTAGACCATGAGGAAGGCGGCTCATGTACTGGTTCAAACCCGATAATTCTATCGCACGGCGTAATCGTTCTTGATCAATAACATGATGTCCTAATACTATGTTTTCCATAATGCTGCCGTATATAAGATGCGAATCTTGGCCAACCCAACCCGTTTTCTCTCTTATCAATTCGGCGGGCCAAAGCTGACTGTCAATGTCATCAAAATAAACGCTACCCTGTAAGGTACTGAGTTGATTGGTAATAATAGAAAGGAGTGTAGACTTTCCTGCTCCTGCACTACCAATAACGCCAACGCGTTCGCCTTGCTTGATAGTAAGATTAATATCTCTCAAACATGGCATATCAACATCTGGGTATTGGAAGCTCACGTTTTCTAAACGTATATTCCCTGCAAATTCGGCAGACGTAATGACCTGACTGCGTTGCACCTCCTGAGGTAAAGACATGATAGAATTTAAGCCTTCAACCGCTGTTTTTGTCTGTTGATAGCGAAGTAACAGCATAGCTAACTGGTTAATCGCCCCTGCAGCACGACCGCTAAGCATGACAATAGCAATGAGCCCCCCCATGCTTAGCAATCCCTCAGAAATTCTGTACACGCCTGTTACAAGTAACATTACGGTAATTATCTGCTGGCTAGATTGAATGGAGTAAGCAACGATATTCGAATAGTTTCGCGATTGATTTTGCCAATCAGAAAGCATGGATACCGTTTGCTCCCAACGCTTTTGTGCTTCTCCCGTAGCGTTATTTTGCTTAATCTCTTTTAAAGAGGACAATGAATCAAACAAGTGAGCTTGTCGCTTCATGGATAGTGCAGCACTTTCCGTATGTGATTGTTCTATTTTTGCTTTTACCGCAAAGCCAAGGATCAGCAGGATAAACATGACGGCAATAGGTATGAACATCATTGCCCCACCTAGCCAACCGATTAAGACTAAAAATAACAACGTAAATGGGAGATCAACTAAGGTCACAAGAGATGCAGAAGTAAAAAAATCGCGAACACTATCAAAATCTTGTAGTTGTCGAGCGAATGCACCGACTGATGCAGGACGGTGTTCAAGTTTCATCCCCATAACTTTAGAAAAAAGTATCGAAGAAAGCTTGTTATCGATGTACTTACCCGCGGTATCAGTGACAACTCCCCTTGCTTTACGCAATAGCCAATCAAAAATAATGATGACGGAGACACCAGCGACCAAAACCCATAATGTACTGAAAGCTTGATTAGGCACTACACGATCGTAAACGTTCATAGTGAAAAGCGGAATAACTAGCGCTAGCGTATTGATAAGGAAAGAGGCAATCAAAAGATCTCGATACCACGGAGACATTTCTTTCACTACGGCGAAAAGCCAATGTTCATTATAATCCGCTTGAATAGAACTTATCCGTTTGTCCAGCTCTGGACGCATAGAAACTTGCCATGCTTGAGGCTGGAATTGATTATGCAGTTCCTTGCTCGTGACGTATTGCGTTTCACCTTGATCTTCACTAAATAACGTGACTTGATAATCGCTGTTATGTCGCTCAGATATAATAGCGGGTTGTAACGTCTTCCTATTGATTACCACCAATGGAAAGCTCAACATTGCGGTGGATTTTAAATCGATTAATGTGAGTTCAAGATCGGCTCGCTCAGCGGCTCTGATGAATAAGTCACTATCCAATCTACCCTCAACAAGAGGTAATCCAGAAAGCACCTTTTTTGTATGGTGTCTAACCTCAAAATAACGCATCAACCAAGTTAACGATTGCCCCCAAGGATCGTTAGTCAGCTCACTTGATGAGGATGAGTGATGCTTCATGACATACCACCTACTAGCAAGTTGTTGTCATCAATCATCTTCTGTAAGACATTTTCTTCGGCTACGCCAGTCGAGTCACCTTTGTAAAGCTGATCGAGAGTGACGCCCTGCATAAGAATCTGTTGTTTTGTCCCCGTCTCTTCTGGTTTTATGTGAAGCGTTACGCCATCATCATTCTCTGTTAAATCGAGCTTATTATCGACTTCTGTTATCGAGGTAGCGGTGATTATCGAGGCGATGTCAATTGTGTCATTATCATCACCAATAACGGATATTTGGAAATCGTTGATCACATCGTACGAGGGCTTTAACTCGTTACCGAGCCCTGAACTGTCAAACTGGAATACATCGCTGCCACTTCCTCCAATAAGCAAATCATTAGCATCTGTCGCAAGTAATGTTTGTCCCCCTTCTTCCACTAAGGTAACATTGACTACCTGAGCAGAACCTTCTGCGACAGTGGCGCCCAGTGTTGCAATCGGTTTTATCGACAACGTAAAATCACTTGCACCGCTAAACCCGCCAACGATGGAAAGATCAGCGACATCCTCTTGATCAACAGCATAAATGCCGTTCAATCTTTCACCATGACTCAACTCTAGATCTGTTGGTAATCCGCGAATCTCCACACTTCCAAACTCTTCGGGTGCAGGGTTGACTAAATTCATGCTCAACCCTAAAGGAATACTCCCAGACGCTTCAGACACAATAGACTGATAATCGGCCGTTAGTGTTGGCTCATCAGCTTCAGGGGTAACAACAATGGTTAGATCGGTGGTTTGCACATCTCCAAAATCGGTTTCGAGTGTCTCTGACACTATCGCTTGATCAAACGTTCTAACATTGAGAGCAACATCCATCGTTCCAAATGCATCCTTCGGAACGAACTCCAAACCTGACACTTCATTTGCTCGCACTAATACCGTCGCCACGGCATTGCCCGCGTCATCGAAGGTAAAGGATGAGAATTGAGTTCCAATACGAATCCTACCTAAGCCTTCCAATGCAGAGGGTTCAGAGCTTGCTTTGATCAACATCGACACTTCTATATATTCGTTGCTATTTGTTTCAAAACCGCTCGCTAAAAAGTCAATCGAAATGGAATCACCTTCATCTCCAGTGAACGTGTTAGAGGTTGTATTCAACGATACATCATCGCCAATCGGTTTTACGCCGACGTTGAACTGAGAAGTGGTATAGTTATAGTCGTTTGATCCAGACTCTTGGGTAATAGCTTGCAGTGTTAATGAAATATCCCCACTAAAATCTAGTGGCGGTAGAAAGTAAACCTTATCAAGTTGTGCTTGAGTTAGCTGCCACTCCTTGCTCTCACCATCCGTTGAACCGTTATCAGGGAGTAATTCGAACGTCCCATTATTGTCCCAAACCAACACGGCTCCGACTGGCACTCCTGTCATGACCAAAGACATCGACTCAGAACCATCTTGATCGATTAATGATGCAGATAAGTTTCCTAAATAAATATAATTATCTTCATTACCAACTACGTCTTCTGTTTCCAGAACCGCTTTATCAACCACTGGGGCAATGGTAACGGTAACTTCTGTTGATTTAGTTTGAGTATCTTTCGCACTGTCAGTACTTAAACAACTTCCCGTGACTTCATCAGTAATGTTTGCGTCAACGGAAATAACAAGCTCTCCACTGTAGTTTTCAGGTGGGATTAACTGAATTTCGTTTAGACGCGTAACATCTGTCACTACCCATGTTCCATCACCGTTGTCAATGAGTAGGCTCGGGTCCACGGCAGTAAACCGCGCATTCTCGTCAGACACCGATAAAGAAACCCAATTGACACTTTCAAGGCCAGTCGCTGCGTCACCTTCTCCAGTAATGGACTGCATTGGCCCTTCACTATCGCCCAATACAAGAGCAAGATTCAGGTTGGTTATAGTATCTTCTTGAACCGTAACTTGGCTTGGTGCTATCGCGATATCATCGACAACAGGAGAGATTTGTACCGTAATGGTCTGAGCGGTTGTTTTCGAGTCACCATCGCATGGGGCCGTTTCTGTCACTTCTAAATTGAAAGTAATGCAACCAGCAAAGTCCTCATCCACGCCAGTAAGCGTCAAGGAAGACAATCCAGCGCTAGAAATTGAATAACCCAACAGATTGCCCGCATTATCATAAGCAGGTATCACACCTTCGCCAGTAAGCTCGACTCCTTCAGGTAAAGAATCTGCGGCGACAAAGAAGGAAACTAAGTTACCATCACTACTCGCCACATCAGGGTTTAAAAACGCCCCAATTGAGACATCTTCACCTTCTTTACCTACAATATCCCCACTTTGAACGCTTCCCGGTTCACCAGGATCAGCACACTGGTCTCCATCTCCTTCATGGCCAGTAATTTGAATTTGGAACTGACCTGTGATGTATTGAGCATCCGTTCCATCTCGAACATACGCTAACACATTCACATCAAGTATCTCTGTGTTAGATGGGCTATAAATCGATGCGCCAGCAAGCAAATCTTGAGCGGTTTCCAACATGCTATCACTTGTGATTCCTTCCATTGGAATCAGCCAGTTCCCATCGGCATCTTGAGAAGCACCATTCGGATGAGTAACAATGAGGTCTTGACCCTGCGGTATCTGTAAAACGATGTAATCGAGATACTCTGAACCATCAATATCCGCTTCTGTAAATGTAATGCCTCCACTCACGTCAACAGCAGACCCATCCGTACTTGTGAATACTTCAGTCGCGCCTTCTAAACGTGTTTTGTCAATATCTTCATTACCAATATCCACTTTTCCAGAAACCAAGACGCTCAAAGAGCCATTGATTGCCTTTACATCAGTCTCCATCGTAGGAGACGTGTCTGTCACTTCGTACTGAACTTCCAGGCTAAACGTCCCACTTAGGTCTTCATTAGCTTTTACAGTGATTCGTCCACTGTTTAACAACTCAGATAATGTTGCCGAGCTACCATCGAGTAGTTCATTGAGTTCTAACGGTAAATTACTTTCCTCTACTGCATTACCATCAAAGTAAAGTGTTAAGCCATCTGGAATGGATACAATGGTGTATCCTGTCAAGGACTCACTAGAATCTATATCTTGATTAACGACAGGCTCAAGATTTAGTGTGATGAAATTGTCCTCAATACCATTGCTTTGTAATTCTTGACCGTCAGTTTGATCAACAATAGGTGAGATTTCCATTTCCACTTTAAGAGGGGTTTCAGCAGAATCACCATCCGGCTCAGTTGAAACGACGATAACATCCATGCTCAGTGTTCCACTAAAATCTTGCTCTGTTTTGAGGTAAGTGTTTTCAAGAACAGCATTCGAGACCTGATAAACTGGCCCAGTTATTGGGTCCACGTAAGCAATTGGAAGAACAATAGGGTCACCATTTACATCTGTCAGTTGTGTTCCCAAAGGGATGTTCTGAAGCAAAATATTAATTTCTTCTGATAGATCGTCGTCTGATGTCTGGATGATAAAATCCAGTTGTATCAGGTTATCTTCGTCTAACGTAGAGAGATTACTAATTACTTTAGTCGCTTGATCATATTGCCAATTCCCCTGTCCACCATCTAGGACCATTGGTTCATCGACCACGCCTTTTAGCTTAATGTCAATGGTTGCAGATTGGCTCTCGGCGGTTTCATTAAGAGGTGCTAAGCCATCAATAGTCGACTCTGTTGAAATGGCGGTTACTTGAAGGGATAGAGATTCAGTAAATGAGCTGATATCCGATTTTGGTTGAAGTAACGCCTCTGAATTGGCTAGAGCATTGGAGGTCACTAGGTAGGTATTAATACCGATAAGCGTAATCCCAGCTCCGACAGGCAATGTCCAACCATCTTGAACTTCTATGCGATAAGACAGAGACTCCGAGCCATCTGTGTCAGTGAGCCGCCCTAGGATGTACTCTTTTAAGTCAATCGCTTGGTCTTCAAGCCCCTGAATGTTTTTAACGGTCAGCGTAGGCACATCGGCATCTGGAGATATATCGATAACAACTTGCTCAGTGATCTCCGCTGTTTTATCTTGCTCATCGGCAAACACACTACCCGACTCAGTCGTTACTGCCGTCACATCAAAAGTAAATCTTCCGGCTAAGTTTTCGTTAGATGTGATTTCAATTTGATCTAACTCGGATTGGCTATACGCTTTCCCTTCCTCAATAGCACTTCCGTTAAGTGTTAATATAAGTCCATCTGGAATATTCGAAATTTGGTAGTGGAGCGTTTCAGAACCGTCTTGGTCAAACTTTTCAGCAACAATATTGAGTGAAAGTGATTCAGCGGAATCTTCAACACTTTGATAAGAAAAGTCCGAATCATTAGACCACTCTGGCAAATCTGCAACCGGTAAAACGTTAACATTTAACGTGTTATTGCCTTGTAATACAAAACCATCTGGTTCGACATCAGATACGATTAATGCAGACACTGCTAACGAAACTTTGATAGTGTTGCCCGACAGGTTTAGTGCTGGTTGATAAGTGAGATCACCATTTGGAACAGTGAATATACCCACCCCCATTAGCTCTGTACCAGAAAGACTAATAAATCCGTCATTATCATCATCTTCAAGGCGCGCTCCGTCTAAAAACAGAGCCCCTCCTTGTAGAGATTCAATAGAGATCCTTATCGCTTCAACACGCTCATTATTCTCCGTATCCCCAGGAGAAACTCTAATCGGTAACGCGACTGGCGTAGGGTCTCCACTATTATTCGCGCCATTATCTTCTAACGTATCTACATTAACGGTTCGAATAAAGCCCCTGGCATCATCAAGAATTAATTGAGCTTCACTGCTTGCTTGGTCACCGTCTGCATCCGTCACAGTTATCGTTAGATCATCAAGCAAACCACCTACAGGCGTATTAACAATAAGCTCGGTAGTTAGCGTAAATGTCCCATCTTGAGCAATAGTCAGCGTTCCATATTTTAAGTTACCATCACTACTATTGATTAAATCGATGGTCCAAGCATCATCGCTAAATACCGAACTCGCCGTATCGTATGTTTCACCTGCATAGGTCAAACTTGAAATCAACGTGCCATCTGAACTGATTAAGTCGGCATTATTGCTAAACCAGTTTCCCGAAAACTCATCCCCCTCGGTAAGTTCAATTTCTATTGGTGAGCTTGTGTCTTCGGGGATATCATCCACTACACTTACGGTATATGTCTCAGCTTCAGACTGGTCGCCATCCTTATCAACGGCATAAATTGAAAAACTGAGTTCTAATGTGTTCTCGTCCGCTGGAACACCGTCAGGTTCATCGTGTTCAAGTGCACGGTATAGATCAAACTCGACAGTCCCATCGGTATTAAATCTAATTCTAAAGACGTCTTGCTCGCTTTCATCTCTTGCATATAACCAACCATTCGAGTCCGGTGAATCAAGCGAAACCAGGCTACCACTACTTGTTTTATAGCCGAGCGCATTGAACATATCGATATTCACGCTCACACTGGCGATAGAGTCTGAACCTTGTAATAGCGTAATGGATGGTGACGAGCCCTCGATGCCAGAATCAAGCGAATCATCATTCAACCCGCTTTCATTGACTGTGATTCCCTCTGTAATTACTAGTTCCGGAAACAAGCCATCATAGACCAGTATGTTGGACTCCGTAGAGATCTCGCTTCCATCAGAATCTCTCGCCACGATGGGCATAGAGATCGACAATTGCGTCCCATCACCTAAAACATGGTCAAGCGAGTGATAAAGCTCTACAGTTACATTAACGGTAGACGTATCATTTGATGGCAAAGAGAAGTCACTAGGTAACGTGACCCTAAATACAACGTCTCCAGTGTCTGAAATTGCGTCAAAGCTTCCATCATTGTTATCGTACCAAGTGACAGCCTCTCCGTTATAAGTAACAGCATCACCAAGCGTAGTTTTGACAGTATCTCCATCATTTATGTCAACACCCAGATACACAATCGGATCGAATGATGACGTAACTATCACATCCGTATTCGCTATGGCTGAAACCCCATCAGGAGCAATGTTTGTATCGACAGGTGTTTCGGTTAACTCGACATTGCCGCTATTGATTAGCGCTTGTCCATTGTCGTTATCTATCACATTAATGTCTAAAACGACCGACGTGTTATCTTGGTCTGAGTCCATTGCAGTAACAACGAGAGGTACGTTTGGATCAGTATTTTCTTGTTGGTCGAGAGCCTGAAAAAGCTCAAAGGAGTAGGTAATGTCGCTATTTGCATCAATAGGTAATGAAGCATTGAGGGTAGCTTGAAAGATGGGAATCTGAGTTTGCCCATCTTCGTCAAGAATATAACCATCAAGTGTTTTGCCATCCGCAGAGACTTGATAAAGCACAACTTGTTCACCACTCGTCAACAAGGGTTGTTCAGAGACGATGAACGACAAAGATTCGAGGTAATCACTGCCAACCTCAACTTGAAAATTCCCTGAGCTCAACACACTTCCATTTGCGAGATCAGATTCTTTTACTTCTACCCCATTCAAATTATTTAAAGTTGGGTCTGCGCCATCCTTTAGAACATAGTCAATTTCATTCTCTACAAGCGGTGTGGCATCTAAATCTACGCCACCAATGGTCAACGGGAAAGTGACCGTATCACTGCTATTGAATTGATCGATAGGGTGCTCAAGAGTAAGCGAAATTGAAGCTAATACATCGTTACCCGACTCAACGCCACTCAATGTTAACGTAAATACAGTGACACCATTCGCAAATGCTGTAATTTGCTTTCCGCTGGAACTTAACGTGTAGCTAAGCTCATTATCAGAGACTGAGCTTGTAAGCCCTAATGCTTCTAACTTAGTAATAGATGACCCACCGAAATACAAACTACTCGGATCAGGGTTGTCAGATCCCGCGACAATATTGACAGTTCCTTCAAAGTTCAATATCGGGCCATCCAAAGGGACTTCTGTTACGTCTATAGTCGCATTGCCTACGTAACCTGCTTGTCCATCAGTAATGTCAATGGTCGCGTTAGCCAAGCCATAGTCTTGGGAGTCATCTGCAGCTAAATAGCTGAAAGAAACACTTTGCTCGACCGAATGATCTAGGTTTCGACCTGCATCAAACAGCCAAGAGCCATCAGAAAATACGGTTAATTCGCCTTTTTCTAAATTAAAACTTACGGATCCCCCCTCTAGAATTGACTTCTGCTCCCCGCCAGCCTCTACAAATTTCACATAAAGTGTTCCATCAAGATCAATATCATTTTCAAGAACATTGCCCGTAATTGTTTGATCTTCTACGACTGAGTATGTGTCATCTCTAATCACCGGATCAGAGTCATAAATAGTAATCGTTAACGGTGCCACAACCGTCTCTTGTGTACCGTCAGCATCACTTTGAATGCTTTCAACCAATACGTTAGTCACCAGCTCATCTTGACCTACACCATGATCAATCGCTTCATAAAAAGTAATTTGAACCGTACCATCATCATTGACTTCTGCTGAGAAAACTAATCGGTCGTCAGTCGATGTTCCTTGTAAGCTCAACCCATCTTCTGCAACAACAACGTTAATAGATTGACCGACCGATGTAAGCGCACTCAAACTTGGTTGCTCTGCATGCAGTGCTGGCACACCATTTTCTATGTTGATGGCTGCCGAGCTGCTTTGCTCACCAAAAAATCCAACGATGTTTTCAGAAAATACCGTTGAACCGGGTAGCACTATTGTCGGCATGGTATCGACCGCATGGTTGCCGGCGGCATCCAACACTTCAGCTTCAATGGTCCACGTGCTGTTTAGATTGAGAGTGTTTACGTCAATTCCGGTTACTGTCCACGAACCTGATGCATCAACAAGGCCAGTAAAATTCAGCGTGCTGTCTCCGTCACTTACCCGAATCGTCACCGCCAGACCTTGCTCTACACCACTGGTTGTCCCTCTCATTTCCGTGACTATACCCTCACGGAAATCATCAATGGCAAGACCACCGCTAATATAAAAATCCGTATCGATATCAATGGTGGGAGCAGTGGCATCTATGGTCGTAGCCTCATCCATTGCTTTCGCTTGGTTGCCCGCCACATCATTCACGGAGGCAGATACGGTTAACGCCCCATCGGCTAACGTGGATAAGTTCGCCCCTTCGACTTGCCACATACCATCAACGACAACGGCATTGAACGAGAGCATCACCCCTGAGCTGTCTTGAACCGTGACAGAAACCGTCTGACCATTTTCAACATCACTGACTTGCCCTGACAAAGTGACAGATTGGCGCTCTTCAATGTTTAAATAGCCGTCTCCGCCATCGTCAACGTCCACCGTCACACTTGCGAGCGTATCTTTGATGATGGTGTTTTCACTGGTTGCAGGGTTGCCCGCTATATCTATACTCTCAGCAACAACGGTCAGCGTACCTTCAGACAATCCAGAAAGGTCAACGTCGTCCAGAGACCAACTTCCACCAGTCACCACCGTTTCTAAGTTTATGATCGCTCCTAACGAGTCGGTTACCGTAACTTGGATACGCTGGCCATCTTCAATGTTTTCAATCGTTCCTTCGAGGCGAGTAGTCGCGATTTCGTACTGATTTAAATACTCATCCCCTCCACCATCAAAATTGACGTTCACCGTTGCAAGCGTATCTTTAATGGTCGTATCGACGGCGTTCAGGTTATTGCCATAAATGTCAGAAACCACAGAAGTCACCGTAAGCGGCCCTTCAGCAAGATAAGACAGATCAACGCCTGATAGGGTATACGCCTCATTCTCTACGGTCGTTGTAACAGTAATGGAATTATTGAGGCTGTCGGTAATGGTGATAGTAACAAGCCACTCATCGCTTATCTTGAGTGCGTCACCTTGAATCGTGACACTAGGAACTTCAAACTGGTTTTCGTATCCATCGCCGCCATCAAGAATATCCACCGTTAAAGAGGCATCATCGTTCAAACCTTCAATTGCCTCTAAGGTAATATCCAATGTTACGGAGGTGGTGTCACCGTCTGAATCTGTTGCATTAACTAACAATGGTATATCCAGGATTTGATCTTTTGACAGATCGAAAGAGCGATATAATTCAAAGGAATACTCTATTTCACTACTCGACTCTAAAGGTAATGTGGATAATAGTTTCGATTGAAAAATATTTACTTCAACCCCACCTTCTAAGATATAGCCAGTAATTGTCGTACCGTCATCAGACAGCCGGTAAAGCAACTCACTTTCACTACTCACTAATGTGGGCTGGTTTAATTCGCTAAATCGAAGAGAGTCAACATAATCACTCCCGATATCGAGTTGAAGGCTCCCAGTCTTAAAGATTGTCCCACTTTCTAGATTAATCTCCTCCATTGCAACAACAGTCAAGTTGCTCAACGTAGGATCAACACCATCTTTCAACACGAAATCAATTTCATTCTCTACAAGCGGTGTGGAGTCTAGATCTGTCCCTCCAATGGTCAGCGGGAAGGTTACCGTATCACTACTATTGAATTGATCGATAGGATGATCAAGAGTAAGCGAGATTGAAGCTAGTACATCGTTACCCGACTCAATGCCACTCAATGTTAACGTAAATACAGTCACACCATTGGCAAATGCTGTGATTTGCTTTCCACTGGAACTTAACGTGTAGCTAAGCTCATTATCAGAGACTGAGCTTGTAAGCCCTAATGCCTCTAACTTAGTAATGGATGCCCCACCAAAATACAAACTAGTCGGATCAGGGTTATCAGAGCCAGCAATCACATTAACACTGCCTTCGGTGGTTAATAATGCCTCTCCCAGAGGTACTTCTGCTGTGTTTATAGTAGCGCTGCCTACATAACCCGCTTGGCCATCTATAATGTCGATAGTTGCGGTTGCTACACCGTAATCTTTTGAATCATCGGCTGCGAGATAATCAAATACGATACTTTGCTCAACCGTGTGATCTAAGTTGCGACTGGCATTCAACTGCCAAGAGCCATCTGAAAATACGGTTAATTCACCCTTATCTAGACTAAAACTTACTGAGCCACCATCAGGGACAGACTGGATCTCTCCTCCGGCTCTGACATATCGAATGTACAAGTCACCATCAATATCAATGTCATTCTCCAGTACATTGCCAGAAATGACTTGGCCTTCGGTTACACTATATGACTCATTTGCGATCACTGGGTCGGCATCACTGATGACGATTTCTAGGGGGGCCACAACCGTCTCTTGTGTACCATCAGCATCACTTTGAATGCTTTCAACCAATACGTTAGTCACCAGCTCATCTTGACCTACACCATGATCAATCGCTTCATAAAAAGTAATTTGAACCGTACCATCATCATTGACTTCTGCTGAGAAAACTAATCGGTCGTCAGTCGATGTTCCTTGTAAGCTCAACCCATCTTCTGCAACAACAACGTTAATAGATTGACCGACCGATGTAAGCGCACTCAAACTTGGTTGCTCTGCATGCAGTGCTGGCACACCATTTTCTATGTTGATGGCTGCCGAGCTGCTTTGCTCACCAAAAAATCCAACGATGTTTTCAGAAAATACCGTTGAACCGGGTAGCACTATTGTCGGCATGGTATCGACCGCATGGTTGCCGGCGGCATCCAACACTTCAGCTTCAATGGTCCACGTGCTGTTTAGATTGAGAGTGTTTACGTCAATTCCGGTTACTGTCCACGAACCTGATGCATCAACAAGGCCAGTAAAATTCAGCGTGCTGTCTCCGTCACTTACCCGAATCGTCACCGCCAGACCTTGCTCTACACCACTGGTTGTCCCTCTCATTTCCGTGACTATACCCTCACGGAAATCATCAATGGCAAGACCACCGCTAATATAAAAATCCGTATCGATATCAATGGTGGGAGCAGTGGCATCTATGGTCGTAGCCTCATCCATTGCTTTCGCTTGGTTGCCCGCCACATCATTCACGGAGGCAGATACGGTTAACGCCCCATCGGCTAACGTGGATAAGTTCGCCCCTTCGACTTGCCACATACCATCAACGACAACGGCATTGAACGAGAGCATCACCCCTGAGCTGTCTTGAACCGTGACAGAAACCGTCTGACCATTTTCAACATCACTGACTTGCCCTGACAAAGTGACAGATTGGCGCTCTTCAATGTTTAAATAGCCGTCTCCGCCATCGTCAACGTCCACCGTCACACTTGCGAGCGTATCTTTGATGATGGTGTTTTCACTGGTTGCAGGGTTGCCCGCTATATCTATACTCTCAGCAACAACGGTCAGCGTACCTTCAGACAATCCAGAAAGGTCAACGTCGTCCAGAGACCAACTTCCACCAGTCACCACCGTTTCTAAGTTTATGATCGCTCCTAACGAGTCGGTTACCGTAACTTGGATACGCTGGCCATCTTCAATGTTTTCAATCGTTCCTTCGAGGCGAGTAGTCGCGATTTCGTACTGATTTAAATACTCATCCCCTCCACCATCAAAATTGACGTTCACCGTTGCAAGCGTATCTTTAATGGTCGTATCGACGGCGTTCAGGTTATTGCCATAAATGTCAGAAACCACAGAAGTCACCGTAAGCGGCCCTTCAGCAAGATAAGACAGATCAACGCCTGATAGGGTATACGCCTCATTCTCTACGGTCGTTGTAACAGTAATGGAATTATTGAGGCTGTCGGTAATGGTGATAGTAACAAGCCACTCATCGCTTATCTTGAGTGCGTCACCTTGAATCGTGACACTAGGAACTTCAAACTGGTTTTCGTATCCATCGCCGCCATCAAGAATATCCACCGTTAATATAGCATCGGGATTCAACCGCTCAGGAGCCTGAGTCTCAGAAGTTGGGTTCTCTCTTTCTTGCACTGCTGGCCTAGTAACATAGCCATTAGAAACGAGTTGCTCAGGTAAAACAGCGCGAATATAGGCAACAAAACTTAACCCACCAGAAGACTCACTAAAATCTCGAACGCTCTGATTAAAAGTGGATTCAATACCGTTTTGAGATGCAATTAAAAGATCATTCGAACTCGATTCATCCTCACTTGTTGTATCTTCATTAAATGTAATATCGAGAATGTCAGTATTAAGAACAACCACCTCTACTTCTGGAACTAATTGTTCGTTGGGCAACATTTGGATCCAAGAACCGTCACTTAAAACCGCCCAAAGAACATTACCGATTTGAATGTAGAGTATTGGCTGCATAATTCGCCCCATATGAAACAACGAACTTTAAGTATGGTCGACGAATATGACTGTTCAAATGAAACTAGAAAAAACATGGCCCTAAATGGCTCTAATGAGATATTGAACCAAAAACATACCTCATGTATGCGAGAAAGAGCCATTGGGGTAAACTACTTCTGGCGTAATCCATCCACTGGAAATTGATTGAAATTCCCCTTGCTACAATCGGGCTCATATCCAAATGGAGCAGGGAAAGGAATCGTATCGCAGCTTGTTGAAACGGAAGATTCAAACTTTACTCTCTTTCCTATCATGATAGGAAATAACCATGTGGCATTATTTCTTAAATCAAACTCCTCTTTAGGGTCATCAATCAAATTGTATATTTCAGGGATCTGTAATGGGCGCCCTTTCTCCGGCATGATATCTTGATCAATAAAGTGCATCTTGTAATTTTCCCACTTATAAGCGTAGGTTTCAGATCCATTGTTAACGATGAAACCATCTCGATTAGACTTTTCACTATCTCCCTTTAAAAAGGCCCACTGATCAATACTATCTATTGTTCTATCGCTTGGTAATTTGTATCCACCGACATGAGAAAGTGAGGCAAATAGATCCACAACATGGATAATTTCATCACTCACTCTGCCCGGTTTGATGTGGTTAGGCCAAGAGGCAATAAATGGTGTTCGGAGAGAGCCTTCAAGAGCCGTAAAGTACGCACCACGCCATGGTCCGCTAGAGCCTTGGTATGGCATATGCCACTCTGGACCGTTGTCAGAAAACCAAATCACTAGTGTATTGTCTTTAATTCCTGCTTTTTCTATTGCACCAATAACTTGCCCAGCTCGAAAATCTATCTCAGCTAACACATCTGAGTAATTTCCTTTGCCTGTTTTACCAATAAAATCAGGATGAGGTAGCGTCGGTAAATGTGGTTGAGTAAAAGTAATTACAGAGAAAAATGGCTTATTCTCTTTCACATTTCGATTTATAAAATCTGTGGCATGTTCAACTAGCTCACTGTCAATCGTTCTACGTGAGTCCAAATTATATTCTTTGACCCCTTTAGGATCCTGCCCTGCTCTAGCTGAAAGGATTTGAGGTTTAGGTAATATAGCTTTATAACCGGGTTGAGAGCTATATTCTGACTCATCCGTCGTATTTGCAATGCCATACCATTCATCAAAGCCTTGATCCGTTGGAAAGCGCCCTTTTTGGTCTCCCAAATGCCATTTCCCGTAAAGGCTCGTGTTATATCCTTGTTCCTTAAACTTCTCTGCAATGGTTATCTCCCAGTTCACCATACCGTAAGGCACTCCCCAAACAACCTTATCTGTCCCAGATCTAAGCGCTCGCCTCCCCGTCATGAATGAGGAGCGAGTTGGCGTGCATTGCGGTTCCACATTAAAATTAGTAAGGCGTACACCTTCTCTAGCAAGTTGATCTAAGTTTTTAGTTTCAACACCTCTGGTACTCCCATAGGAACTTAGTTCCCCCCACCCAAGGTTATCAACCAACATTACCACGACATTTGGTGTCTCTTCCGCAACCACTTCTAACGGGATACATAGAAACAGGATAGTTGCTAGTTTATTTTTCATAGTGTCGCCTTTCATTGAAATTCAATCCTGTAAGTGCGTCTTATCACACTTAAAACACACTAAAGTCTAGTCCATGTTAGTTAACATTTTTGAAAAACAGGGATTACTTGGAAGCAACAAAAAACCTCTACTATATTCAACTGACTACATTGTCTCATTTGGTGTCATCTCACTCGACTTCGCCATGATGAACACAATTAGTAACGTTATATAACGATAATGGATTCATTTATCGCGGAGGATTTTCATGCGAAACTCGATTAAAAAGGTAATGGCATTGGTCGGTACATTAGCTGCGTCCACAGCCTTTGCTGCCGATAAGCCCAACATCCTTGTGTTCTGGGGTGACGATGTAGGTGTATACAACATTAGTGCATATCACAATGGTATGATGGGAGGGAAGACTCCTAACATTGATAAAATCGCCAATGAAGGTGCCATTTTCACAGACGCTTACGCACAACAGAGTTGTACTGCCGGACGAGCCTCATTTATTCTGGGTCAACATCCGTTTCGTACCGGTCTATTGACTATTGGTATGCCCGGCGCAAAAGAGGGTATTCAATCGAAAGATCCTACTATCGCAGAGTTACTTAAAAATCACGGCTATGTGTCTGGTCAGTTTGGTAAAAACCACCTTGGTGATCAAGATGAGCACCTACCAACTAACCATGGGTTTGATGAGTTCTTTGGTAACCTATACCATTTAAACGCGGAAGAAGAGCCTGAGTCTGAGTTTTATCCAAAAGATCCAGAGTTTCGTAAAAAATTCGGACCTCGAGGCGTGTTGAAGGCGACTGCGGATGGCAAAATCGAGGACACAGGTCCCCTTACTCGTAAGCGTATGGAAAACGTAGACCGAGAGTTCATGGATGCTAGCTTGGCCTTTATGGAAAAAGCAGTAAAAGAAGACAAACCATTCTTTATTTGGCATAACTCAACCCGTATGCACGTCTGGACACATTTGAGTGAAGAATATCAAGGGAAGTCAGGTTACGGCTTATACGCCGATGGCATGATGGACCTAGATGATCAAGTAGGTGTCATGCTTGATAAACTTGAAGAGCTAGGCGTAGCAGATAACACCATTGTTGTTTTTAGTACTGATAATGGCGCTGAGAAATTTACCTGGCCAGATGGTGGTACTACACCGTTCAAGGGCGAAAAAGGTACGACTTGGGAAGGCGGATTCCGCGTTCCGATGATGGTACGCTGGCCTGGAAACATTAAACCAGGAACGGTTATCAACGATATCTTTTCACAAGAAGACTGGATGCCAACTCTACTCGCAGCTGTGGGCGAACCTGATGTGAAAGAAAAACTATTGAAGGGTCATAAAGCAGCGGGCAAAACCTTTAAAGCACATTTAGATGGCTACAACCAACTTGATCTGCTGACTGGTAAAGCTGATGAAGGCGCACGCAAAGAAATCTTTTACTTCGATGCTGGTGGTAATTTAAACGCCGTTCGTTATAAAGACTGGAAGATCCACTTCAGTATTATGGAGGGTGCCATTAATGAGGCATACCGCAAAACACCTAGTTGGCCTTTGATTGTAAACCTTCGTATGGATCCATTTGAGGTCGGTCCAGATGCAGCACTTTACGTCAGACATTTTTACGCTGATCAAATGTGGATGTTCGTTCCTGCTCAAGCTATCGTGCGTAAGTTCCTAGAGACATTTAAGGAGTTCCCTGCAACGAAAGGTAGCTCGTTAAGTATTGAAAAAGTGGTAGAAACAATGACACAGCAACCTAGAAACTAGACCCTAGGTATCGAAGCTATTGTGGAATTAACTAAGGCCTCAATTGTGAGGCCTTTTATTTCGTTGCAATTGTTTGGTTGCAGCAAGTTATGGTCAAACAAAGATTATCATTTAGTGCTCTCTTTAAACACTTGATTCCAATCTTGTTTCATATCGACAAATAGCCAACCTTGCTCTTCACCTACTTTAAACGATTTATCTAACTTACCAACATGCGAATCTTTATCATACGCCCATTCACGCTTGTCATCCGTGTGATGGATAATCGCAGAAAATCTTGGACCTGAACCTGCTTTCGTCCACTCTAACATCTGTAAATCACCATCAGAATTACCAAACGCCATTACCGGACGTTTGCCAATGAAGTTTTGAATCGTCACAGGCTTTACTGCTTTGTCATTGACAAAGTCTATTTCCGGCATGCGTTGGATGGTAGGTTTTCCATCAACACTTTGATATTCCGCCTTTAACGTCGTTCCCACGATGTTTTGCGTTGGAATGCCGTATACTTCCGGCGCCCAAACGCGCATAAATTCAATTCCGCCTCCAGAAACGATGTAGGTCTGATAGTCGTTCGCTCTTAAATAGTCGAGCAGTTCGAGCATAGGTTGATAGACCATTTCAGTGTATGGTCTACCCGTTGTTGGATGGACAGCCGTTTTCAACCATTCCTTAACTTCTTGATGAAACTGTTCAGTAGACATTCCAGAATGGGTTGCCATAACAAGCTTCATTACACCTTCGAGTCCTTGTTTACCA
The DNA here is from genome assembly GCF_033338735.1 of Vibrio sp. Vb1127. Classification (NCBI taxonomy): domain Bacteria; kingdom Pseudomonadati; phylum Pseudomonadota; class Gammaproteobacteria; order Vibrionales; family Vibrionaceae; genus Vibrio; species Vibrio sp. Vb1127. Next base: position 275,411 of record NZ_JAWOTF010000002.1, on the reverse strand, counting down.
ATCCCCTCCATGTCACCTTTTAATGCGGAAGCAAAGGGTTCGGTTGTCTTCCAATCAGGATGCTCAGAGGCCATTTCTTTTACTCTATCGATCGCAAAAAACAACTGTAGATAAACAGGCTTTTCTGCCCAAAGTGTTCCATCATTATCAAACGTCGCGATTCGTTGGCTTTCAGGAACATAGGAATCCGAACCTTGGGTCGTTGTTTTCGTAACAAACGCCATAATAGCTTGCTTAGCGTCAGTGTTGTTCCATGACGGAAGTGGATCTTGCATATCAGCAGCAACAGCGTAACTAGACAGAGCAAAACCTGTTGCTAAGACAATCGTCTTTAACTTTATAGCCATCTTAATTCCTTATATTGAGGTGTTAGGTGCGAATCCAATCAAAAGTATAGTTCAATTGAAACAGGCGCATATTGAACTGAAATATGCAACGGCCACCAAAAAGTGACAATGTCACCAATCTAGTCCACTATTTTATTAAAATAGAAACATGGAATTTAACGATTAGAGTTTAAATTCATTGGCTTCAACTGATGTAGGGGCACTTTTACGTCCCTTTTTCTGATTGAGCTCTTCAATAACATAGTCGGGAGCGACCTTCGTTAGCTCTGTTAAACAGTCATCCGTTTTAGGGTTGCCGTATCTAACATAGATGTCACACACGGCATACAATTGTTCTGGAGCACCGGATATCAAATACGCTTGCTCAAAAGCGTTGACAGACTTCTTCAAGTCTAACTCTTCTTGCAGAACACCATTTAAGTACCAAAAGTAACTGTTCGTCTTTGCCATCGTCGCAGCTTTGTCTATTTCAAACGCCGCTTCTTTCTTTTTGTCTAATCTAACCAAAGCGAGAGATTTAGAATAATGCAGCGAGGCATCTTCTGAATTTAGCTTGATACCCTCGTCAAGCACGTTGATAGCTTTTTGGTCTAGCTGTTGCGCTCGGAAGTTGTCTGCATAGCTTAACCAAACTTGAGGGTTGTTTGGCTCAAGCTTAGTTAACTCTGGGTATATCAGCGCCGCTTTATCCCAATCACGATGCCAACGGTAAACGTCTGCAAGTAATAACTTGGAAACATTATCGTTCTTACTGGACAAGTGTGCTGTCAGCTCTGAAACAGGCCCCTCAAGTGACTGCTGTTGCTCCGAACTCAAATTGGCGTAATCTCGAACGAGGTTAATCGCTGCTGTAATTCGCACCATGGCGGCGTCATCACTCAATAATGGTGAAATCAAACGCCAACGGTGCTCAATCATATATGGCTGTGCTCCCACGATCGCAGCTTCGCGAATACCTGCATCTTCATCCTGCAACCCACGGGCAACTGCAACCAATGCATTTTGGCTTGGATAGTTGGCTAACTCACGTAAAGCATCAATACGTTTTTCTGAAGACAACTTTTTATTTTGCGCATCATAAGACAGCTTTTCGACTCGTTGCGCCGGTGTCATTTGAGCTTCTTGTGGAGTGACAACCGTTGTCGGCGATACCTGGTCTGGGTCTAGCAATGTTGTTTCTTGTGCCACTGCTGTTTGACTCGCAGCAATGCCGATCGAGATCACGAGTAATGATTTAGAGAGCAGCTTAATTTTTTGCATTCAATAACCTATATTCTTTCATTTCCGGGCCTGTAGCAGGCGTAGTGACTATCTTAAAACTTCGTTTCAAACACAGTCTGTGTTTGAGTAGCTTGCTGGCGTAGAATCTGGTCACTGTATTTACCGTGAACCACTGGGTTACCTGTCGCTCGTAAGATGTACGCCATCGACTGATCAACATGGGTAAAAAACTTCTTCCAACCCGCGCAGAGATAATTAAGACCAGGCTCACCTTGCCTAGTACGGATAAAACGGTTTTTGGGACATTCTCCAAAACATGCAAATTGATAATCACATTGAAGGCACTGTTGGGGCAGCGTACGACTTTTAGCAAACCCAAATTTCTGCTGCTCAGAGCTATAAGCGAGCGTATCGAGCTTTTCGTGATGAATGTTTCCAACCTTATATTCTGGGTACACGTAATGATCACACGCAAACACATCACCATTAGGCTCCATTGCTAAGCCCTTCCCGCAGATTTCACCTAACGTACACAGTGGGTTTTTTCTGCCCATCCAGGTTTCGATACTGGCTTCAAAGTACTGCACAAACACGTTGCCGATATCGTGTAAAACCCATTCATTGAAAATCGCGATCAGAAAATTTCCCCATGCTTCATCCGCAACGCAAAAAGGCTCAATAACGGCATCTTTATGACCTGGGATCAACCGTTTATCTCCTTGCTTTAGTTGCTCGTTTGGCTCCCAAGTTTGAGGGGCGGTTGTTCTGAATGTTTTCTGCTCAACTATTGGAATAAACTGCATTTGAGGGGAGCGTACTTTATCTCGCAAGAATCGGTACACTTCAAGTGGGTTACGTCCGGTCAAGTTGTTAACACAAGTGAGCGTAGCAAACTTTACTTCGTGCTTATGTAATAATTCAACCGCATTCATAACTTGCCGGAATGTGCCTCTACCAGCTCGGTTTGTTCGGTAAGCGTTGTGCATCATTTCTGGGCCATCAATGCTTAAACCGACGAGAAAGTTGTTCGCCTTTAAAAACTCACACCATTCATCGTTAAGCAGTGTGCCATTAGTCTGGAGATCATTGGAGATCGTAATGCCATCGGGACGGTATTTATTCTGTAGCTCAACAATTGTCTTGAAATAATCCAAACCTAGCATTGTCGGCTCACCACCCTGCCAAGAGAAAATGATTTCAGGTGTATTCTGTCCCGCTATATATTGACGGATATAGGTCTCTAGCGTTTCCTCATCCATGACTGGTGAGCAGCCTGGCTTGTACTCAAGTAAATCTTGTTTGTTTAGGTAATAACAATAGGTGCAATCGATATTGCACACTGCACCGATAGGTTTCGCCATGACATGTAATCGCTTGGATGCTTTTCCATTGAACTGCGGACCTTGAGTTATGTGCATTCATCACCTTCTTAGTTGCTAGCCTGTGCCCAACGGCGTTAAGACTAATCATTAAGTTAATCGCCTAGTGTGATGATAATGTTCAATTATTCGTGGCGCTTGTTATAGTGTGTATAACTGTTTTTCATAGACTTGCTTGATAAAATTCTTTGATCATAAATGTTGATGGAGCTCCCCTATGAAGCATTCCAAAAGTAATACTCTTTACCTTGGTGCCGCTATTTCGATTTCGCTAATTATGACTGGATGTGCAACAACACAACCTAGCCCTCTTGCTCAAAAAATCGCTCAAGATATGGTTCTTATTGAAGGTGGACAATTTATGATGGGCTCGGATAATCCATCAGCAAATAAATCCGAGCGCCCGGCTCGCACCGTTCGCGTGGATGATTTCTATTTGGCAAAATTTGAGGTAACCCAAGAGTTATTCGAATCGGTTACAGGCTCTTCTCTGAGTTATTTTAGAAACCCAAATACGCCCGTGAATAACATTAGCTGGCAACAAGCCAATTATTTTATAAAGAAATTGAATGAAAAAACGGGAGAGCACTATCGTTTACCCACCGAAGCAGAATGGGAGTTTGCAGCGAAAGGGGGGAATCTAAGTCAAGGATTCACTTACGCGGGGTCTGATGATATTAACGACGTTGCCTGGTATGCCAGTAACTCAAACAATAAGGCACACAAGGTAGGTCAGAAAAAACCGAATGAGCTTGGCTTATACGATATGACGGGTAATGTTGGTGAGTTTGTTATTGATGCGTTTGATGAAGGCTATTACAAATCAGCACCAAGTGATAATCCGGTAAACGCAAAAGATGAAAAAGAAAGCCTGGCACACAAGTCTGTACGAGGTGGTAGCTTTGCCTATGATGCTGACGAATCCGAAAACTATCGTCGCGATTTTGCTAGCCAGTCAGTCATCATGTCCGACATGGGGCTGAGATTAGCGAAAGACGCTGATTAAACCAAGTAAGAAAAAGTGGAGCGATAAAAGCTCCACTTTTGGTAATTAGCTCCTATTGACCCCAACAATAGAGGCTTTAAGCTGATCAATAGCTTGTTTAGGTGCATAGTGACTAAGCTCTTGTATGCACCTATCGAAAGCAAAAGCGACAGCACCTTTTTTATGATTTCTCGCTAGAACCTCGCATTGAGCAAACAAGTGTTGTGGATTGCCACCGACTTCAAATGCTGTATGCAACGCTTTACTGGCTTCTAGAACATCGCTTTTTTCTAAAACTAGACCGTACACGTACCAATAATGCGCATTAGTTTCACCAATTTCTGCGGCGCGTCTAAGTAGCTTTTTCGCATCATCGGCTTTGCCTTGACGTAACAAAGAAAGACCTGCGCTGTATGGTAATGTGCTGGATTTAGGTTGAGCTTTCATCCCTTGTTGTAGCACCGTGATCGCAGCTTCTTCTTTACCTAGGTGGCGATACAAATCTGCTAGGTTAACGTAGCTATTTTCGAAGTAGGGTTCGATGCTGATCGCTTGTTTATACAGCTCGGCCGCTTTGTCGATTTCACCTAAGCTGCGGTACACATTCGCCAAATTGGTTCTTCCGAAACCACGATCGGCATTAAACTCTTGAATTTCCATGTACTCTTCTAAAGGCGATTTAATTATATCTTTTTGTAAAGGGGTCATTTGTGCGTAGTTCGCTACCAGCGCCGAGGCAGCTTCCGCTCTCACTGAAAGCACCGGGTCACCAAGTAATGGCTCTAGAATCCGCCACCGGTCATGAAATTCATAACCAGACGAGCCTGAAATTGCCCCTAATCGAACCATTTCATTCTCATTCTTAACGGCCCTAGCCAAAGATACTGTTGTATTTTGGTCAGTGTTGCCCCCCATTCTCTCCAGGGCTGAAGCACGAATAATGTCTTTTAACGACGAATCCTGAGCAGAGTATGCCAACGCATTTGCTGCTCCTTGATGACCAATTGAATCCGCATAAAATGCGACAGCAAAATGTTGTTGATTACGATACTTCGAATTCGGGTACCATTCTGCTATCTGTTCATCGGCCCATTGATTGCTTTTATCTTCATGGCATGACATGCAAACATTGGGCGTTCCAATGTGTTTGCTCAAATCCGGTCGTGGAATATGCCAACTGTGGTCTCTACGAGGATCGACTTGCATGTAAGTCGTTTCTGGCATGTGACAAGTCGTACATTGCGATGCTTCAGATTCAGCCTTATGAAAGGTATGCTTTTCAGGTGTATATTCCGATGCAATATGGCATTGCGAACATACTGCCTCTTCTGGGATCGTTAACTCTGCCGTGTGTGGATCATGGCAATTAGTGCACGTGACCCCTTTCTCCGCCATTTCAGATTGAAGAAACGAACCATAAACATAATCTTCGTCGTAAATCTGTCCATCATGATAGTAGAGTTCAGGTGTTATAAGGCTTAAGCGATATTTATCAAAAAAGGAACCTTTAACATGATCACCTGTTTCATTTAACTGGGTTCGGCGACTATGGCATTGAGCGCATGTTTGCACTTGATTGGTTGCTTCAATTGATTTCGGCTGTAACGTACTATGGCCTTCCTCAAACACCCAATCCAACACTGCTTTAGACAAATTTCGATCAAAGCCATAATGGCTGTCATGCTCAAAAGAAGTGCCAGTATTTTTGTATTTCTTGGCCAGTTCTATGTGCTGACTAGCGGGACCATGGCATGCTTCGCATCCCACATTAATCTCTGACCATGAGCTGTTGTAAGTGTTTTTGTCAGCGTCGTAATTCTTCTTTAGGTTCGTTGAATGGCAATCAGCACACATAAAGTTCCAATTTTGCCCGGTATTGGTCCAATAGAATTCATCCGTTGTTGTCGTTTCTGGATAAAGATGAAACCAACGCTGTCCCCCTTCAACTTTAGCTCTTGTGTCCCAAGCAAAAGGAATAAGCTGCACGCGGCCATCTTCAAACTCGACCATGTACTGCTGTAATGGCTCCCAGCCAAATGTATAGCTGATCTTATAGTCATGCCATTGCCCGTCAGCACCTTGAATATTGACCCAAAATTCGTCGCCTTTTTTAAAAAAACGATTAGGCATTCCTTTGTGTGTTACAACATGGTTATCAAAATTACCACGCACAGAGGTTGTACTTGCATGCTTCATGGCCATATCGTGATGTGACCCTTTCCAGGCCTCCACTTCGTTTTGGTGGCAATCTATACAAGCTTGTGTGCCAGCATATTCTGGATTTAAGCCTGAAGGAATATTTGGTTTCTCTGTTAATAACTCTTGAGAAAAAGCCATAAAACTGACAACAACGTTGACCAGCAATAAAATGCGAAACCGGCCTGCCCACTGACTCATAGATATCCTTATATTTATAATGTACAACCTAAATCAATATAGACACTAAATCACTGGTTATACAAATAATTACAAGCAATACATAACGACTTTAGTATTGCTTTAGGACCGTAAAACAAGCGAGCATCCTATTGTTTTTCATTTCCATCCCCCTCTTCTACTACGCAATAAAAATAAGGCTCTTCAGTGATCTAAATCTACTTTACGAATCTCTACAAACTAACAGAACAATCCTATTTCTTCTTAATTAACAAATGGTTACAACCTAGCAATAACTTATGGTTATATCGAGTATAAGAGGATTTTTCTATATACATCATTAACTTATGCAGCAACTAAGCATAAGGCTCACTTGTGCTTATCTTTACTCTCAACAATCTGGAGTTTTTATGGCAAATCAATTGAGCAAAATCGCTGTAGGCGCAGGACTGTTAGCGGCGTCCAGTGCTGCTATGGCAGCCGACAAACCGAATATTCTGGCAATTTTTGGTGACGATATCGGCTACTGGAATATCAGCGCATACAACCAAGGTATGATGAGTTACAAAACGCCAAACATCGACCGTATCGCGAATGAAGGTGCGTTGTTCACAGATCACTACGGACAACAGTCTTGTACTGCTGGTCGCGCGGCCTTTATTACGGGTGAAGAGCCATTTCGTACGGGTTTGTTAACAATTGGTATGCCAGGCTCTGACCACGGCATACCTGATTGGGCGCCAACCATTGCAGACCTGTTAAAAGAACAAGGTTACATGACGGGTCAATTTGGTAAAAACCACTTAGGTGACCAAGATAAGCACTTACCGACAAAACACGGCTTTGACGAATTCTTCGGTAACTTATATCACCTAAACGCAGAAGAAGAACCTGAAACTTATTACTACCCTAAAGACCCAGAGTTTCGTAAAAACTATGGCCCTCGTGGTGTCATTAAGTCTTATGCCGACGGTAAGATTGAAGACACTGGCCCGATGACACGAAAACGTATGGAGCACGCAGATGAAGAGTTCCTAGAGAGCTCTTTGGCATTTATGGAAAAAGCAGTTAAGGCGGATAAACCCTTCTTTATTTGGCATAACGCCACTCGTATGCACGTTTGGACTCGCTTGCAGGAAAAATACCAAGGTAAATCAGGTGTAAGCATTTATGCCGATGGTATGCTGGAACATGATGATCATGTAGGTGTTTTACTCGACAAGCTGGATGAGCTAGGTGTTGCAGACAACACTATCGTTATCTACTCAACGGACAACGGCGCAGAAACCATGACTTGGCCAGATGGTGGCGCAACACCATTCCATGGTGAAAAAGGTACAACTTGGGAAGGCGGTATGCGTGTTCCTCAACTGGTTCGTTGGCCAGGCGTCATTAAGCCAGGAACCAAGATCAATGAAATGATGGCACACCAAGACTGGTTGCCTACATTATTGGCAGCTGCTGGCGTACCTGATGTAAAAGAAAAACTGGCAGAAGGCTACAAAGCAAATGGCAAAGAATGGCGTGTGCATTTAGATGGTTACAACTTCATGCCATACTTTGAAGGTAAGGAAGAAAAAGGCCCTCGTGAGTCGCTGCTTTACTTTACGTCTAATGGTGAATTAAACGCTGTCCGCTGGAATGACTGGAAACTTCACTTTGCAACGCTTGAAGGGAACCTAAGTAACGCCGTTCGTTTTGCTCCGAACTGGCCTAAAATCATCCACCTACGCGCTGACCCATTCGAAAAAGGCCCAAGCGAATCACAAATGTACTTGCGTTGGATGGCTGACAACATGTGGCTATTTGTACCTGTACAAGACGTTGTGGGAGAGTTCTTTAAAACACTTCCAGAATACCCAATGCAACGTGGCACAGCGATGAACCCTGCTTCACTAAACTACGACTCTCTAAAAATGCAAGAGAAGCTGCAACAACTAGACAAAGTTGAACAAGAAATCAGCAAGTTTAAGTAAACTAAGTTAACGTTAGTTAATCAGTAACATAAGCCAGCAGACCATTCTGCTAGCTTATGTGTATCGCCACATAGGAACTTACTTAAATCGCCTGTTTAGCCTATACAAAGTGGGCATTGTGAGTACAAACTGAAAAACAAAAAAAGGAGAGCTAACCTGCTCTCCTTTATATTTTAACCGTGGATAAACTAAGCCACATTAACCGATTTAGCTAAACTGCTACTTTGGAAAAACTCATCATGCAATGCGCAAATCGCGTGCTGGTATTCCTTATCACCGACAACAAATTGAACATTTACATTTCTCAATGATGAGTGCAGTGCAACTGGCGTAACGCCATTATTCATCAATGCAAGCACACCTTTCGCCAACGTCTTGTTGGTATCAATTTGAGAACCGATGGCTGAGATAAGCGCGACCATACGACCTTTAATCGAGGCATTCGGATAACGTTTCTCGGCTTTATACAATACTTTGTTTAAGCTATCAGTACTGCCACCTAGATAGTAAGTAATTGAGTTAGCGTTCATCTCTTTACCAACCAAACTTACACGAGCATCGGAGATGATTTCCATCAATTCGTAACTAACGTTATCGGCTTTTCCTACCATTGCTTGGTCAAACAAATGCAGTGCAAATACTTTCTCTTTACCTGCGATGATCTCGACTTTGTCTTCTTCTGGGCGGTAGCTTGAAGAGATCAAAGTACCTTCGTGTTCAGGTTCGAATGTATTTTTAATCTGTAGCTCAATACCACTTTCACGTAAACCCGCAGCGGCATTTGGGTGAATCGCTTCCATGCCAAGGTTAGCAAGTTGGTCTGCTACGTCATAGTTTGTACTACCAATTGGTAATACTTTTTCAGGGCCAACAACGCGTGGGTCTGCTGAGCTCAAGTGGTACTCTTTGTGAATTACTGCTAAATCCGCTTTTGTTATTGCTGCAATTCGGCTAAATGTCATCTCACTATAACCTCGGTCATAAGTGTGCATTAGGCCCTCTTTACAGTAAGCATAACCTGTCACGATTGGCAGTTCTTTTGATACATCGATATCAGCAAACGCGTCACTGATCGACTCATCAAGGCTTCTTGGCGCTTGATTATCCCAACCAGACAGGTCAACGAACTTAGCGTTAATACCCATATTTTTTAGTTTTAGTGCTGTGTTGTAAGCACTATGTGCCTCACCGATAGACGAGAGAAACTCTCGAATTTGAGGCAAGTACTGGCGCAACGAAAATTGACCGTACTGACAGGTTTCTAAAATATTCGCGATACAGTTTTTCGCTTCAGCAATGCGGGAGCGAATGAATTTATCCGCACGGATACGATTCATTGGGTCCGCAAAAATATTTTCATTGGTCAGCAACATACGGCTTTCAACGTACGCTAACGCTTCTTCCCATTTGTCGTCGCGTTTCGCGATAAGCTGATAAACGCCTGGTTTACTGGTTTTTTTACACTCGAGCAGCGCATCGGTCATACCACCGTATGCAGATACGACAAAAATACGATTGTATGGTGTTTTGGGACGAAGAATAATATTGTCGAGAACAGCATCAAATGCTGTCATTGATGTACCGCCGATTTTTTCTACGGTAAATGTCATGATAAGCCTTTTTTGATTGGTAACTTTAAAAAGAAAAAAGAAGAGATAGTAAAGTGTGGGGTGGCAAAGCACCCCACCATCATCTTTTAGTCAACGAGAGGATAAACACCGTTTTCATCGTGCACTTCAGCGCCAGTAATCGGTGGGTTAAACACACACGCCATTACCATTTCTTTATTCTTATAAGCTCTCAAGTAGTGCTCATCGTGTTTATCAAGGATGTATAATGTACCTGGTTTGATTGGGTACGTTTCTCCACCTACAACTTCAATCTCACCTTCACCACTCATACAAAACACCGATTCAAGGTGGTTTTGATAGTGAATATGAGTTTCTGTATCTTCATAAATCGTTGTGATGTGGAAAGAGAAACCCATGTTGTCGTCTTTCAACAACATGCGGACACTTTCCCAGTTATCTGAAACAACACGTCGTTCGCTGTTGCGGCATTCATCTAGAGTTCTGACGATCATAATTAAAATCCTTATTAAGATGCTTGTTTGAAATGTTTCGCAGCGATAGTCTCTACTGCATTTTCAAAGATGCTTAGTCCTTGATCTAGCTCTGATTCGCTGATGGTTAGTGGACAGAAGAACTTCACAACTTCATCGTCTGGACCCGCTGTCTCTATCACCATTCCATTCTCGAAACAGTTTTTCGCAATTTCAGATGCCATGTCACCATTGATACATTCAATACCAACCATCATGCCGCGGCCTTTTTTCTGCACAAACATTTGAGGAAAGCGACGAACACAACGGTCAATCACTGCACTTACCTTGTCTGAACACTGCTTGATGTGTGTTTCAAAATCATCGTTTGCCCAGTAAATTTCTAGTGCTTTTGCAGCAGTAATAAAGGCGTGATTATTGCCACGGAACGTACCGTTATGCTCGCCTGGCTTCCACTGGTCAAGCTCAGGCTTAAGTAATACGACAGCCATCGGCAAACCGTAACCACCGATCGACTTCGATAGCGTCACGATATCCGGTTGGATACCAGACGGCTCGAAACTAAAGAAAGTACCAGTACGTCCGCAACCTGCTTGAATGTCATCGACAATCACAAGAATGTCATTGGCTTTACAGATTTTGCTCAAACGTTGTAACCACTCGTTTGAAGCAGCATTTAAACCACCTTCACCCTGCACAGTTTCAAGAAGTACAGCGGCTGGTTTATCCATACCTGCAGAGTTATCATTTAGCATGGTTTCGAACAGCGCGAGACCATCTACGCCAGCGTAACCTTCAAATGGAATACGAGTGACGTTACTTAGACTAGAACCGTTACCTTGTCTGTGATGCTGGTTACCCGTTGCAGCCAGTGCGCCAGCAGTACAACCATGGAAGCCGTTAGTAAACGCAACGACGCTGTCGCGGCCTTTTACTTTTTTAGCCAGCTTCAATGCCGCCTCAACAGCGTTAGTACCTGTTGGGCCCGTAAACTGAACCTTGTAATCCAAGTTTCTTGGTTTAAGGATGTAAGTATCCAACGCTTCCAGAAACGATGCTTTCGCTTCTGAGTGCATATCCAAACCGTGAGTAATGCCGTCCATTTCAATGTACTCAAGCAACGCTTGTTTTAGTACTGGATTGTTATGGCCGTAATTTAGAGATCCCGCTCCAGCAAGGAAGTCTAAGTATCGTTCACCTTGTTCTGTTTCTAGCCAGCAGCCTTTCGCTTTACGAAAAACGACCGGGAAATTGTTTGAATATGAGCGTACGTTGGATTCCTGCTTTTTGAAAATATCCATGATGAGACCGTTTTTAATTCCTATTGTTTGAGGATTATTTGAGAGGAATGCGATACAAATATTCTGTATCGTGTTTGCCTTTAAAGTGGGCTTCTTCATCCAAAAATGTGCTTACTTGGCCAGAATTGCCGTTCATCGCATCTAACTTTTTGAACAGTGCCCAAGAGGCTTTATTATCTTCCGTGATGGTAGTTTCTACCGATTTAACACCGCCTAATTCCTCTCGGGTGAGAAGTTCTTTCAACATGCGGAATGCTAAACCATGACCTCTAAAGCGAGGTGAGACTGCAACTTGCCAGACAAATAAAACGTCTTGCTCGTCTGGTTTCTGATAACCGGAAATGAAACCTGCGATTTCGCCTTTTTGCTCAACCAAAATACTGGTTTTGCTGAAATGCGTAGACTGTAGGAAATTGCAATAAGATGAGTTCATGTCCAATGGAGGACAGTCTGCAATTAAGCTGTAAATGTCGTCACCATCAGAGATTTTAGGCTCACGAAAAATCCATTTTTTACTTGAGTCTTCTCCAATCTCTGGATAAAGGACCCAAGGTGCTGATGTGATCATGTGAAAATACATATCCTTTGAGGTCTAATTAAATTTCCTTTTTATTATGGGCATCCCTCGCGACTAAAAATCAAATAATCCGCCTTTTTATCGGTATTTTTGTGATTCGCATCACAAGAACAAGCCTATTAACCAAAAGTTAAAATAGTTCGAGGTCTAATTTATTAAATAGTCACCTAAATGCGCAGTACAAAAAACAACCAGAATAAGACCATTTTCCATGCTGTTCATTTCTCAGAGAAAAATAGAAATCCAAAAAAAAGCGGCATGCTTTCGCATACCGCTTTTATCAATAATTTAATTGCTGATACTAGTTATTTTGATTTCTTAGAAACCGCCTTTGGACGAGGTTCATCCATCAAACCTTTTATCAAAGATACTGTTGCAACAAGCAAAACAATAGTAAATGGTAAACCAGTCGTCACCGCCATGGCTTGAGCAGCAGCTAGACCACCACCCAACATCAATGCAATCGCAACCAAACCTTCAAACGTACACCAGAACACGCGTTGTGGCGTTGGTGCATCGACCTTACCGCCCGCAGCAATAGTATCAATAACCAGTGATCCTGAGTCAGAAGAGGTAATGAAGAACACCACGACTAAGATAATGCCGACAAAAGATGTTATCTCAGCCAATGGCATAACATCTAACATGGCAAAAAGTTTTAAAGGTAGTTCTGCGTTAAACACCGCCTCGTAGCCATCATTAACGTATTGGCTAATTGCGTTACCGCCAAAAGCCGTCATCCATAACACACAAACTGAAGATGGGATAAGAATAACGCAAATAATAAACTCACGAACTGAACGACCGCGAGACACACGTGCGATGAACATACCCACAAATGGTGACCAAGAAATCCACCACGCCCAGTAAAACGCCGTCCAGCCTTGAGAGTAATTCACATCCTCTCGTCCAAATGGCATAGATAAGGCAGGGATGTTAGCCACATAGGAAACGATGTTCTCGAAGAAACCAGTTAAAATCGCAATCGTTGGGCCAACAACAATAACAAATAGCAATAGCAGCGCTGCAAGACCCATGTTGATTTCAGATAAGATTTTCACGCCCTTATCGAGTCCAGCCACAACAGAGATTAAAGCGAGCGCAGTAATACCAATAATCAATATAACCTGCGTGGTATTGGTCATTGGGACATCAAACAGGAAGTTCAAACCCGTTGCGGCTTGAGACGCACCGTAGCCTAGCGATGTTGCTAAACCAAAAACCGTCGCTACAACTGCAAGAATATCGATAATATGACCAGTCCAACCCCATACACGCTCACCAAACAAAGGGTAAAAAATTGAGCGCATGGTGAGTGGCAAACCTTTGTTAAATGAAAAGATAGCCAGCCCAAGAGCCAAGAGCGCGTATATTGACCACGGATGAAGTGCCCAGTGGTAAATCGTCGCAGCCATCCCTAATGCCGAAGCTGCAGTTGCATCGCCCTCTGCACCACCTAGCGGTGCCCAGTCAGTACGTACACCATTCTCAACGCTCACGCCACCAATCGCAGAACTAAAATGGGACATCGGTTCTGATACACCGAAGAATACGAGACCAATGCCCATACCCGCAGCAAATAGCATTGCCAACCATCCGGCATAGGAGTAATCCGGTGTTGCTTCAGTACCACCGATTCGTACACGGCCTAATGGTGTGAAGATCAATCCGACACAGACAATGACAAAAATATTACCTGAAGCGAGAAAAAACCAGTCTAAATTGTGCAACAAACCCGCTCGTAGGTCTGCAAAAAACGGCTCTACCTGTTCTCGGAATAATAGTGTTATCACAACAAACATGACGATTGCTAAGCCAGAAATTGCAAAAACACGGTTATGAATATCAAGGCCAAATGGGCCTACCTTTAGCGCAACGTTATCCTGACCAATTTGATAGTCAGTATCTATTGCGTTTACTTTTCCATCGGGGCGTTGAATGCCACCGTTATTATCGGTGCTCACGGATAATCTCCTTAAAAATACGTGACCAAGTTTAAATTACTTTCGTCGGAGTTCGAGTAATGAAACGTCTTCATCACTACCAAGCACATGTTCATAAAACATTGTTCTTATAAGCGGTTACTCAATCCGCCATCATAATCTTAAAGCCCCCTATCTCTCATTGCATTTTATTGTTTTCACCATAAATAACGCCTATTGCCAAACCGAAGATATTGGCATGTTTCGATTAAAGTGATACTGCAGTTGTGCTTGAAACAGCTCCGCAGTTGCTAACGCATCCGTCAGGGCATGGTGAGGTTGATAAGCAGGGAGGCCATATCTTTCACGAGCGTGCCCTAATCGTACAGAACCGGGTTTCTTGCCTTTCAACTTATTGATAAAACCTCTGCATTCACGGCGTTGTATCGCATACTCAATATCTAACGTATCAACAACAGGAAACTGTATCCCCTCTCCGATGCTATTTAGCAAGGCGTTATTAAAGAACTGCCTTTCAATGTTCTTGTAGTGAACAAGTACCACTTTGCCTGACAACGCATCCAATATTTCACCCAAGATCTGAGACAGCTGCGGCGCGTTTTTAACCTCAGAGTCAGTGATACCGTGAATAATGACAGACTCGTGGTTTAACTCTCTGTTTGGGTTAACGACCCAATGAGCAGAACCATTACATTGAACACGATCAATAGTGAACGGCACAAGTCCGATCGTGAGAATGACATCCTCTTCCGAGTTCAATCCTGTTGTCTCAAAGTCTACCGAGACAAATGGCACTTGTTCAATTGGTGTTTCCCCATTAACCATCGGTGTCGAATAGTAGCGTTTGAGCCTCTCGTCTTTCGCTTCTTTAGCTAGTTGTTTGAACAACATTGACCACTCTGGCGTCTGGGATGTATCCAACAACGGCTGTTCTTTTTCTACTTTTTTTGAGAACCACATTATTTGCTACTTCTCTGGTATCGAAACTTAATGAAGTTCTGAGCGTTACTTAGAATTTGAAATGCTGCTTTTAAGTTTCGACGTTCAAATTCAGACATGTTCTCCGGCTCAATATTGTTGTCTGGCTCTTCTCCATTTTCTATATCAAGGGCTTGGTGACGAATTCGAACCATGTAGATTAGCTCCATCGCATCCCTTAAATCCAAACCTCGACCTTTCGGTAAAATGCCAGCATCATTAATGTCATCTAAACGGTCGAAAGAGTTTTGCGATCGCGAACCGATTGCCAGAGAATGCACCCGTATTAAATCGGCCAACGGAGCCGTCCCCCTTCGCTTCAAGTTAATCGAGTTGCGATGACGACCATCTTTCTCCATCACAAAGTCTTTGAAAAAGCCCAGTGGAGGCGTCCTACGTATTGCGTTATACGCCATACAAGCAAGAAAGCGGTTATTTCTTTTCGCTCGTCTCACAATAAAGCTGCTTAATTGCTCCGCCCATTTCACTCGCCCATGCACACCGAGGAGATCAAAAAAGATATTACTATTTAACAATCTCTCAGGGGTTGGATTGTCTATCCAGTTTCCAAAGCATTCTTCCCATTCTGCACGAGTTTTTCGCCATTCTGGGTTGGTAGCCATAATGTCTCCAGTACAATAAGCATAGCCGCATGCCGCTAAACCATCACAAACAAATTTAGCAAACTTTTCAAAGTACTCTCCGTGAATCTCAACGTCATAACTGTTATCGAGAATAAGGGCGTTATCTTGATCCGTTACAATTAGCTGCTCATCCCTCGCCATTGAACCCATTGCGACTAAACAATAAGGAATGGGCGCTGGGCCGAACTCTTGCTCAGCTAATTCAGCGAGGCGTTGTTTGAAACTACTGCCTATAACCGACATGGCTCGACCAATCATGTGCGCGTTGGCATCTTCATTGACCATTCTTACGAAACAGTCTTTTACTTGTTCAGAAACCTGCTTGAGATCCTCGACACTGGTTTGCTGAAAAATAGAGCTCACTAGCAATAGGCTGTTCTGAGATTCGTAACGAACGATGTCCGTCATGCCAATAATTCCTATCGGCTTTTTATCTTTTAAAATTGGTAAATGATGCACGTTGTAACGCAACATGGTTAACATGGCCTCAAACACATAGGCGTTATAATCCAATGAAACCACGTCATAACTCATGACCTCACTCACTGGAATATTGGTATCAATACCTTGAGCTAGTACGCGAATGCAAAGATCGCGATCAGTCAATATTCCAAGCAGCTGTTCATCATCTTCTTCTGTGAGCTCCTCTGTCGGGCGAATAATGAGCAGAGAGGTGACATTTTCCTCTGCCATTAGTATCGCAGCTTCCTGAATTGAAGCCGTTGCCTCCAGAGTTACTGGATCTCTTGCTAAGATTTTACGTGCCTTAGCGGTGGTAAAGTCATTGCTTTCGGAGCGGCTAGATATTGCGCTTCGCAAACGCGCGCTATCTTCCAGTTCCATGTAGTCCGCAAAGTTTTCAAACTCATCACAAAGTTCATTGAAGATGTTTTCCGGAATACAGTAAACGAGAGTGTCTTCTATCGCTTTGGCTGGCATACGTACGCGGTTGTTCATCAACAACCCCATCTGACCAAACAGTCCACCAGCATCAATCCTGTTGTAAAGTTCACCTTTACGTCGATAAATCTCTACCGCCCCACTTCTCACCATATACAAGTCGCGGATCGTATCTCCGAAGTTAAGAATTTTTGTTCCTTGCCGAAAGTATGCAACCTCGGCATTGAGAGCAATTTTTCTAAGCTGCTCTTCAGGTAGGTCATCAAAAGGTGGGTACTGGCTAATGAAATTGAGCACTTCTAACTGTTCGGCTTCCATTTTTTATTCCATACGTTGCCTAAACTACAGCGATAAATATCACCCTGAGTGAAATCAAGCAATAAATAAATCTAAGGATAACAGTACCTAACCGATTTCACAGGACCAAGCCTTAACCAAAAATTAGAGCTCTAACCTTTTTATATGTAGAGTTCTAAGCTATCACAGCTTATATCTATGCAAGCGAGTTGAGTTGAAATGTACAAAAAAATTCAAAATAAATTCAACCCTACGTCAGGGCAACGTTATGGCGGATAAAAACACATCACAAGAAATTGTTTTAAATATAAAAAATAAGAATTGAACATACCTTGCTCAACGAATTCTCTATGCACGGCAGAACTAGTTAACCAACCCCCTTTCGTTGAAAGTTGAACTAAAATTAATTAGAGTACAAATCGTTAAACAGTTATAAACACACGAAAAAGGACAGATAACATGGATCCCATACTGGAAGTTAAGGGACTGTATAAAGTGTTTGGAGAAGACCCAGAGAGAGCCTTCTCGCTTATCGACAAAGGCGTCGATAAAGACGGTATTTTTGAACAGACAGGTTTAACAGTCGGCGTAAACGATGTATCTCTCACCATAAATGAAGGGGAAATTTTCGTAATCATGGGCCTTTCTGGCTCCGGGAAATCCACCCTTGTTCGACTTCTTAACCGGCTCATTGAGCCGACTAAAGGTAGTGTTTATCTCAAAGGAAGAGATATCGCCCACATCTCCGAGAATGAACTTCGAGAAGTTCGTCGTAATAATATCTCAATGGTGTTTCAAAGTTTCGCACTCATGCCACACATGACGGTGATTGAAAATGCCGCCTTTGGTTTAGAACTTGCCGGCATCGATGTTAATGAGCGTCAGAAAAGTGCCCTTTCCGCCTTAGAAAGAGTGGGTTTAGACCCTTATGCAGAATCTTTCCCTGACGAATTATCCGGTGGTATGAAACAGCGCGTTGGTTTAGCGAGAGCGTTAGCCTGTGATCCTGACATCCTATTAATGGACGAGGCGTTTTCCGCTTTAGACCCATTGATCCGTTCTGAGATGCAAGATGAGCTTATTCGTCTACAGAACGATGACAAACGCACAATTGTCTTCATTTCTCATGATTTGGATGAAGCAATGCGCATTGGCGACCGCATCGCCATCATGCAAAACGGTGAGGTTGTTCAGGTTGGTACACCTGATGAAATATTACACAGTCCAGCAAATGATTATGTCGAAGCGTTTTTCCGCGGCGTAAACATTGCAAGTGTCTTGACAGCAAAAGATATCGCGCGCAAGAAGCCAGCGGCTGTTTTTAAGAAATCGGAAAATGACGGTCCAGGCTCTGCGATGCAGATTCTGATGGATCACGACCGTGATTACGGCATTGTCGTCGATAAATCTAGCCGATATTCCGGCATCGTATCTCTTGATTCACTACGTTTGGCTCATAAAGAAAACCGTTCGTTAGCCAGTGCTCAATTACCGGATGAAGTTACTCTTCAGCCTGATCAGTCAATTAATGACATTTTGGGTCTGGTTGCTGGTGTTCCTTATGCCGTGCCTGTCGTAGATGAGAAAGGAACTTACTTTGGTGTCGTGACTAAATCACGTCTTCTACAAACACTAGATAAGGATTAACACGATGTCTTCAGAGCAAACTAACAATGATCCCTGGTCAAATACTGCTCCTGCGCAAGATGATCCTTGGTCGCAAGGTACAGAGGCCGCGCCAAGTAATGATTGGCTCAACTCAGAAACTGTAGAGCAAGCGCCATTCGATATTATGAACCCATTCCAAGATGCGGTTTTACCCCTCGATAGCTGGGTAGAATCCGGTTTGAACTGGCTGGTGGAACATGGTCGACCTGTTTTCCAAGCAATACGAGTTCCAATCGACTTTATTCTAACGTCGTTTGAAACTGCTTTGGTGTCTACACCTGCGCCTATAATGGTACTCATTTTATTTTTGCTAGCGTGGCAGTTTTCCAATGTAAAACTTGGTTTTTCTACTCTTGTATCCCTTGTTTTCATCGGCCTAATTGGTGCGTGGTCACAAGCGATGACAACGCTAGCACTGGTGTTAACCGCCGTTTTCTTCTGTTTGCTTATAGGGCTACCAATGGGGATATGGTTGGCAAGGAGCCAAACCGCTGCCAAATTTGTTAGGCCAATATTAGATGCAATGCAAACGACTCCCGCGTTCGTTTACCTTGTGCCAATTGTTATGTTGTTTGGTATTGGTAACGTTCCTGGCGTAGTAGTAACGATCATTTTCGCCCTGCCTCCCGTTGTGCGCCTGACTATTTTAGGTATTCAGCAAGTACCTGAAGAGCTTATCGAAGCTGGCCACTCTTTCGGGGCAAACAAAAAACAGATGCTTTATCGCATCCAGTTACCGTTGGCGTTACCAACTATCATGGCAGGTGTAAACCAAACCTTAATGCTGTCACTTTCTATGGTAGTGATTGCTTCAATGATTGCTGTTGGCGGCTTAGGCCAAATGGTACTTCGTGGTATTGGCCGACTTGATATGGGTCTTGCTGCCGTTGGTGGCTTAGGCATCGTTATTCTTGCGATTTTGTTAGACCGTATCACCCAGGTGTTAGGGGTTAACGCGGGCAACACTAAACTTCGCTGGTATCACACAGGTCCTGTTTCATACCTATTAAAACTGAAAACAAAGACGAACCAAGACGATCTAAAACTTAGGAGAAACATCAATGAATAATTCATGGAAGAAAGCGCTCTCTGTTGGAGCTCTAAGTACTATCGCATTTTCAACTTATGGTGTGGCAAGTGAATTACCGGGTGAAGGTGTCACTGTTCAGCCTGTTCAATCAACCGTTGCAGAAGAAACATTTCAAACGTTGATCGTAAACCGCGCACTTGAAGAGCTTGGTTACGATGTTAAACCGACCAAAGAAGTGGACTACAACGTAGGCTACACCTCTATTGCTAAAGGTGATGCTACTTTCTTAGCGGTTGGTTGGTTCCCTCTTCACGCCGATAAGTACACGATGTCGGGCGGTGATGATAAGTTCTTCCGTAAAGGCCAATACGTAAGTGGTGCTGCGCAAGGTTATTTGATCGATAAGAAAACCGCGGAAAAATATAACATCACTAACATTGGTCAGTTAAAAGATCCAAAATTGGCGAAGCTATTCGATGCAAACGGCGATGGCAAAGCGGACTTAACTGGTTGTAACCCAGGTTGGGGGTGTGAAATGGTTGTTGAGCATCAGTTGGATGCTTTCAAACTTCGTGGCACAGTAACACACAACCAAGGTAACTACGCGGCGATTATCGCTGATACGATCTCACGTTACAAAAAAGGCGATCCGATTCTTTACTACACTTGGACACCGTACTGGGTAAGTGGCGTTTTAGTTCCAGGGAAAGATGTTGTGTGGTTAGAAGTGCCATTCTCTTCACTTCCTGGTGAGCGTAAGGACATTGATACGACACTAGAGAACGGTAAGAACTACGGCTTCGAGATGAACTCTATGCGCATCGTTGCCAATAAAGAGTTTACGGAAAAAAACCCTGCTGCTGCGAAGCTATTTGAAATCATCAAACTAAATATCAATGATGTTAGTGCTCAGAATATGATGATGAGCCAAGGTAAGAACAGCTCAGCGGACATCGAGTCTCATGTAAATGGTTGGATCAAAGCGAACCAGAAAAAGTTCGACGCATGGGTCGAAGAAGCGAAGAAAGCCGCAATGTAATCATGCCTTTATCAACCTCTAGAGCCAGTTGGTGTTATCAACTGGCTCTTTTTTTACACAAACGCCCCTCCCCCTTACATAGACATACCAACACTTACACTACTCGACCATAAACCCACATTATAATTCACGTTTATTTCACGCTTTCTTTGCTAAAAACAACACAACATAACAATTAAACTATTCGAATAAATATGAAAAACTTATCAAAGAGCTCTGTGTGGGGGCCTTTGCAGCCAATTGCTGCCTTTTCTTTGTTTTCGCTTCTATTTCTGTCTATCTCAAGAGTTTTGCTAGCTTTTTGGCAGATTGACCGTATTGACTCTCTAAACGACTTAATTTACATCCTAGGTCAAGGTTTGCGCGTAGATATTGCAACGCTTTGCTGGTTATTTATTCTTCCAGCACTGTTTTCAACCTTCATGCCATTAACCGGTAAGATGGGAGAGTGTTGGAAGCGAATATTACGCATATGGATGGTTTTAGGGCTTTGGGTGCTTGTATACATGGAGCTAGCAACAGCGCCATTCATTCAGGAATACGACCTACGTCCAAACCGCCTGTTTGTGGAATACTTAATCTACCCAAAAGAAGTCTTGAGTATGCTCTGGACTGGCTACAAATTAGAACTGTTTATTGGTGCGTTAGGTACAGTTTTAACCATCACTTTAGGTTGGAAGTGGAGTAAGAAACTGACCGATAAGGCGCAGCAGGTCAACTGGAAATGGCGACCACTATTGGCACTTTTCGTTGTTCTTTTTGGGGTTGCAGGTGCTCGCTCATCTTTAGGGCACCGCCCGCTAAATCCTGCTATGGTCGCCTTTTCTAACGATCCACTGCTTAACGACTTAGCACTGAACTCATCTTACTCATTGTTGTTTGCGGTTAATAGCATGAAGTCAGAAAAGAGTGCTGAGCAGTTCTACGGAAAAATGGACACTCAAAAGATGTTGGAATTAGTTCGCACTTCATCAACAAAGTCCGACTTCACCCCTTCATTACTCCCAACCATGAACAGTAACCCCGCGACTTACCAGGGTAAACATAAAAACTTAGTGATTTTGCTACAAGAAAGCTTAGGCGCCCAATTTGTCGGTGCTTTGGGCGGTTTGCCTCTAACACCAAACCTTGACGAACTCATGAAGGAAGGTTGGCAGTTCACACAAATGTACGCCACTGGTACTCGTTCTGTTCGTGGAATTGAAGCCGTAACCACGGGCTTTCCTCCATCTCCGTCTCGCGCGGTAGTGAAGCTGAGTAAAAGCCAAACGGGTTTCTTTACCATCGCGGACTTACTGAAAGCTCAAGGCTATCACACGCAATTTATTTACGGCGGTGAAGCCAACTTTGACAACATGAAAACTTTCTTCTTCGGTAACGGTTTTGATCAAATAGTAGAAGAAGACGATTATAACAACCCAAGCTTTGTTGGCTCTTGGGGTGTTAGTGATGAAGATCTATATAACAAAGCAAACGAAGAGTTTGAACGCCTTTCAAAAAGCGACAAACCTTTCTTTAGCTTAGTTTTTACGTCAAGTAATCATAGCCCTTATGAGTATCCGAAAGGCAAAATTGAGCCATACGATTCAGAACATATGACGCGTAACAACGCCGTTAAATATTCCGATTACGCTTTGGGCACTTTCTTTGAAAAGGCGAAAAAGTCATCTTATTGGGATGATACCATTTTCATTGTAATTGCAGATCATGATGCACGTGTTTCTGGCGCTAACCTTGTTCCGGTTAAGCACTTTCACATTCCAGCACTGATCCTTGGTAAAGGCATTCAACCACGTAAAGATGACCGCATAGCAAACAACATAGACATGCCGCCTACACTGTTATCTCTGATTGGGGTAGATGCTAAAACACCGATGATTGGTCGTGATTTAACGAAGCCACTGGCTCGCGAAGATGAACGCGCAATGATGCAATACGACAAAAACTTTGGTTATTTAACGCGCGACAATCTCGTTGTGCTTTCCCCTGGTGAAAAGATATCGACCCTGGCGTACGACTTTAAAGACCAAACCATGAAGCCGCTAGAGGTGGACGAGTCTATTATCGAGCGTGCAAAAGCAAACGCATTATTTGCATCTAAAGCGTATCAAAACAACTGGTATTCTTCCAAACACACTCATTAATACCAATGATTCCGCTGATAAAAAGGAGCTAAACGGCTCCTTTTTCTTATTCTGTCACTCACCTCGGGAATGTTCTACTGACAACTCCTGTCGTTCCTTTACGTTAGATTGCCCCTACTATTTCTAATTGATTAAGGAACAAACCATGCTGACTATCAATTCATTCGTTCTCTACGTTGAGGACATCCACATAAGCCAAGTTTTTTATTCGAAACTGTTCGAACGCAAAGTCACGCAGTTGTCTCCAACCTTTGCCGCTATTCCAATGACCGAAGGCTTAACGTTGACACTCAAGCAAAGAGATAATCTTTCACCCTACAGCGGCATTCGAGGTGGTGGTACCGAGTTGTCTTTATCAGTGCCCAACAGGCATACGTTAGAGCGCATTTACAAGCGCTGGAAAGGCCTAGGTGTTGAGTTTGTTCAACCACCAGCGACATCAGTGTATGGGTTAAATTTTATGGCTATCGATCCAGATAAGCATCGCATTCGCGTTTTCATAAATGAATAAAAATGCGTTAAAAATGCTTTTTACCCATTCCCAATGTGACTTCAATAAATTAGACTCAAGGAAACATCAAAAGCGGCGTAGTAATAAGAAGGAATGCCCATGAGCTCAAGTATGATCCTTAGCGAATCCCTAATCGAGAGCGGAAGAGATATCCCCCTCAAAGAACTGCTTTACGCAAAGCGCGTGCTGGATAACTACATGGCAGTAGCCAAAGAAAGTAGCCCGCTTGAGCTATTAACTGAGATGAAATTGGCAGCAAAGCAAGTAGAATACTTTACAACGACGAGTAACCCGTGTGAGGCTCGTAATGTCATCAGTCAGATGATTGATAAAATCGACACCGCGGAATCTTTTGCTTCGTTCAAAGCATTAGCAGGTAAGCCATCTCAAGCACTCAATGAACTAATTGAAGATCGAGCTCAGCTGATTAAACACGAACGAGAGCTCCTGCTCGCCTCAGGCTATGACGCCTCACGAATCTAATATACGCGACAGCCTAAAAGTCATAGCTAACAACGAAAAAGGAGCTCTTAAAGAGCTCCTTTTGCTTTTCAAAAATCGGATACAAAAGACTTAAAGGCCGATATCTTCCGTTATTGCTTTGATTTGTTTGAGGTCCATTTTATAGACTTCAATCATTTGATCGACCTGACTTAGTCGTGAATTAGCTTCATCATGTTTATCACAAGCGTCCGACTTCACGTCCCAAGATTTGCCTTCTAAAAATACGTCACACTCTTTCTTGAGTTTCTCAATCTTAGGTAATAATTTCGACCGTTCTTTCTCGAGAGACTCTAATTCTTGCGAAATTTTTAGCTCTTTCTGGAATACTTCGCGGGACCGCTCAAACATAGTCGCTTGCATATCCGCTTGACGACTCAACTTCTCATTTTCTGACTTCGTCGTGTTGATCTTATCTGCCTGCTGCTTCAATTGAGACTCTAGTGACAAGTTGACCTTCTCGACCTCAGTCAATTGCTTTTGCAACTTCTTAAGTGCTTTCTGGTGCGCTTCGTCTTTCGCGGCAAGTAACTCACTAACTTGGTTTTGTATTTCTTGGTCAAGCGCCTCTTCACGCACTTTTACTTGAGATGCCAACTGGGTTTTATCTTGCGTTAGTGCTTGATACTTTTCTTCTAATACGTGGTAAGTCGATTCCCACTTGTTCGCAGTGACAACCGATCCAACAAGGCCACCAAATGCCAAGCCTAACACCGCAGCGATTGCGATATAGATATGCGTACGTTTGTCACGCTCTTCAATGACAACTACGTCGTCTTGCTCTTCCATTTTGTTCTGAGAACTCACCGTATACTACTCCAAGGACTCTTTTACTTTGCTAGCGGATCAATTCCGCAAACATAATTGATGCTGTATAAATCAGAAATGCGCCAATTAATGTTATAACGGTCGCTTTTTGGACTTTTTCATTGGTTCGATAACGAAACAACACAAATGCTACTGCAATCAACACCGCAATGGCTAATAACCTGGTCATACCGCCTCCTTGTCCACTCATGAAAAACTGCCTAGGTCCGTAGACTGTTTCACAAAGATTCATTGTAACCCATTTATACGTACCATAAGGTCAACTTAGCGTAGATTTTAAAATAAGTGCTCCGATTTTAATCAATTTTGTGTCCTTAATTGAATAACTTATGTCGTAACGATCGAAACACATTTATCGTTCTGAAGTGTTTTGGGTTCCATTCCCTAACCCAATAAATTTTATTTATGCCGTGACTCGCACAAAAAGATTGGCAAACATACCTTCATGAAAATTGATGAGGTTATTTCATTGAAAATAAATTGACATAGGGTGTTGAAATGGACCAAAAACATGATAGAGTTCACACGTTAATGATGACCAGCATCATTAACTAACCTTTACTCATTTAATTGAGTAATTGTTCCGATGAAGACTGCAGGAGAGTGGTTATTAATCAAATTTTAACATTTGATTAGCATAACTCGCCGAAGAATTAACTATTTCAGGTGCTACCTAGGTAGCGGGGACTGTAGTTGGAGGAACCTCTGGAGAGAACCGTTAAATCGGTCGCCGAAGGAGCAAGTCTTGCACTCACGCAAGGTGAAACTCTCAGGCAAAAGGACAGAGGAGTGGAAAGTTACAACCTAACTATTTTGGCTTGGCCTTCCCGCCTACAACCAATAGCTTAGTTCTTTTAGAGATCGTTGATCTCGTCCTTTCCCTCTTCTCCTTATTAGTTGTTTTATTAAGGGGAAATCATGAACAACCTACAATCTTTACTACAAACCATCGATAATTTTGTCTGGGGTCCACCGCTGCTTATTTTGCTAGTAGGTACAGGTGTTTACTTCACTTTTAGCCTTGGCTTGATCCAGTTTAAACACCTCCCAACAGCGCTAGCGATGGTATTCAGTAAAGATAGGTCATCTAATACTCAAGGTGACGTTTCTAGCTTTGCAGCTCTTTGTACTGCGCTCTCAGCAACAATTGGTACTGGTAACATTGTTGGTGTTGCCACAGCAATCAAACTCGGTGGACCAGGCGCTCTATTCTGGATGTGGCTCGCTGCCCTTTTCGGAATGGCGACTAAATACGCCGAATGTTTGTTGGCGGTTAAGTACCGAAGAGTCGATGATAAAGGCCAAATGATTGGTGGCCCAATGTATTACTTGCAATACGGTGTTGGCTCAAAAGCTCTCGCGATCATGTTTGCAGTGTTTGCTTTGGGTGTTGCTTGTTTTGGTATCGGTACGTTTCCACAAGTAAACGCGATTCTGGATGCAAGTGAGATATCTCTTGGTGTTAACCGTGAGCTATCTGCCTTTGTACTAACTCTTTTGGTTGCTTTCGTAACTTTGGGTGGCATCAAATCCATTGCTAACGTTGCAGGAAAAGTGGTTCCTACCATGGCTGTATTTTATGTGTTGGCGTGTTTAAGCGTGATCATCATGAATGCAGACCAATTGTTCAATGCCGTTGAATTAGTGCTGGTTTCAGCCTTTACATCAACAGCAGCGACTGGTGGTTTTTTAGGTGCAAGCATCATGCTGGCAATCCAATCAGGTATCGCTCGCGGTGTGTTCTCAAATGAATCAGGTTTGGGTAGCGCGCCTATGGCAGCAGCAGCAGCGAAGACAGACTCTTGTGTTAAACAAGGCCTAATTTCAATGACGGGTACCTTTTTCGATACCATCATTATTTGTACCATGACAGGCCTTGCTCTAATCCTGACCGGTGCATGGCAAAGTGACCTAGCAGGCGCCGCGATGACGACTCATGCTTTTGCGGTGGGTTTAAATGCAGATACATTTGGCCCTATGCTCATCTCAATCGGTTTGATGTTCTTCGCTTTTACCACCATTCTTGGTTGGAACTACTACGGTGAGCGTTGCGTTGTGTTCCTGTTCGGAACTAAAGCTGTGCTTCCATACAAACTGATTTTCGTTGGCTTGGTGGCATCTGGTGCATTCCTTCACCTCGATATGATTTGGCTACTGGCTGATATCGTAAACGGTCTGATGGCAATTCCTAACCTGATTGGTTTGATCGCACTGCGTCACGTCGTACTGGCAGAAACCAAACTGTTCTTTAGCTCAACATCGCAATCAGGTGAAGTTGAAGCAGTGAAAGCTTAGTGAAACGACAGCTGTTCGGTCACAAACTACCAGTAACGGAGAGCAAAGCACATTAGAAATGGTAAAAACATAAAGCCCGCTATTATTTAGCGGGCTTTATTTATCTTCGGTTAAATGGTTAATCTCTCAACCATTGATGCTCAACGTTTTCTCCACGTTCTTCAAAAAACTTCGCATTTTTTTGCTTGAATTGATCCGCTTTCAACTCTGATAGCGGCCAGTCTAAAAATGCTTCTGTTACAAACGAGTCGCCGACACCAACCTCAATCGATTCCAGATGTTTCCCGATGTAGCGATAAAAGTAGCCTTGCCCAAACGCATCGCACACCATAGGTACATGCCTGACACGTTGATGATTGACAGAGACCGAAGCCCAAGTCGTCGTTTTAGGTTCACAGGTTTGCTCTTTTACAACGTCGACCTCAAATTTATTGTCCATAGTTGTCGAAACAAAAACGACAATAGCGTCATGCAAATACACACGCCTGAGCAATAACTGTTTAGTGTCTTGAGTTCGCGTTTGTTGTATTCCATTAGCAAAAGGCTCGAAGTAGCCCCAGTGCCAAGACCAGATCATGCCGCGTTGCGCAAACTGTACTTGTGGCCACGTATGCCAAGCAACAGCGGCACCTATCCCCACAATAAATACAGCGAGTAGTATCAACAATCGATAAATATTACGCATTAAACGGGTTTTTCAATTAATAACTTCACACCAAGTGCGACTAATACTGCGCCCGTCGCGCCTTCCATCCACTTCATAAAGCTTGCATTCTTTAGTAGATTTTTAGCCGAGTTAAGCGCGCCAGCTAAACCACACTGCCAAACCATCGCAATAGCAAAGTGTACAGATGCCATCATCATTGATTGAAGCAAGGGTGAACCTTCTGGATTCACAAACTGTGGCAAGAAAGCCAAATAGAAGACCGCCGTTTTCGGGTTCAAGACGTTAGAAAGAAAGCCCTCTCTAAAAGAGCGCTTACCATTAAACACTTCGTGAATCTGCTCGGTCACGGTCAATCCATCTTTCGACGACATTAGCGCTTTTAAACTGCTCAAACCAAGCCAGATAAGATAAGCTGCGCCAATCATTTTTACGATTTGGAACAACTCTGCTGATTGCGCAAGAATCGCCGAGATACCAACCGCAGAAAAAAAAGCATGTACGAATAAGCCAAAGCAAATCCCTAGACTGGTTGTACATCCATCTTTTAGGCCCGAGCGGCTAGTGTTACGGATAACAAGTGCAGTATCTAAACCTGGCGTTAACGTTAAAATCGTAATGGCAATAATAAATGCCTCGAAATTCAAAATATCCATATTATCGTGATAATTAATTGTCAATCCTTCATCAATACCGCCAATCCACAAGATTCGCAAGCTTCTTTTTTAAGAGAGCTATACAACTGGGTGAGTTTATGGACAATGGGTTGGAGTTAATTGTTAATTATTAGTAAATTAACGCAGGTTGCTTAGTGCAACACCATATGAAGGACCCGTTATCGGGTGTTTAGGGAAAGAACAAAAGAATAAGAGTAGTCACATGAACGCATTTACAAAACTCGTTGAACATTCCAAAAAAGTGGCAAATTTTGAGCATCTATCTGCCATCATAGATTGGGATCAAGCAGCGGTCATGCCACCTGGTGGCGCTGAAGCACGCTCGAATGCCACGGCAGAGCTTGATGTACATATCCATTCTTTAATGACTCAACCGCACTTGGGAGAGCTTTTCGCTCAGGCAGAAGAAGAGACGCTGTCTACAAAAGAAAAATCTATCCTAAGAGAAATGAAGCGTGGGTGGCAGCAAGCTAACTTACTACCAGAATCATTAGTTCAAGCTCAATCTCTTGCTGGCTCCAAATGTGAACATGCATGGCGTACACAACGTGGAGAAAATGACTGGGCTGGTTTTGAAAAGAACTGGGCTGAAGTAGTAAAGCTATCGCAGGAAGAAGCGCAAATTAGAGCCGAAGCAAATGGCACGACTCCTTATGATGCCATGCTCGATGTTTATGAACCTGGCACAACGTCTGCGTCGTTAGACATTCTTTTTGCTGACGTGAAAACCTGGCTTCCTACTTTGATCGATGAAGCGCTTGAAAAACAACAATCAGACAACATCTTATTGCCAACTGCACACTACCCTGCGGAAAAGCAAAAAGCGCTCGGTTTGGAAGTCATGAAGCTACTTCAATTCGATTTTGAACACGGTCGACTTGATGAGAGTACCCACCCATTTTGTGGCGGTGTACCGACAGATGTACGTATTACGACACGTTATAATGAAAACGAGTTTGTCCAATCATTGATGGGGATTGTCCACGAAACTGGCCATGCTCGATACGAGCAAGGGCTACCAAAAGATTTATCAGGAACACCCGCGGGAGAAGCTCGCTCTATGGGTATTCATGAATCACAATCACTCTTCTTTGAAATGCAAATAGGACGAAGCAGCGCGTTTATCGATCACCTCGCTCGACTGGCTTCTAACCATTTTTCTGGTAGTGAATTCGAAAAAGACAATTTAGCCAAAATTTACACTCGCGTAGAAAAAGGCTTTATTCGCGTAGATGCTGACGAACTTACATATCCTGCTCACGTTATTCTTCGATATGAAATTGAGCGAGATCTCATGAACGGCGTCATCAAACATACAGATGTACCAGAACTCTGGAACGAAAAGATGAAAGCGTACTTGGGGCTATCAACCGAAGGAAACTTCAAAAATGGCTGTATGCAAGATATCCATTGGACAGACGGAAGTTTTGGCTATTTCCCGTCCTACACGCTCGGTGCGATGTACGCTGCACAATTTATGGCAGCAATGAAACAAACCGTCGATGTAGATGCGGTTATTCGTTCTGGCGACTTAGCTCCGATATTCAATTGGCTCTCGGAAAACATCTGGAGTAAAGGTAGCTTATTCACCACTGATGAGTTGGTAAAACAAGCCACGGGTGAAACACTGAATGCTAAACACTTTCAAGCTCACCTAAAAGATCGCTACTTATAAAGCGAAAAGAATAGAAAGTAAAAGCCCAAGGTTCGTATGTTCCTTGGGCTTTTTGTAGGCTATCTATGTGTTATGCCAAGCTAGGGATGAGCCTAGGCTTGTACAAACAGTCCTCACCCTCTGGTCTAGTTTTAAACCGACGATGAAGCCACATATACTGGCTCGGACTTGCCATGATTGATGTTTCAACTATTTGATTCACGAATGCGGCGGCGCGTTGATGATCCTCTTTCGGGAAACCGTCGACGGGCGCACTAATGGTTAGGGTATAGTGTCCGTCTTTTCCTCTTACCATCGTAAAAGGCACAATGGCGCAATCTGTAGAATCAACCAACAAACTTGTACCTGTCGTAGTACAAGCATTTTTAACGGCAAATAACGGTGCAAATGTCGAGCGTCGGTTACCATAATCGTGGTCCGGTGCATACCAAACCCGCTCACCCGTTTTAAGTGATTCAAGCATGGCTTTGACGTTTTTACGATCAATCAGTGTACGATTAGAGCGAGAGCGTCCCTTATACTGAAAATAATCAAAGCACGGATTATTGTTTGGGCGATAAACACCGGTTCCAGACTTTTTAATGCCAAAAGCTCGAGCACCTAACTCTAGATTCATTGAGTGTACGGCCAACATTAATGCACCTTTGCCTGACTTCTCTAAAGCCTCTAGATGCTCCATGCCTTTTATCGTGACGTGTTTGTTTACCCGTTTATCTGACCAAAACCATGCCATTGCGGTCTCAAAAAGTGCGATGCCAGTATTGTCGATGTTGTCTTTTAGAATTGCTTCGCGTTGGCATTCTTCCATATGAGGGAAGCAAAGCTCAAGATTGCGTCTGATAGTAACTTGACGTTTTCTCATGATTCGCATAGCTAAACGACCAATGTTGCGTCCCAAAGCTAGTTGAACTTTAAAAGGAAGGAGGCTAAGTAAGTACATCACGCTAATGATAATTAACGTTCCCCAGTAACGAGGCAAAAGAAATTCGGCCTTGAATGCAGGCTTTTTGTATTTGTTCATGTAAGTATTGTCAGATGTGCCCATCTATAAGTGATAAAAACAATGATAATGGACTGCACTTTTATCATTGATAACGCTAATAACATAAATTAAAGCGCGCGGATTCTATGGTTCTTCGACACACTACACAATAAGAACTTTGCAGAAATATGTAGGGAATGAAAAAGCAGTAAAGATGAGTCGCCACGTTAACATCTATCGGAGTGATTTATCTACTGCCCTTTCCTAAAGTTTGAAGAAACATAACTTTGTATTTTCAATGCGCTAAATAATGCCTGTTTTTCAATCACATAATGCGACCGTGATGAATACAACAATAAGACGTCATATCAATACTCGCCATTAGCGATTGAATTTGTACTAAAAAGCCGCAGCAATTTCTCGCTGCGGCTTCTTATTCACTTAACAAGTAGAGTGGCGTTATTCGTGCCCTACTGTTTTGGATAATAAATTTACGATCAACACACCAGCGATGATAAACCCAATACCAACTAGGGCTGGTAAGTCTAGACGCTGTCCGTAAACAAAGTAACCAACCGTCGCAACCAAAACGATCCCAGCACCACTCCATATGGCATAAACAACCCCGACAGGCATTGTTTGCACTGTGACGGAAAGCAAGAAGAAAGCGATGCCGTAACCAATCAAAACGACTGTGCTCGGCATTACTTTCGTAAATTGCTCTGTTTTGGGAATATAAGAAGTGGCAATCACTTCACATACAATCGCTATCGACAGCGCCAACATTGGTGGCATAGAGACAAGCATTTTGAACATAAGGCATTAACGCTCAACAGAAATGTAACCGACAACATGTCCGGATAATTAGGCCGCGCATTATACCCAACTCATCTCACGATGGAATACCACTAACGATGTTTACACACCATCACTTTCGCTTACTTTTTGATGACCAGGTGAAAGGCTGACGTTTTGGTGCTGACGAGAAATTTCAAAGTAGATATGCATATCAATCGGCTCAGGTGTATTGAGTAGCATCTTACCTACTTCACGTTGGAAATGACCATAATTACCTAGCTCATCCGTTAGTTCTAGGAGCTCGTAAGAGGCTTCATCGGCAAACATTCCATACGCATACTGATAATGACTGATATCCTTGCTCTTATCATAACCCAGCTTTTGAAGAGCTTGATCAATCTCTTCCGGCGTATAAATGTCTTTATCACCAAACGAATGCAGTAGCACGCAAGGAACTTCTTGAGCTATGCTCTGAATCTTTGTCTTTCTCTTGAAAATACCGAACATAATGTCCTCCACTGACGATGTTTCCAAATATGCACATTAATGCAAAATGGTGAGCTGATTGTTTTTAGTATGGCTCATTAATTTGAGACTTCCTTACTACGAAGTCACCTTCACATATTAACGTGATCGCATAATTACCAGCAAATAGTACACACTGCGTTTCAAACCTATCTCATCAGAAACTCTGCTTTAGTCACAATTGTGTGACAACCCCGAGTACGGTTTACCATAATGTAAAGAGTAGATTGAAAAGTCGGATTTCGTATCGACATCTAAACTTAATTAAGTTAGCTTTAGAAGTATAGACGTCTAGATTGACTATACTTAGGGAGAGAAAGTCGTGCCAATTAGAATTCCAGATCAATTACCAGCTACCGATGTATTAAGGACAGAAAACATCTTCGTGATGAGTGAAACGCGTGCAGCGAGTCAGGAAATACGTCCTTTAAGAGTGCTGATCCTTAATCTGATGCCAAAAAAAATAGAGACTGAAACTCAGTTTCTGCGTCTACTCTCAAACAGCCCACTACAGGTTAACGTCGAATTACTGCGCATTGATAACCGCCCGAGTAAAAATACGCCAACTGAACATTTAGACACGTTTTATCGCCAATTTGAAATGGTGCGAGATAAAAACTTCGATGGCATGATCATTACTGGGGCTCCATTAGGTTTGGTGCAATTTGAAGATGTCATTTATTGGGATCATCTCAAAACCATCATGGAGTGGGCAAAAGATCATGTGACATCCACTCTTTATGTTTGCTGGGCTGCGCAAGCAGGACTAAAGCTACTCTACGATCTACCTAAAAAAACGCGTAAAGAAAAACTTTCAGGCGTGTATCATCATCAAATCCATCATCAATTTCACCCTATCTTACGTGGATTTGATGACACGTTTTTGGCTCCTCACTCGCGGTACGCAGATTTTTCGCCTCACTTTCTAGAAGAGCATACTAACTTAGACATTTTAGCGACATCGGATGTCGCAGGTGTGTACTTGGCCACCACAAAAGACAAGCGCAATGTCTTTGTCACAGGACACCCTGAGTATGATTCTCACACCTTACATAATGAATATATCCGAGATTTAAGCGAAGGTATGGAGCCCGCTATTCCTGTCAACTATTACCCAAACAACAACCCAGATAACCCACCAATTGCAAGCTGGAGAAGCCATGGACACCTCCTCTTTTTAAACTGGCTGAACTACTGTGTTTATCAGCAAACACCGTACGACCTCGATCACTTCAGTGAAGATGCTTTCACTAAAGACGATTAGCTTCAAAATAAGCAAACAAAGCACTCATCATTACCGAAATGTAATATGTGAACCAAGCCGCCATATGGCGGCTTTTTCATAACAGTTTGCAAACCTGATCGCATAGTGTTTTTTCCTCAATAGGCTTTTGCTAAGTAATTCATATCATGCAGAAAGATTCAGGGATGTAGGGATAAAGAATGAAAACAGCAAAGCTCGGTGCACTAATATTATTGTCTCAGTTTGCACTCGTGGGTTGCGTGACGGTGAAAGAAGATGGAAGCCCTGTCGTTAAAGCCGATCCTGTGGCAATGGCAGAATCACGTATCGCACTTGGCTTAGGTTATTTAAACGGCGGTAACATGATTCGCGCGCATGATAACTTACAACAAGCCTTAAACCACGCACCTCAATACTATCGCGCGCAATTATCTATGGCTCACTACTACGAAACGGTTGGTGAAGATGTTAAAGCCGAACAGATGTATAAACGCTCTCTACGCCAACATACTAAAAACGGAAATGTGCTCAATAACTACGGTACTTTTCTTTGCAAGCGAGGTGACTTCGAAAAAGCCGATCAGATGTTTAATCGAGCCATTGAGCAGCCTTATTACTACCTTATTCCAGCAAGCTATGAGAATGCAGCTTTTTGTGCTCTAAAATCACAAGATAAAGACAAAGCGAGATACTACTTTACTAGAGCTATCGATCATGACCCTCATAGACCAAAATCGATTTTGCAACTCGCTAAAATAGAAATTGATAGCGGTGATTATACTGAAGCTAGAATTCGATTAATGAGATTCAATCAAATGTATGGCGTGAAGAAGCCCTCTTTGCAACTCATGATTCAACTTGAACGTGCAGCAGGCAATGAAGCTCTCGAGAAAAAGTATCAAAAACAATTGGAAAAATTTTCTTAGTACAAAATAGCGATACATAAGGCGCATTAGCTCACAGCCAATACAGCGCTTGACCAAGAATCCAGTGAATTCAGACTCACGGTGATACATTCATCCTGTACATAAACGTCAAATTCGGTACTATTTGAACGGAATAAGTGACCGAGTCACATTATAAAA
Source organism: Vibrio sp. Vb1127 (assembly GCF_033338735.1). Lineage (NCBI taxonomy): Bacteria > Pseudomonadati > Pseudomonadota > Gammaproteobacteria > Vibrionales > Vibrionaceae > Vibrio > Vibrio sp. Vb1127. Next base: position 240,760 of record NZ_JAWOTF010000002.1, on the reverse strand, counting down.
AGTGCGCACACAACGAAATTTGTACATCATACTGTTTTTAAGATTGATTTCGGCACATTGATAAATACTAAATATTACTGACATGCACCAGAAGGAAGTTGAAGCCGGATGAAACCTGCCTGCACTCTGTTATTACTCACTTTGCTGAGTTCACCTTTTGTCGTCAGTGCACAAGATAATATTGAGAAAACATTCACGTTTGGCATTGTGTCGAATAAAGCCCAAAGTAAAATCAAAAAAGCGACGCCCCTTACCCAGTATGTAACTGAAAATATGGCTGAATATGGTTACGCAAAAGGGGCGGTAAAGGTATTTAAAAATTATCGTCAGCTCGCGGTTGCGCTTGAAAATGGCACCGTTCAAATTGCAACGGCGACCCCCTTTAATGCGATGACCTTAGAAAAGGAGTCTAATAGCCAAGTCCTCGCTATACGATGGAAAAAAGGCCTGCAAAAATATCATACGGTGTTCTTTACTAATAAAGAGAGTGGCATTGAGTCATTTTCTGACCTGCGCGGGAAAACGCTTGTTTTCGAAAAGCGCACGTCTACCAGCAGCTATTACCTACCTGCGATTACATTGCTGAATCACGGAGAAAAACTGCAATACCTTCCCTCTCCTGATGACAAACCGGCCAAAGACAGTATTGGTTATTTATTCCTTGATGAGCAACTCGCTCAGTCAAATGAAATCAACCTATCTGTGTGGGTATATAAACAGAGAGTTGCAGCTGGAGCATTCAGTAACTTCAACTGGAACAATCCCAAAGATTTGCCAGAGAACATGAAAGACAAACTAGCGATTTTTTCTCGTTCTGTTGAAATACCCAGGGATTTGATTCTCGCTTCTCCAAGCATGAGCCTTGAGCAACAGCGTAAAATCACGTCCATACTGCTTGATATGGATACAACTCACGAAGGCTCTCTCGCACTTAAAAAGTTTCAGAACACCAAAAAATTCAGCGCGCTTACTCCAGAAATGCGAGCCTCCTTAAGTACAGTGCGCAAGTCAGTTCACTTGTTACCGAAGGTGGATTGATGTTTCAAAAGCTCTCACTCGAAACCAAATACATTTGCTCGACAATGTTCGTTGTCTTGTTTGTTGTGGTGATAAATCTTGCGCTATACATGCACGGTTACGATGCGTATTCAAATAGCTTAACTCAACAAATCACGAACAACTCTCAAGAAAAAACAGAATCTTACGTTAAGCAAAAAGGGTTGGTTTATGCAGAGCTATTATCAAAACAGCTTTTTGATCCACTCTATACAGACAATATCAGTCAAGCGTATGAGCAAATTAAGGCCACATTGAGCCAGCCAGATGTCTCGAAAATACATGTTGTTGACAATGAAGGGCTAATCTTTCACGACGGCACTACTCAGCTAAGGATGTTTGCCCAACCTCATTACCGCTCTCCTTTTATTTTGAAAGCAATAGAAGAATCCAGAACTCTCGTTTCCTTTTCCAAGCATCAGTTGGAGATCGCAGCGCCGATTCAGCAATCAAACATTACTCTTGGGGCGGTGTATCTTGAGCTTAACTTGATACATCTACTGGAAGAGAAAGAACAGAACATTGAACAAGTCCAAGCGATTACCTCAAACGATAAACAGAAGATGTTTAACTTGCTGCTAACGATCAGTGGGATATCCGTTCTATTCGGTAGCATCATCGCTTATGCTTTGGGGCGGTCGTTAACTAAGCCACTCAAGCAACTAAAAGATCAATTTTCAGAGTCAAATACCCAAGCGCTGCCAGTCACCGACATACAAAGCAAAGATGAAGTGGGAGAACTTATTTCGGCGTACAACAAAATGTCAAACAAAGTGAACCGATACACCAGCCGAGTTGAGTTCATGGCGTACCACGATATTCTGACTTCCCTGCCAAACCGAGAAAAGTTACTCATTGATATTCAAACGCAAATAACTGACCACAAATCCCCCTCACTCGCGGTTGTGTTTATTGACTTGGATGACTTTAAGCACATTAACGATAACTATGGACATAACATTGGGGATAAATTGCTAGGCCATCTTGCCTCAGAGCTTCAAGGCCGTTTGCCGAGTTATTTTAAGCCGCTTTACCGCCTTTCGACCATCGTAAGTCGAGTAGGTGCGGATGAATTTGTACTGACCTTTCCGTGCTCGGACAATCATGAAGCTAGAGAAAAAGCGCACGCTATTCATCGCCAACTACTCTCTCCCTTTAGTTTGGAAGAGAACGATATTCAAATTACGGCAAGCCTCGGAATTGCTGTGTATCCAGAATTTGGTTCAAACGCTGAGTCTCTTTTACAGCTTTCTTCTCTTGCGGCGCAGGAATCCAAAAGACGCGGTAAAGACATTATGACGATATACGATTCCACGTTTGATGAAACGATTAAACAACGTTTATACATAGAACGAGAACTGCGTCGTTCAGTACGTGATTTGTCTCAATTCGAGCTGTGGTATCAACCACAATTTGATCTAAAAACCTATCGCCTAATTGGGGTCGAAGCATTGGTTAGGTGGAATCATCCCGAGAAAGGCTATATCAGTCCAGAATCGTTTATCCCGATCGCAGAGCAAAGTGATTTAATATTGGAGCTTGGAGAACATATCATTGAGACGGCAGTTGCTCAGCGGGCAATGTGGGCAGAACATTTCGGTACTGATTTTCACATCGCATTAAACTTGTCCCCAAGACAAATCTATCGCCAAGATTTAAGTCAATTATTTTCTAAGTATTTACGACGACATGATGTCGCCCCTCAAACCATTCATGTTGAAGTGACAGAGTCACTTTTTATTGATGATACAGAGAAAGCTCAATATGTGCTTAAAAAACTACAAAGTATCGGAGTGGAAGTTTGGCTAGATGACTTTGGTACGGGGTATTCAGCCCTTGCCTACCTACAACATATGGCTTTTGACGGGCTCAAGATTGATCGTTCATTTATCGCTCAAATCCGAAAAAGCGATCAAGACGATTCATTAGTTCGCGCGATTGTATCCATGGCTCACAACCTAAGAATGAAAGTAGTAGCCGAAGGCGTAGAAACTCAAACTCAACTCACACGAATGGAGTCTCTCCACTGTGACGTCGTACAAGGTTTTTTCTTAGGTAGACCTGTACCTGCCGAGGAATTGATTGCATTTGAATACCAACGAGGGAGTGGCGCTCAAAGCGTCAATCACTTTGCTTAGAACGCCGTTTTGTTAACTATTGCCGCTTAGCGCGTTAGTACTCGTAATGCAATATCGGTCACACTTCCCCCACCTCATTAATATGAATTTTCTCTTAAAATCTAACATCTGAGATAAATAAACTACACTTTTCATATCAACTTCTTGGATATGGAAATGCGCGTGGTAGGAATCTTTTCTTGGAACAACCTGTCGGTAAAACAAAAGCTATTTGGGTTGGTTTTGCTGCCAATTTTATTGTTGCTTGTCCTCGCGGGTAAACATGTACAAAGCCTTTCTATCCAGGCTCAGGAACTACAAAAAGCACAGTTATTCTCTGTCTACATCGACCGCGTATCTTCGCTTTATCACCTACCGAATAACCCTGATGTAATAGATAAGCAACTAAAAACTCAGCAGATATCTCAATTGTTACGCGACACCGCTGCACCAATATTCGGTGAAAACGCTGAGATACTAAACCAGTTGACAAGCTTTGAGGAAGCAACCCTCTCGACGCTCTCTTCGCAAAATCAAGAAGAAAAGTTAGATGTGGCAGAGTGGCGCGCTGATACGTTCAAAGAAATCCTCATGAGCTTAGACAAAGTCTATTTTAGAAATGTGAGTTATGAAACAAACACTCACCTTTCTTCTTTGATGCAACTTGAATGGTTGATGTTTTGGTCCACTGAAGAGCATAGATTAAGCGAATATTTGATTCGATCTTCAGAGGAAAATAACGAGTATGACCTCACAACACAGGCTTCTATCCAATCTTTAATCCAGAACCAACAACTATTTCTAGAGCGTTTTGTGACGCTAAATGCCAATCAACAACAAGTAGATCTGCTCATTGAGACGTTTACGGGTGAAGTCTTTATCAAAAGCCAAGAGTTTCGTGCCTATTTATTGCAACCAGCTCAACTCAAATCATTAACCCCGGATGAGATTGATGCGGGGTTATCTGCACTCAACAAACGCTTATCGTTATTACAAAGTGTTGACGACAAAATGGAACAGCAGCTGAGTGATGATATATCAAAGACAATCAACACGACGACACAGCACCGCTTTACCTTTATCGCAATGATGAGCCTTTTAACGCTGTTGGTCGTAAGTTTAACGCTAAGATTGGTGCGAAAAGTTACTGGAAACTTGAATCTAGTCCTCAAATTTCTCAGTAACGAAAGCAATGAACAAAGTAACACTGAAAATTCACCTCTTGCTCAACTAATAAAGGGTAAAGACGAGCTGAGTAAGTTTGCTCGAGAGGTAAAAAAGCTTAGTGATGAGCGGATGTTGTCCAGACTAAAGCTCACACAAGCTAAAGAAGATGCAGAACAAGCAAAAGATGATGCAATTAAGGCGAGTAAAGCCAAAAGTAGCTTTTTGGCCAACATGTCCCACGAGATCCGCACGCCGCTAAATGGCGTTATTGGTATCTCTGAAGTCTTATCCGATACTTCCCTGACTGCCACACAACGCGATTACGTCGATACGATTGAAACCTCCTCCCAACTGCTTTTGAGTTTAATTAATGACGTTCTAGACTTCTCAAAAATTGAATCTGGGATGTTGCTCATTAGCCCACATTCAACTTGTGTTCGAGAGTCTATCTATGACATTGCTTCTATCATTTCACCGAAAGCAAAGGAAAAAGGCATCGATGTGCAAGTCAACATTAGCCGTAACACGCCTTACCACGTAATGTTGGATGACCATCGTATACGCCAAGTTGTCATGAACTTCATGTCTAACGCGGTAAAATTTACCGAACAAGGCAGTGTAGAGCTATCGGTCATCACCCGCGAAATAAAAAATGGTGAAGCGGTCATCGAGTTTTCCGTTAAAGATTCTGGGATTGGTATTGATGCCCAGCAGCAAAAGAAAATATTTGCTCCATTTGCCCAAGAGGATAACTCTACTACCCGACAATTTGGGGGAACTGGACTTGGGCTTGCCATTAGCACGCAATTAGTTGAGCTAATGGGTGGAGAAATTCAACTTGAATCCGAGAAAGGTAAAGGCAGTCGCTTCTTCTTTGAACTAACTGCTCCTGTTGTGACGCAAGAGTTTAACGCTTATCACGCTCTGAATCACAACGACATATGGATTGTATGCAGCAGTACTCAACTAGAACAAAAACTGCGTAACGAGTTAAGTTTTTTCAACATCAATATAACGCAGTCAGTAGATACCTTAAGTGCGTTGCCAACGTGGATTGATAACGAGCGCGTTATCGTTATTCATGTAGAAGCATCACCAAATGCAGCGGCGATGCATATCGATGAGATAGAAAGCCTTTGTAAACGAAACATTCGTGTCTGCCTCATCAAGCACCTTCATAGCCCACAATTCGACTTTAGAAGCAGTATCAGCGCCTTGGTCACTCAGCCACTACTAGGGCAGCGCTTAATTAAAGCACTTGAAAGTTGTGCGGCAAATTTCTCGCACGCACAACAAGAGAGCATTTCAGCGCAACATGTTAAATCTTTGCCGAAAATTTTGGTCGTTGATGACAATACGGTCAATCAAAAAATCGCGGGGCTACACGTCACAAAAGCTGGCTTCGACTTTGATGTCGCAGTAAACGGACAAGAAGCGGTTGAGAAATTTCAACAGAATCAATACAGCATAATTTTAATGGACTGCATGATGCCCGTAATGGATGGATTTGAAGCCACCCAAATAATTCGTCAAATAGAAGTAAAAGAAAAACGCGCTTTCAGAATTCCGATTATTGCTCTAACGGCAAGTGTGGTCGATGACGATATACAAAAATGCTTTGACGTTGGAATGGATGACTATGTGCCCAAACCGTTTAAAGCAGGGTTGCTTAAAGAGAAGTTAGATAAGGCAATTGGGTTACGTGTTTCCAACACGACGCCTGCTGAACCACACCAAGAGAACACTACCCCCGATAAAACTCATAAACTACCTGCGAGTTCAGAGCAACCAGAAGCAACGGTAACGCCTATTCGCTCCGAACGCATCTTGCTTGTCGAAGACAATAGAGTGAACCAGAAAGTGGCGTCTCTATTGCTATCTAAAGCAGGTTATCAATTCGAAGTCGCTGAAAACGGGCAAATTGCAGTCGAGATGTTCCAAAAAGATGGAAAGTTTGATGTTATTTTGATGGATTGCATGATGCCCATAATGGATGGGTTTGAAGCTTCTAGGCAAATTAGAGCTTATGAAGCGAGTAAAGGATTAGCTAAGACGCCCATTATCGCATTAACCGCAAGCGTCGTAGATGATGACATTCAGCGCTGCTTTGATTCAGGAATGGATGCCTACGTACCAAAGCCTGTGCGCAAAGAAAAACTGTTGTATCAAATTGAACAAGCAATGTAGGTGGATTCTATGAGTAGAAATCATTCTCGCGTTGCTTTTCCTTTGCGTTACATAAAACGCTATCTGTTTATTCTGATTGCCCTTCTTTCATTAAATTGCCAAGCTCTCGCTGCAGAGAGCTACGCCGTTTTCTCATTTAATGACGAATTCTCTCCGCTCACTGTCAATAAAGCGCGAAAGTTGTACAGAGGGAAGACGCAACTTTTACAAGGCCAGCGAATTGAACTCTCTGACTGGCCTGCGACATCAACAGAAAGAGCTGAGTTCTATCGTTATCTTCTCAACAAAAATTTAGCGCAAATGAACGCGCATTGGGCAAGCTTGTCTTTTTCAGGTAAAGCTAGACCGCCAAAAGTGATTGCACGCTCCAGCATTGATGACCTCATAGCATGGATGCAAGAGAAGCCGAATAGAATTGGTTATGCCCCAACATCGAGCGTCCCTAGTAATGCTCATGTTTTATGTGTGGTTAGCTCGGAGAATTGATATGAAAAAATATTTAACCATGTTATCGCTGAGTATCGCGACCTTTCCGAGCTCAGCCACGATTGAACTAACAGAACAACTTTCTTTAAGTGGTTTTGGCTCTACATCGTGGGCAAAATCCGATAACCCAACTACGGTACTAGTTAACCGCTTTATTGGCGATGAATCTTGTTTCGATTGCGATACCACTTTCGGCATGCAGCTCGATTATTTTCACAAGGCATTTCGGGCATCCGCACAAGTCGTAAAGCGCCCGCAAGACCATTGGAGCTCGCCTCAGCTCGAGTGGGCGTATTTGGCTTATACCTATAAAAACATAGAAATACGAGGAGGACGCTTAAGACTGCCACTGTTTTTGATGTCTGAGTACAACTATGTCGGCCACGCTTTTACCCAAGCCCGCCCACCGAATGAGGTATATGACAGCATTCTAGGTATCACGGCTTATAACGGCCTATCTGCACGCTGGATTCATGACCTCAATGAGCAAGTCGTACTTACTGCCATGCCGTTTGTCGGGTTTAAAGACAATAGTGACGTAACCATCAATGAACGTACTGAATTGGAAATTGAGTCAAACAATACTGCAGGGATGAACTTAACGCTAAGCGGAGAGAGCTATCGTTGGAATTTTTCCTACCTCCACGGCGATTATGATCAAACAACGACGCTCTCTAACATTGAGCAGTCCACTCCCGGTGGCGGAACCACAATCATTGACCGTCTAGTTGAAACAGAAAAAAACAACACGATCGATCTGTTCTCTCTAGGGTTAAGATACGAGCTCGATAACATTGTGATTATGGCAGAAGGACAGACCAGCAATCTTTCCTCATCTTGGTACGCGACAACAAGTTATAATGTAAACAAGCTGACTCCTTATATTGTTTACGGTCAGCAGTTTAATAGTCGGGATAAAAAAAGTGGAGACAGTTTCTTACTCGGATTGAGATACGACCTAGATTACAACGTTTCCCTAAACGCAGAATGGCAAAGGTTCAACGCCTACAATAATAGCTCTGGCGCGTTTTCATCAGCCCCAAAGGATGACAGTGCGAGCCTTTATACGCTAATGCTCAACTTCGTTTTTTAATGTTTCTTACAGTACCAACTTCCACAACACTGGGGGCTGTTTGTTGTATTAAGAAGGCTTTTTGCAACACGTAACTAAACGCTAAACAACTGGAAGGGATAGAATCGATCAGATAGGTAAGTGGCAATCCAAACAGAGACAAAGGTTACTCTATTTCGGTTTATTTTGATTGCCTTTTAACCGCTTTTCTTTGCGTCGCAGTGCCCGGAAAAACTTTGACTCTTCGTGGTACCAACCAAGGACACTAATTGGAAAGCCCACGAGCATCATAATAAAAACATCCGCTGGGAGTTGTTCCCAAATGTCGCTTAAAGAATGCAGCTCTCCAAAAATGAACAAACCGATGACTTTACCAAGCAGTAATGCACAACAAATCATAAAGAAGGACTTTAATATATAGTGCCATTTGCCTTTTTTACGCTCTTCTCTCCAATAGGCATATTTATATTGTCGATCGTACATTCATCCCCCCTAAAGTAAACTTGCCGTAAGTTTAAGCATCTCGATAGCGTAAAGTGCGTTGGCACCTCTTTAATCATAGTGCGTATCTAAAGTGAATGCTTGTCGTGGCAATAAGAAGGAGAGGTATTCTGTAGTAAGAGCTACATAATCTCTGAACGTTATATGTCTTGTGTCATTCGGATGATGCCTGATTTTGCTTATCGCTAGTGTTTTCTGAACACCCAAATCGGGCCGATGAGTAGAAACTGTAAATCCTCAAAAAACGACGGTTTTTTACCTTCAATCTTGTGACCGATAAATTGCAATATCCACAATACGCTAAACAAAAGCATAGAAATATGCAGAACGGGCAACATCAATACCTCTAGAGACCAAATAAGGCCAATGCACGCTAATGTGTAGCCGATCATCATCATGAATACGCTCAGAGACAAACGAAAATAGAAAACCCAAGTGGGGATCACCGCTACCCAAACCCAATTAAGTTCGAAGCCTAATAATGAAATCTGGGGAATCGACCAAATAAGTCCAACCACAGAAAGGTAAATACCTGGAACTGCGATTGTGTGAATCTTTTGGTTGATAGGGTTTTGGTGACTCTCCCCGTATTCTTTTAGCCATTCAGATAATGCTCGCATATCATTCCCCTTTTCCACCTTCTTATTCTTATATAGCCCGAGGATGAAAAAGGTGCGAATTTTTCCGTAAAGGCTACGAGCAACGAGCGACAAAACAACAGAGGCCAGTGCGTTGCCGATTACTCACCAAGCAACGCTCGTTGTGCTTTCGGCAGCTTGGCAACGACAAGAGAATAAGAGCGTTCACACAAATCTTGAATCAACCCATCCTCGACATCACCGTTAAAATAAACCGTTATCCAATGACGCTTATTTAAGTGATAACCCGGGATAATGTCCGTAAACTGCGACGTTAAGACTTCTCCATCTTCTGGTTTTACTTTTACGCTGACATACTCCCGACCGTTTCTCTCTGCAATGATGGCAAACATCTTGCCTTTGATTTTGTATACAACCGCTTCAGGCCCAAATGGGAAATCACTTTCTGCACACATGAAGGTACTTAAGTATTGTTCTAGTTCTTTGCTTTTCATATCCCCTACCTCCTTCTGCGTTCTCACTCAAATTGTGGCAATAGCAATTTTAACGCCTGGTTAACCTGCGCTTTTTCATTGCCTTCTAGACCATGCAATAACGATTGCTGAACGTCTACATGCTCCAAAATTAGCTTGTCAATTAAGGTTAAGCCTTGCTCTGTTAGTTCAACGGTGACGCTACGTCGGTCTTCTTTACTATGGGTTCTGGTAATAAACCCTTTCTTCTCAAGTTTATCTAAGCGATTGGTCATCGCACCCGAAGTGAGCATCATCGACTCTATTAACGCTGAAGGAGTAAGACAATATGGTGAACCAGCTCGACGCAGTGTCGCTAACACATCAAATTCACCCATTTTCAGATCGTACTTCTTATGTAGCTCGGCGACCCTAGATTCCATGTGTTTTGCAATTCGCATTAGTCGACCCATTATTGCCATTGGTTCAGTGTCGAGGTCTGGCTTCTCCCTAGCCCACTGCTCTACCACTCTATCAATTGCATCCATTATTTCTCTCCAAACATCATATATTTTTTATTTTAACATAAAGATACTTTACAAAAAGCCACCTTGCCGATATCGTTACATTTAATTATCTCTACATAAAGATATTTAACATGAACATTTTACTTGCGATGATTCCTGCCTTTTTTTGGGGGACGACTTACGCTGTTACTCAGTTTACTCTACCGGACTGGCCTCCCGTTTTACTTGGTGCTCTAAGGGCACTGCCTGCGGGTCTTTTGTTGCTGGCAATAAAGCCCTCGTTTCCAAAAAGAAGTGAGTGGAAAGTGCTGCTTGTTTTAGGAACCATCAACATCGCTTGCTTCTTTGGTCTCATTTTTGTCATGGCGTTGACGCTTCCTTCTGCCATCTCTGGTGTTGGTATGGTTTCGGTCCCCGTTTTTGCGATGCTGTTTGGTTGGGCGGTCTACAAACGTCAGCCTAGTGGCATTCAAGCGATAAGCGGCGCAACTTTGATTACTTTAGCTTGGTTCTTATTTGATCCTAGCTCTATTTCTCTCGAACCCGTGGGCTTACTTGCGATGATCTCCGCCATTATGTGCATCGTGATAGGAAGTAGCGTAACAAAGTCACTAGGTACAAAAATGCACTGGTGGACAGTGCTAACATGGCAGCTCATTTTGGGTGGCGTGATTATGTCTATCGCAACAAGTGTGCTGGCGATAAACAATCCAGAGCCATATGTTACGGTCGTTCAGGACGTATCCATGACGAATATTCTAGGGTTACTGTGGGTAATTATTCTGAACACTGCATTAGGGTATGGCATGTATGTATGGTTATTACAGCGGATGTCGGTCGTAGATTTTACCTTTGGTGGTATTGCAAACCCAGTCGCAGGCATTGTTTCAGGCCTACTGCTATTGGGGGAAACGTTCACTCCTCTGCAATACAGCTTAATGCTAGGAATGATCGTAATGTCATTACTACCTCAGCTCATTACGTCAATCAAAGCGAAAAGAGCAGCACTCTCCTCCTAAGTAACGCTAATTCCTAACACTCTAGAAGTAATGAGAGTGTTAGGAATCCTCAAGTGTGAGCCTACCAGCAGAAATCAGCGCTAACCTAGGAAACTGGCACCTTTAAAGCGGGATGTTATGACGTTATGGCTATTAAGCACTTGCAAGGTTAGTCAGGGGCTCTGGTTTAGCGTAAACATAACCTTGAATAAGGTAAATCGCATGCTGAGCCAGGTATTCGACTTGAGCCTGGCTCTCTACACCTTCTGCAATCACCTCACATTCCGCTTTGTTCGCTGCAGACACAATTGAGTCCAGCACTTTCAATTTTTGGTCGTCAGATCCTATTGGATCAATGAACATCTTATCCACTTTTAGACATCGGATGCCCAAGTCTTGTAGGTAAGAAAAGCCACCATATCCGGTACCAAAATCGTCAATTTTGAACTTGTAGCCTTTATTCGTTAAATACAAAATCTCTTTTTTCGCGGCCTCAGTGTCTTTTACTGGTATTCTCTCGGTCAACTCAAAATGAATTCTATTAGAGATTGGCCAATTTAACTCCGACAGCAACTTCGTTAATACACCTGACTCTAAATGGGAGGAAACAATATTGATGCTGACCCACGTATGCTCGGGCAAGTCACTTAAGTCTTGTATGATTTTACGAATAAGCTGATTGGTCATCGGGATAATCAGGCCACTTTCTTCTGCAGCACCAATAAACATATTTGGTGGCACCATTCCATCACGCCGCAACCATCGAATCAGAGCTTCGTATCCTACTGTCTTACCATCGCGACTATCGACAATCGCCTGGTAGTAAGGAATAAATTCTGCATTACTAATCCCATTTTCAATTAGACCAGTAATGGATTTTCTCAAGCTTTTACCAGATATGTATGCAAAGGCAGTCGCAAGACCAGCAAGCACACTTACAAGACCGCCCCACAAAAGTACTCTTTCCTGAGCATAATTTTTAAGTTTTTCACCGCTGTATATCTTGATGAGCATGTTGGCTTGAGACTCTCCTGAAAAGAAAAACTCTTTTGAGAGTGCGTTTTCTTCTCCTGCAATATTCGCTTTGCCACGGCTTATCGTTAAATCACCAAATATTGGTTCATCATACTTAAACTCTACAAATAGGCAGTCTTTGCAAGGCGTTTTTATTACCTCGTTAACCCAACTGTTATCAAGCACCCAGAAGACTTCAACGTGTTCATTATCATAAATGACCATCCACTCTATTTGGTCATTCTGTTGCGGCAAAATAAGTGATGCGAAAAAGTTCTCATCCATCTGAAATCGTTCACTACTAGATGGGCGAGACACTTCACTACCAACCGTGGAACACGTTTTTCCGCCTTCTGTGGTCATCGCAATAAAACGAATGTAACGGTTATAAAAACGTGGGTCGCGTAAAGTTCTTACATCACTATCACTACAAGTAAAATCTAACTGAGCAATCTGCTTCATTATTGCTCCGTCCAAATAGGCAGACCTTTGATTTAAATAATCTACGTAAGCATCTATTTTCGACGCTTTTACCGAGTTGACGTAAAAGTTGGTTATCGAATGAAAGGCCACTACAAATATGGCGATGGGAACTAAGCCGAGTAAAATGGCATACCTTGTATTCTTTGTTATCAAAGTTCGTCCTGCTAATCTGTCAAGCAACCTAAGTGGGATATGAATACTATCTCATTTTTATAGTCCAAAAAGTGAGGAATGACGCTCAATAAAATTATAGACTCAAGTGGCTTTCAGATGTCGGGATTTAGAATGTGGGCACCAAACCACATTCGAGGAGAACAAAGTAGCGACTAAGTGAAAAGTAAGAACGAGCCCAACTGTTAAGTCATCCGTAATAAAAGTGACAACTTGGATCTTGAGCAATACTTTTTAGATAGGCAGCAGATACGCTAAAAAACAAAAAGGAAACGATTGATGCCAACCGCTTCCTTTATTTGTTATTGCTATTTAAAAGTGCGTGAATTACGCCACTTCAAGAATCACTTTTTCCAACTTATCTAGGCCTTCATTTAGCACGTCAGATTCGATGGTCAGTGGAGGTAACAGACGAATCACGTTCGCTTTTACTCCACAAGAAAGCAGGATAAGGCCGTTTTCTTGCGCTTTAGAAATCACCGCTTTGGTCATCTCTTGCAGTGGTTTGCCTGATTCTGGGTCAGTAAACTCAATCGCCATCATTGCACCAGTAGTGCGGATTTCACCGATAGCAGGTACTGACTGTTGCAGCTTAGTCATTCGTGCATTGACCACTTCACCAATGCCCATCGCTTTAGTGCACAAGTTTTCTTCTTCGATGATTTTCAGCACTTCAAGACCAGCAACACAACCAAGTGGCGAGCCCGCATAAGTGCCACCTAAACCACCGGGTAGTGCAGAGTCCATCACATCCGCTTTCCCAACTACCGCTGAGATTGGGAAACCACCAGCAATGCCTTTCGCCATTGTCATTAGGTCTGGTTCAATGCCTAGGTACTCTGTTGCAAACATTTTACCGGTACGAGCAAAACCCGTTTGGATTTCATCGGCAATCAGCATGATACCGTGCTTGTCACACAGCTGACGCAAGCCTTGTGCAAACGCTTCAGGTGCTTTGTAGAAGCCGCCCTCACCTTGTACTGGCTCGAAGATGATCGCCGCAACACGTGATGGTTCAATATCACAAGCAAATAGATCGTCGATCGCTTGTAAGCTTTGCTCAACGCTGATGCCGTGAAACGCATTTGGGTAAGGCGCGTGGTAGATTTCGTTCGGGAAAGGACCAAAGCCCGCTTTGTACGGCGCAACTTTACCAGTTAACCCCATCGTCATGTTTGTGCGACCGTGAAAGCCTCCTTTAAACGCTATCACGCCGCTACGGCCTGTATGAGCGCGTGCCACTTTTACGGCATTTTCGACCGCCTCGGCACCAGTGGTTAGAAAGATCGCTTTCTTCTTAGTCTCACCTGGTACAAGTTCTGTCAGCTTTTCAGCCAGCTCTACGAATGACGCGTATGGCGTAACCATCGCACACGTGTGTGAGAAATTGTCCAGCTGAGCTTTTACCGCTTCGCTAATGCGCTTGTGAGAATGCCCGGTGTTAGTTACCGCGATACCCGCTGCAAAGTCTATGTATTTGTTGCCTTCGATATCCCATACGTAAGCGTTTTCTGCTTTCTCTACGTAAAGTGGGTACAGTGCGCCCATGCCTTGAGCGATAACTTGGCTTCTTCTTTCGTGCAGTTGTTGGTTTGTCATTGTTTTGTCCTTAATTAGTTGCCGCCAAAGCAGAGATATTTCACGTCCATATATTCATCGATACCTTGTTTTGCTCCTTCGCGTCCGATGCCAGACTGCTTAACACCGCCGAAAGGAGCCACTTCAGTAGAGATCATACCTTCGTTAATGCCGACCATGCCGTATTCGAGCGCTTCTGCGATTTTCCAAACACGGTGAATGTTTTGGCTGTAGAAGTACGACGCGAGACCGTAGATGGTGTCGTTCGCCATTTCGACTAGCTGTTCGTCGCTGTCAAAACGAATCACTGGCGCGACAGGGCCAAAGATTTCCTCGGAAACAATCTTCATGTCGTGAGTAACGTCTTTGAGAACCACTGGCTGCATAAATAGACCATCGAGCTTTTTAAGCTCTGAAACCGGCTTCGCGCCTTGCTCGATAGCACCATCAATAAGCGTCTGAATGCCTTGCTTCGCTGACTCGCTGATCACTGGACCAATGTTGACCCCCTCTTCCAATCCGTTACCAACTTTGAGCTGCTGAACCGCAGCGTCAAACTTAGCAACGAATTCGTCATACACTTTGCTGTGTACATAGAAACGGTTCGCACAAACACACGTTTGACCTGCGTTACGGAATTTCGACGCCATCGCGCCTGCCACAGCTGCATCAATATCCGCATCATCGAATACGATAAATGGCGCGTTGCCACCGAGCTCCATTGAGGTACGTTTGATGTCAGCCGCACTTTGCTGCATCAGCACGCTACCGACTTGAGTAGAGCCAGTGAAAGACAACTTACGAATCAACGGGTGTGAAGTGAAGATAGCACCGACCTGACGGGAGTTTTCCCCCAATACCACTTGCAGCACATCGCGAGGGATACCCGCTTGATAGGCAAGCTCTGCGACCGCAAACGCAGACAGCGGCGTAGATTCAGATGGTTTTACGACAAAGCTACAGCCTGCCGCTAAAGCTGGACCTGCTTTGCGCGTGATCATCGCAATTGGGAAGTTCCACGGTGTAATCGCACAGGCGACACCAATTGGCTGTTTGATGGTCACCAAACGCTTGTCAGCACTTGGGGCAGGAATCGTCTCACCGTAGGTACGTTTCGCTTCTTCAGCAAACCATTCGATAAAGCTCGCACCGTAAAGCACTTCACCTTGAGCTTCCGCTAGCGGCTTACCTTGCTCTAACGTCATCAAACGGCCAAGGTCGGCTTTGTTTTCTAACAGGAGTTGGAACCAACGATTGAGCATGCCAGCACGCATTTTTGCTGGCAGTGCCGTCCACTCTTTCTGCGCCACACTGGCACGTTCAATGCCATTTAAAATGTCGTTTTCGGTTGAGACTGGTGCGTACCCGAGGAGTTCTCCGGTCGCCGGATTAGTCACTGCAATGCCCTGTTGTGGATTCGCTACCATAAACGAAACAAGGCTTTGGTTTTGTATCTGTTGCATGGTCATTCCTTTTGACAACTCATCATCGCCGCTAAGCCAGCGGCGAGTTTATGTTTAAGCAGGGATCTGCTGCGTAATGCAGTGGATGTTCCCTCCGCCGAGTAGAACCTCTCTCGACGGTATCGCGATGATTTGGTATTCCGGCATCGCGTTTTGCAAAATATCGATCGCCATAGCGTCGGTCTCTTCGTCCAGCATCGGCAAGAACACATGCTCGTTGACGATAAGAAAGTTGGCATAAGAGGCACTTAGGCGTTCGCCAGCTTGTCGACTCATTCCTGAACTGGCGTCAATGCCATTGGCTTCACGCTCGCTGTAATGCAACGGACCCGGTAATGGCAAACGGACAATTTCAATCTCGCGCCCTCTCGCATCGTGCTGAGATTTCAGTACTTGTTCCGCTTGACGAGATAACGCGTATTGCGGATCGCTTGGGTCATCGGTCCAACTTAGTACCACTTTACCCGGTGCGATAACGTGCATCAGGTTGTCGATATGGCCGTCTGTTTCGTCATTGAATAAACCATTTGGCAACCAAATGACTTTTTCGATACCGAGGTACGCCTTTAACTGCTCTTCGATTTGCGCTTTGCTCAACTGAGGATTACGTCCTGGGCTGAGTAAGCACTCCTCTGTGGTGTAAAGGGTGCCTTCACCATCGGTGTGAATCGCCCCACCTTCAAGTACAAACGGTGTGCGGTAATAATCAATACCGATGATGTCGCACACCGAGCCAGCGACAAGATCGTCCTGCTGCCAGTTATCGTAAAGCCCGTTGTATTCGCCGCCCCACGCGTTAAATTGCCAACTAATCCCACGGCGCTCACCCGCCTGATTAACAAGCACGGTCGGCCCAATATCGCGCATCCACGCATCGTTAAATGGGATTTCCACCAAACGTACGTCTGAATGGAGCATTTGACGCGCTCGGTCAAAGTTGTGCGAGCATACCGCCACGCACACCTTGGTCACTTCCGCGATTAAGTTCGCGATTCTGGCGAAAGTCTCTTGCGCGGGTAATGCGTCATCACGCCAGTTGTCTTTCCTTTCTGGCCACGCTAGCCAAACTTCACTAACCGGCTGAAACTCAGCCGGAAAATAGAAGCCATCTTGCGCTGGTGTTGTCGATAACTTCATACTAACGCCTCTTTAAACAGCTAGCTTACCAACGCTGGTGTAAAGGTCTGGACGACGGTCGCGGAACAAGCCCCACGCATGACGCGCTTTCGCTATCGCAGCGAGATCGATTTCTGCGTAAATGATGGTTTCACCTTCACGTGGTGCTTCGGCAATTTTTGCACCAGTGTGGTCAGTGATAAAAGAAGAGCCGTAGAACGTCGTCTCGATACCATCATCGACTTCAGTGCCCACTCGGTTTGACGCAATCACTGGAACGAGGTTTGCTGCCGAGTGACCTTGCATTGTACGTTGCCAGTGGTCACGTGAATCCAGTGTCGGATCTTGAGGCTCAGAACCGATTGCAGTTGGGTAAAAAATCGCTTCCGCGCCGTGCAGAGCCAAGCTGCGTGCAAGCTCTGGAAACCATTGGTCCCAGCAAATGCCAGCACCGAACTTACCGAACTTGGTTTGCCACACTTTGAAACCGGTATCGCCAGGGCTAAAGTAGTACTTCTCGCTGTAGCCCGGGCCGTCAGGAATGTGTGACTTGCGGTAGTTATCTAGTACCGTGCCATCGGCATCTATCATTACTAGCGAGTTAAAAAACGTATTGCCCGCTTTTTCAAAGTAGCTGACAGGAATCACCACGCCGAGCTCTTTAGCCAACGCACTCATCTCTTTAATAAGACGACAATTCTCCGTTTCTTCTGCAAGCTCGAAATACTTCGCTTCTTGTTTTTTGCAGAAGTAAGGTGCGGCGAACAGCTCTTGAGGAAGAATCACGTTCGCACCGTTTTGTGCTGCTTCACGAATCGCATTTTTTGCTTTGGCTAAGTTATCTTCCAGATCCCAGCTTTTCGTCAGTTGAAGGGCTGCAAATTTCACTACTTTGCTCATTGGATATTCCTTATCTCTTAAATCGCCAGTTTGTCACGTAGGTTGTAGTAAGCCGCGCCCATTGCCGTAAACGGAATTTGGAAGTGGCGGCCACCCGGGAAGGAGTAATGTTTCAGAGCGGCAAACGCGTCAAAGCGTTCTGCGTGTCCAGTCAAGGTTTCAGCCAGCAACTTGCCTGCTAGGTGAGTACACGTTACACCGTGACCGCTGTAGCCTTGTAGGTAGTAAATGTTGTCTGCAAACGAGCCAAATTGCGGCATGCGTGAGTAAGTCAGCAAGAAGTTACCCGTCCAGGTGTAATCAATCTTGATGCCTTTCAATTGTGGGAAGACTTTCTCCATCTTCGGACGAATCAATGCTTCAATGTTTTCTGGGTCACGTGCGCCGTAAACCACGCCACCTCCGAACAACAAACGCTTGTCGGCGGTTAAGCGGAAGTAGTCAAGCAAGTAGTTACAGTCCTCAACGCAGTAGTCACTGGTCAGCACTTGTTTTAGCTGCTCATCACTCAAAGGCTGAGTCGCCACCACTTGTGTGCCACACGGAATCGCTTTGTTGCTGATGTTTGGTGCCAAACCACCAAGGTAGGCGTTACCTGCCAGTACCACGTACTTGCTCTTCACGCTGCCTTGCGCTGTTTTCACTACTGGGTTAATCCCTTTGTCAATCGATACGACCGCCGACTGTTCGAAGATTTGGCCACCCAGAGAAATAAACGCAGCGGCTTCACCTAACGCGAGTTTAAGCGGGTGAATGTGACCACCGCGCATATCCAACAAGCCGCCAGTGTATACTTTAGTGCCTACCGCTTGTTCTACCTCTCCTGCGTCAAGCAGAGTCAGTTGGTCGTTGCCGTAACGCTCCCAGTTCTTCTTATGTTCTTCTAGCCCTTTGAGTTGTTTACTGTTCAGTGCCGTGAACAAGCCGCCTTGCTTGTAATCACAGTTGATGTCGTATTTGTCGATCAGGCCACGGATGATATCGCCGCCTTCAAAAATCATATCGCACAGAGCTTTAGCTTGGTTTTGGTCGTAACGGCTTTCAATCACGTCAACATCTCGGCTGTAGCTGTTAACGATTTGACCACCGTTACGACCAGTTGCTCCAAAGCCCACTTTTGCGCTTTCTAGCACAACGACTTTAAAACCTTTTTCTGCAAGGTGTAGTGCAGAAGAAAGACCAGAAAATCCCGCACCGACTACACACACATCGCACTCGATGTCGTTTTGCAACTGTGGGTATTCCGGCATGTTTGGCACAGAGTGCGCGTAGAACGAATCCGTATGCTTGTTCATAGAACTATTCCTTTATTTATCGTAATCGTCAGCAGGCTTAAGGATGGAGGCGAATCCAAGTGGTTTTGGTTTCGGTGAATTTTTCAATCGCGTGGAGAGACTTGTCTCGACCATTTCCGCTCATTTTGAATCCTCCAAATGGGACCGTCATATCACCTTCGTTGTAGTTGTTGACCCAAACCGAGCCGGCTTGCAGTCGTTTTGCTACGCGATGAACGCGGTTGATATTGCTGCTCCAAAGTGCAGCACCTAAGCCGTACTTCGAATCGTTAGCGATCTCAATTGCTTGCGCTTCGTCTTTGAATGGAATGACACACAGCACCGGACCAAAAATTTCCTCCTGAGCGACACGCATTTTGTTGTCGACGTTGTCTAAAATGGTTGGGGAAACAAATGCACCTTGCCCATCGACATCGCCGCCACAACGTACGTTTGCACCTTCTGATTCACCTAACGAGATGTATTCCAACACTTTTGATTTATGATCTTGATCGATAAGCGCTCCCATGGATGAACTTGGGTCCATTGGGTCTTTTGGCGTGAACGCTTTCGACGCTTGAATAACTTTTTCTAAGAACTGATCTTTGATGCTTTCGTGAACAAGCAGGCGGGTTGCCGCGACGCACACCTCACCTTGGTTGTAGAAACACCCTGCGGCGGTTTCTGCTGCTGCGCGGTCTAAATCATCACAATCTTCAAACACGATGTTCGCGTTCTTGCCGCCCGCTTCTGCAAACACGCGCTTTAGGTTGCTCTCACCCGATCTGACCATCAGTTGGCCTGCAATGCGCGTCGAGCCTGTGAAGGCGATGCAGTCTACGTCTTGGTGTTTCGCCAGCGCGTCGCCAGCTTCATGACCAAAACCCGTAATGACTTGGAAAACGCCTGTTGGTAAGCCCGCTTGAGAAGCAAGTTGACCTAGAAATATCGCGGTGAGAGAAGATTTTTCTGACGGTTTTAGAATCACGCTGTTACCAGCGGCTAAAGCAGGACCAAGCTTCCAGCACGCAAGCCAAAGGGGGAAGTTCCACGGTACAACCGCAGCAACCACACCAATTGGTTGATGAGAAATAAAAGCGTGTACATCTTTTTCGGTTGGGGCAACTTCGCCGTATACTTTGTCGATTGCTTCTGCGTACCAGCGTAATGCACTCGCCGCGCCAGGAATATCGGTAGAGAAGCTGTGAGAGATAGGCTTACCGGTATCAAGCGTTTCTAGCAGAGCCAATTCTTCTTGGTGTTGAACAATCAAGTCAGCAAACTGTTTAAGCACTGCTTTGCGATGAGCTGGGCTGCTCTCGCTCCACTGACCGGATTGAAATGCTTGGCGAGCGTATGAAACCGCGAGATCAACATCTTCATTTTGGCAACGGGCGATTTCGGTGAATATCTCATCTGTTGCTGGGTTAACTACCGGGATGGTTTGCCCTGTTAAAGCGGCACTGTATTCACCGTTAATGTACGCCCTGTTTTCGATGTTTAGATTGTTTTTTAGTTCAATCCATTGCTCTTGGGTTTTCATACGCTCTCCTTGTGATCACACAAGGCAAGCCCCCACTAAAATGTGGTTGGCGTATGCGCACTTATCATTCGACAAGCCTTGTCTGTGTGATTTGTAAATCGATGGGGCTTCGTCGTATCAATAATGTACGACTCGCCCGCTGTTATGACATGAGATTGCCCTTTATATTCCAGAGTGATTTCACCCTCTAATACGGTGCCAATCTCTTCGCCTTCGTGTTTGATTTCTGCCGCACCAGTGGTTCCATAAGGTGCGTATTCCTCGATCAAGAATCCGATGACTTGATCTTTGTCGCCATTCGTTACCAGTTTCATGGACACCGTCTCGCTCCCGATTTCCACAAGATCTGACGGCTTGATGACTACTTTCACTTCATCGTTCGAAGGTTGTTCAAAAGTGAAAAACTCTGATAACGATAAAGAAAATACATTAACGATTTTTTGTAGTGAGCTGACCGACGGGCTCACTTTGCCATTTTCAATGGATGAGATTGCACTGTGGGTAATACCAGCGCGCTCGGCTAGTTCCCTTTGTGACAATCCATGTTTTTTTCGTAACTGAACAATATTTTTACCAATCTCTTGATTGTCCATTCATACAGCTCCAAACGTTTAACGAGAGGTAGCCATCATAAATTCATTGAACAAAATTTGAGAGAAATGATTGGTTTTTGCTTCCCATTCTGGGTGCCACTGCACGCCAACGAAAAATTTTTGATTAGGAAGACTAAATGCTTCTACCAAGCCATCCGGGGCTTTAGCTTCTACTTGTAATAGAGGAGCAAGCTGATCGACGCCTTGGTTGTGTAGTGTGTTCACTTCAAAGAAGGTGGTATTTTCCCAATGATTTTGCACCAGCCATTGTTCAAATAAGCTCTGCTTTTGAACTAGCACAGCGTGTGCTGGCGCGTATTTTTGTTCGAAATCTTCAACAGGCGCTTCACGATGGTCATTGAAGCCGGAGTCATGAACGGCTGGGTTTAACGAGCCACCGAGTGCTACATTCATCTCTTGAAAGCCGCGGCAAATACCAAGGCACGGAATGTTTTGGTCAACCGCATGACGAATTAACGTGAATGAGAGTTCATCACGAGCTTCATCTTTGTAGCTCTCTTCGTGCGTTGCATTGTATCGATGTGGCGCAACGTTAGAGTGGCTGCCAGGAAAAAGAAAACCATCACATATGTCTAGGATGGTGGTTACGTCATTGCCCGACATGTCGGGAGCCAACATAATCGGTAGCCCTCCAAAATCCTTTATGGCGCGAAGGTAAAAGTCGTTGACCGCTTGTATCTGATAGCCACCCAACTCTTTAGCGCAGCTAACCACACCAATGATGGGTTTGTGTGTATCTGCCATGATATGTCCATGTTCAATTTATTTAACACAAACCCTACAAACCATGTACAAAATTATCAACACAGATGACCATTATTATCGTCACAACGTGATCTGACGCACTTTTTAGGCTTCAAAACTGAATATTTATGCTCATTATATTGAACAAAACAAAACCAACTGTTACAAAATAGTTAACAGAAAGACATAAGAACCAGCCGTTAAACATCAAAAACACAGTGTAAGTGCATGTTTAAATTAAAAATAACCTAAAAAACAAACAACTCGCTCAGAGTACTGTAATTTATTTGTTAATTTGGTTATTTCTAATTTCTACTCGTCAGGCTATTTGGAGAAGAAAATGGAATCGTATCTACAGGAAGTACAAAATTTTAAACAAAAATGGCCCGATATTGAATTTATCGATCTCATCTTTACCGATATAAATGCCACCCCAAGAGGAAAACGCATCCCGATAGATGCTCTAGAAAAACTGAATAAAGGTGTTGCCCTCCCCCTTTCGACCATCACCCTAGATACCAAAGGTAACGTCGTTGAAACAGCCGGGTTGGGAGAAGATCTCGGAGAACCAGATAACCTCTGCTATCCAATCAGCGGCACCTTAATGCCGACGGCAAAAGAACAAGTTGGTCAGCTACTGCTTAGTATGATGGATGAAACCGGGCAGCACCCTAACCCACTGTTCATCCGAAACATTCTCGCTTCTATATTGCAAACACTGCATGCTAAAGACCAATATCCTTGTGTCGCGCTCGAGCTGGAGTTCTATTTAATAGACAAAACCCGCGGCGAAAATGGCGAACCATTAACGGCAATTAACCCCACGAAAAAAACTCGAGAAAAAGATACCGAGGTTTACGACCTTGATGGACTAGATGACTACGCTGATTTCTTGGCCGACCTTAATCGAATTGCATTAGAACAAGGTTTAAACACTTCCGGAGCCCTATCTGAATCGGCACCAGGGCAGTTCGAAATCAACTTCAACCATTCTAAAGATGTACTTCGAGCATGTGATGAAATCATCATCGCAAAACGCTTGATTCGCCAGGTCGCTCATCAGCACGGATTTGACGCCACATTTATGGCGAAACCTTTTAGTGAGCAAGCGGGTAATGGCATGCACATTCACCTCAGCTTGGTTGATACAGATGGTAACAACCACTTTAGCCAACCAGACGGTCAAGCGAGCGCCTTCTTCTATCAAACCATGGCAGCGATGCTGTCACAAACATCCGATGCCATGGCCCTAATCTGTCCTAACGTTAACTCTTACCGTCGCTTTGTTCCTGGCGCTTACGTCCCAACCAAAGCCGATTGGGGAGAAAACCACCGCGGTGTTGCGTTGCGTGTGCCTATCAGCGATAGCAAAAATCGCCGTATAGAGCATCGTATAGCAGGCGCTGACGTTAACCCATACATTCTCGCTGCAGTAGTACTTTCCGCAGTATTAGCGAGTGAAAGCTACACCAAAGATCAATGTCCACCGACTCTCAGTGATGATGCAATTGAGTTACCTCTGCGTATGTCAGAAGCTCTAGAGCGACTGGAGCACAGTGAGCTAGCTCAATACATCTCAAGAGATTTTATCGATTTGTATCTAGCTTGCAAACAGAGTGAACTCGCAGAATTTGAGCGAGCGATTACTCCATTGGAAATCGACTGGATGTTGCACTCGGCATAAACAAAGGAAATGAACTTTATGACTACGCAGACCAAGGCGCTGGATGCGCCTCTTAAAATCAACTCTCAACACATTATTGTTTCTTTAATCTCGGTTGCGACGTTTGTCTTTTTTACCACAATCGGTTTGAACCATGAGGAAGGCGAAGCCTACGGATGGATGAGTCTTTTACCAACGGCGTTGGTATTGGTCTTTGCGCTGACAACACACCGAACTGTGGAAGCCCTCTTTAGCGGCGCTATTGCCGGTGTTCTTCTGCTTAACCCAACTGAAGCGGTGGAACAGATTGTTGATATTTCCATGAGTGTAATGATGGATGAAACTATTGCTTGGATCATCCTCGTTTGTGGTTTGATGGGCGGCCTAATTGCTATTTTGGAGAAAGGCGGCAGTATCTTAAGCTTCTCCGACATGCTGGTCACGAAAGTAAAAAGCCGTAAGCAATCGATGCTGATGACCTTTGCTTTAGGTATTCTGATCTTTATCGACGATTATTTGAATGCGATTGCAATTTCTTCCTCAATGAAAAAAGTTACGGACGGCTACCAAATCTCGCGTGAAAAGCTCTCATATCTTGTGGATTCAACCGCCGCGCCTATCTGTATCCTCGTACCGATTTCCACTTGGGCAATTTTCTTCAGTTCGTTGCTAGAAGCAAACGGAGTAGCAGAAGCGGGAGATGGTATCAAAGCATACATTGAAGCTATTCCATACATGGCTTACGGCTGGGTAACGCTGGTGATTGTTTTGCTGGTTGCAATGGAAAAGATCCCAGATCTAGGTGCGATGAAAAAGGCAGAAAAGCGTGCGAAGAATGGTCAAGTTCGTCCAGACGGTGCAACAGATGTCGACTTTGGTCCCGATGTATCTGCACATACCAACCCAACCATGGGCCTTGTCAACTTCTTGTTACCAATGATCGTACTTGTTGCCGCAAGTTGGTATTTTGGTATCGATCTACTTGCTGGTGTTTTCGTCGCGTTAATCTTTACTATTAGCTTTTACGGCGCACAAAAACTGATCTCGATGAACGACATGTTCGAAGCTGTTTATGATGGCATTAAAGTTATGCTACTGCCGCTTGCGACCGTTATTGGTGGTTTCATGTTGAAATCGGTCAACGACTCATTGGGCGTCACGCAGTATGTCATTGAGACCGTCAGCCCTTACCTGTCAGCGTCTTACTTCCCTGCGATTATCTTTATGATTACGGGCGCGTTGGTATTTGCAACGGCATCGTCTTGGGGAACGTTTGCAGTAGCGATGCCAATTGTTCTACCTTTGGGCGAACAGCTTGGTGTGCCTCTACACTTAACCGTTGCAGCGCTGCTTTCAGCATCAGCGGCAGGGAGCCACTCTTGTTTCTTTAGTGACTCAACCGTGTTATCTGCACAAGGTTCAGGCTGTACAGCAATGCAACACGCAACCACACAGTTTCCTTATGCGTTGATTGGTATTGTTGCAACCGCGATTTTCTTCTTCATCATCGGTTAGCCCCTTTATCTAATTGCAAAACCCTGCTCAAAAATAGCGGGGTTTTGTTCTATCAAGTCAAATGATCCTCTTAAAACTACTTTACGCGCGTTCAGTATAAAAATACTCAAAGATGTACAGCTGCACTCAATAAGGGTTTGGTAAACCTAATATTTTTGGTTTACGCTTAGCGAAGCGTTTATTGTGCAACAAGGCAGCTTTTGAGTAACTTAAATGCCGCCTTAATACAGTGTTAACGGTTGGAGAGACATGAAAAAGTTAGCCCATGAGATATGGATATTTGACGGAGATCCCGTCCAATTCTTAGGACTCCCATACACCACTCGTATGACTATTGTTAGGCTTTCTGATGGCGGCCTTTGGATTCATAGTCCAATTAAGTTATCAAATTCGATTAGAGAGCAAATCAACAATCTAGGCCAAGTGAAATACTTAATCGCTCCTAATCATTTACACCACTTGTTCTTATCTGAATGGGTATCTGCCTATCCTAGCGCAGAAGTTTATGGCACAAATGAAGTCATTAAGAAGTGCCGTGATATACACTTTCACGCTTCACTTAACCAAGGCGGTAATGCTTGGAACTCTGAGATTGAACAAGAACTATTTTCTGGCTCTCCATTAATGGAAGAGTGTGTGTTTTATCATCGACTTTCAAAGACCTTAATTGTTACTGACCTCGTCGAGAATTTTTCTGGCCAGAACTTTAACTACTGGCAGCGGTTTGTGGCTAAAGGGGCCGGTATTCTTGCTCCGAATGGAAAAATGCCTTTGGATTGGCGCCTAAGTTTTATGTTTAGCAAACAAGAGGCTCGAAAACACTTAAATAAATTGCTGTCTTGGAAACCTAATATATTGGTTATGGCTCACGGCGAAATCGTCCTTGATAATGCAGACGAGTTCTTACAGCGCTCTTTTAAGTGGCTAGTATGAGACTGCATTGAAAACTCACACAACAGAATAGACAAGAAGCTATTTTAAAACATTAGGCCCTTTTAGCTTAGTCTTAGGGGGGAATTTACAGAACTACACGTTATGTTTAACGATAAGATCCCCTGTTCCTCTTAATTGAGCATTATGCAGCAATTTAAAATTCCGTTAGAATTGCACTTCAAAAACTTCAATGCGAAGAATTCTGGACATTGGTACGGACATAAGTTCAAGAGTTAACATAACGCTATAGCAATCTCTTACTAATAATTTGCTTCGAGACATTGGCATACTCCCGAAACAAACCCTTCTACTCTAAAGGTTTTGTTAATAACAGTTGCCATGCTTGTTAGTTATTCTCGTTGAACTCAGTATCTTGAAGTTGTTTGAATATATAAATTTAAAAAAGAGACATAAGATGCACAAAAAACTCATCATTCTAAGCTTGCCTATTCTATTAGCCGCATGTGCGGCACCAAAGTATACGGTAGAAACAATCTCGAAAGAAAATCAGAGCAAGGAAATCACCATCGTAAAAGACAACGCCACGCGAGATGTTTTCTTAGATTCGATGCAAGACTGGTGTTTGGATACCGCCCATAAATGCACAGTCGTAAGCGACGGCACGCCTCCTGTTAGCTCTGAGCTAACACTTACTTACGTATCACGCTGGAGCTGGGATTTTAGAACATTTATCGCTGATGCTCAGATCAAAGCCTACAAAAATAACGAAAAAGTAGGACAAGTTGAATTTAAAGCACCAAACAGCGCGAATCCAGATAAATGGGGTAAAGACAACAAACGAATCATTTCGATGATGGATTTGTTATTCGGTAAACAAACCGTGAGTGAGGCTCAATCCAAGATTAAGCTGGGCGAAATGTAATGAGTCGAACAATTGCCCATTTAACAAGCATCATATATTTGTAGAGAAAGATAGGAATGTTTAAGTGACTGAAGTCAAAACCATTGGGCTTTTCTTTATAACCGCCATTGCAGAAATATTAGGCTGCTACTTACCTTATCTCTGGTTAAAGGAAGATAAGTCAGTTTGGCTTTTGGTACCAGCAGCGCTATGCCTTGCTATGTTTGCTTGGCTTCTATCTTTACATCCTACCGCAACTGGCAGAGTTTATGCCGCTTACGGTGGTGTCTATATTTTTGTCGCAATTCTATGGTTGTGGTGTATCGACGGCGTTCGACCAACGCTCTGGGACATAGTGGGGGTTTCTGTCGCTATGCTTGGCATGTCAATCATCATGTTTTCACCCAGAGCATCCTAAACGTAACCGAGGGAAACCCTTACGCTTAGTATTTTGGCTATGTGCTAGATTTATTGATTAATAACATTATGACGTAATTGCTACATAGCCAAAGTATGCTTGGGCTTCACCCCAAAACAGCGCTATTTATAGGAGATACCAATGAACCATGCAGTGAAGGCAAGATTTGATGAGTATCCAAAACATGTGCGTATTCGGATAGAAGAGCTACGAAATATCGTCTTAACTATCGCTTCTGAATTAAAACTGGGGGAAGTTGAAGAATCTCTAAAATGGGGAGAGCCAAGCTACAGTGTGAAAACAGGTAGCCCGGTAAGGATGGATTGGAAACAGAAAACGCCTAGTCGTTATTATCTGTTCTTTAATTGCCAAACTAAGCTCGTCGACACATTCCGCGAACTGTATAGTGACTCACTTGAGTTTCAGGGTAATCGAGCAATAATTCTATCTTTATCAGCACCTTTGCCAGAAGCTTCAATCAAGACCTGTTTAGAATTAGCATTAACCTATCAAAAGCGAAAGAACTTACCTCTTTTAGGTATGTAAAATCGCTTAATAAAACTATTTACGGCCGATTAACCATATTCAACTACTCTACCTTTGTATCCTTTTTAATGCTTCCGCAGTAAAGTTTTAGATTAAGTGGTCACGTTAATAGCTCCGTAACCAAACTAGTAATATCGAAATAAAGAAGAGTTTATGAAATCAAAAATCTTGTTCTTACTTATGCTTGGAGCTCATTTCAATGCTTTTTCAGTGACGAACTATCAAGTCAATGTGGTAGTAACAGAGCCTCAATCAACATTCATTTTTCCGACTTTTGAAATATCCTCTAAAGGAAAAAGCAAAACCAGTTTTTTCGACGGCTGCACGTACTTGGGAACCCTTTCAGAACCGAGCAAAAATAGCATACAGCTTGAAGCTACCATGTCATGCAACCGAGATGGCGCTACGTCAAGGATGGAAATGCCGGTATTTGTACTCAACTCCGAGGGTCAAAGCGCGAGTTATGATCTTGTAGAAAACGGGATCGTGATGTGGAAATATTCTGTAGAAGTTAAGCCGTCACTTAAAAAGTGATATATCAGAAATACTAAAGTAACAATCAGCACTATTAACCGCCGTTTAAGTGTAATAGGTATATTCTTTACGACTTAATGACGTTACTTGTTGCCGCAAGTCTCCAACTCATGTACAAAACAGCCCTAATTTTAATAGGAGCTAAGTGGCATGAATTTAATTGTACGTCAGGTAACTTTAGGTGATGCTGAAGGCATTACAAACGTCCTCAATCCCATCATTATTGAAGGTTTATACACTGTATTAGATACGCCTTTCACACCTGAAGAAGAAAAAGAGTTCATTACTCATTTCCCAGAACGGGGCGTGTTTACAGTCGCTTTATCCGAAAATAGCTCACAAGTCATTGGTTTCCAAAATATCGAGCCCTTTGCACAATATACAAAAGCTTTTGACCATGTTGGCATAATTGGTACGTTTGTTAGTGACGGTGCTCGTGGCCAAGGTGTGTCTAAACAGCTTTTCAAATCGACATTCGAAGTAGCCAAACAAAAGGGTTACGAAAAACTATTTGCGTACGTTCGCAGCGAGAATGAGCGAGCGTTATCAGCCTATCTCAAACAAGGCTTCGAAATCGTAGGGACCGCGAAGAAGCATGCAAAAGTTCGTGGGAAATACGTAGACGAAGTCCTCATTGAGAAGTTTTTGTAGGTGTTAAGTCGCTAAACACTAAGCACGCATATAAGAACATTTGAACCAAGACTCAATTTCCGTCGTAACAATGTCTTTTCTAAAATAGGTTATTTGAAATGAAACTGACCTCGGAAACTGAGTCAAGAATAATAGAAATGGCATGGGAAGACCGCACCCCATTTGAGGCTATCGAATTTCAATTTGGTTTGAATGAATCCGACGTGATTCAGTTTATGCGTAGCCGGCTCAAATCAAGTAGCTTTAAATTGTGGCGTAAAAGGGTTTCGGGGCGCAATACAAAACACAACAAGCTACGAAACTCAGACATCATTAGAGGTTATTGCCCAACTCAATATAAGCCGCGATAGCGAACTGCACTTGGCATAAATTTTTATTACGAATCGCAACATTTATCGCCCTACCTTTGAATCAACTTCATGATTGGAGGGGAATAGTCACCACTTAAATCAACCTAGGTGTTTCAGGGCGATAATAAATTCCATGGGAGTCATATTAACATCCTCAGACGCCATCAAACTAATGATTCCACAGAAAAGATTAACACCAAACGCCCACTAAAAATAACTCAGATTACGGCGTCATTTAACCTGTGTATCAATCTCTTTTACCTTCTATTTAGGCACTAGAATCACTAACCTTCTATTTTATCTTTGAAGGCACAGATAAAAAGCTGCATGATTGAAAAGGAAAAATAGCGGATAACGGTTTAACAAGCACTCGAAGCTTGGAGGCAATTTTGAACAAATTACTTATGATATTTGCGTTGGTTTCTTTACCTTGCTTGGCCTCTGATGATGTTGAAGATCCCTGCAAAGTAAAAGGCGGTGGCGTTATGGCTGGTTATCAGTGTGTAGAAAAGAAAATGGAATCTGCAGATAAAGAGCTTAACGAAAGTTACAAGGAAGCAATCGCTAGAATAGGTGAGGAAGAAAAAGCACTAAGGGAAACATGGTCTCAGACCGAACTGGTAGAGCCATTTCGAAAGGCCCAAAGAGCTTGGCTAAAATACAGAGACGCCGAATGTGAATTTACGGGCCTGTCTTCCACACCCTCACCCTGGCAAGGTGTCCAGATTGAAGAATGTAAGTTAAGAATGACGTTAGAACGCGTCGAATACTTCAATGGTGTATACGTAGGCTAAACGGATTACATCTAACAAGGCACTTCAATAAGATTCGCAACTCTTGGCAATTTCAGTTTAAATGTACTCTGTGTTTAAGATGCAAGCGTTCAGGTTGTGCGTAAAGCTTATATGGGTGTGAAATAATTATGGAAAAAGACGATTTAGTTGGGCTAGTAGTTAAGTATTTCGAGAAAATAGATGCCGGTGATCCTAGCTATCTGGATCTATTCTCAGAGGATGTTGACTTTTTCTTTCCTAAATTTGGGCAAGTGAAAGGAAAGAGTGCCTTAGTGGAGTTTGGCAATAGGATTGGTAGCTCGTTGATTAGTATCTGGCACGACATAGACGGCTTTCAAATAACGACTGCTGGAAACAAGGTCATTGTTGAAGGACAGGAAGGCGGCGTAATGAGTGATGGTACCTCTTGGCCGGACAACAAAGTTTCCACAGGGCGTTTTTGTAGTGTATTTGAGTTTGAAGGAAAAATGATAAGTCGTATGTTTGTGTACGTAGATCCTGACTTTCCGAGTCGAGATTTTGAGAGAATTTCCGTGCTGTCAGGCGAGAGCAACGTGCGACAAACTGTTCAAGCCTGAATACTACCGTTACCGCATAGCATCTTTGTTATGCGGTAGTATTCGTAGTTAAGGTGTGTTGAGGGCTTTGATATCGCTTTACTCACACCTTATCAGTGCGTTAGCCACATTCCCTTACTGATAGAAATGCTACTTTCTTCAATCGTCCTGTATTATGATAATGAAAAAGATTGCATTAATTTTAAGATTAAAATGAACCAAAAATTTTTTCTAAAACTACTCCCTGTCCCTTTTCTTCTAGCCGGTTGCCAGTCTACGCAAAGCCAGCTACAGCCTATACCTGAAAACGTATTATCAAACCTATCGACTCAATGGGCAGTGGTAGAGGCCTGTTTTCATTCCGATGCTTATAGCTTAGAGCAATCGGTAAACTATCGAGAGGCCATTAACTATTCTTTTTCTACTTGGCTAGTCGATCAGTCCGATATCGATCAGTCGGTAAATGAAGCTCGTGTAGCGTTATCAGAATATCAGTCTCAGAATGATGGTTTAGGAACAACATGTAAGGATTGGCACCTACCCTTAGAATCTGGATTGCGAGAAGTTAACAATCATAAGAATCAAGTGGCGATAAACCAGCAGCGAGCACATGAAATACATAAAGCAAACGCTTCTAAACCTGTGACGTATTCAACACCAGCATCTACTTCGACTAGTAATGTTGTTCACTGTTACAAATTGGAAGACGTTAGCTTGAATAAGAACATTCAAACGTTTAATGGAATGATATGCCCTATAGGCTGGCTTAAATATTATGGCTATTAATGCATTTGATTAATAAAGCCCTTAAGAATGAACTCAAAGTTTAATTTTTAGTTCAAGGTTGGGTTTCGTGTTTACAATGTTATGTTTCCAGTTGGATTACCGTATTCGAATAGATTGACGAAGTTAATCAACATATGTGTATTGATGCTTACTTTTTATCGAGTTATCTTTGTTTGATAGCCATTAAAACGAGTAAGGAAACAAAGTGACTGTGTTAACAAAAGGCATACACCACGTAGGTTTAACCGTATCTAACCTAGAAGCAAGCGCGAAGTTTTTCACTGAACAATTAGGTTGGAGTGAAGTAAAAAGAAATCCAGACTACCCGGCAATATTTGTGAGTGATGGGCATATCATGCTTACACTATGGGCGGCTAAGGCTGATGCCGCCACTCCATTTGACAGAAAAACGAATATTGGTTTGCATCACTTAGCTTTACTCGTAGAGACTGAGAAGCAACTCTATGAGTTGCGTGATCAATTTATGGCGTCGGGAATCGAAATTGAGTTTGGTCCCGAGCTTGTTAAAACAAGACCCGCAAAACATTTAATGTGTTACGACCCAAGTGGTATTGGGGTTGAGTTTTTCTGGGCAGGCTCATAAAACAAACATAACAAAGTTTTATAATAGGGATTTGGTACACATGGCATTGTTAGTTTGCACCGCCTTTGGTATTTAAGGTGCTTAGCAGAAGCTTGTGTATCGAATGCCCCTCCCCTCCTACTACACATTTTGCGACTTACGAGTAAGTCCAAAAGGATAAATGTTATGTATAAAATCGGCGTTGTTTTATTTGATGATTTCACGGATGTCGATTTCTTTCTTATGTATGACTTGCTGGGGCGCACAACCGACAGTTGGACAGTAAGTATACTTGGAACTAAATCTGAACATCATTCCCACCTCGGTATGAAAGTTAAAACAGACGGACACCTTTCTGAGGTGACGAATCAAGATGTCGTTCTTATTACAAGCGGCAAACGGGGTATTCCAGCCGCTTTAAAAGATGCTGAATTTATGTCAGCGTTGAATCTTGATCCAAATAGGCAGCTAATAGGTTCGATTTGTGCGGGATCATTCATCCTCCATGAACTCGGTTTACTAAAAGGCAAGCGATTAACAACAAACCCAGATGCAAAGGATGTTCTACAAAGTATGGGAGGAGATGTTCAGGATCTGCCTCTCGTGATAGACGGTAATGTAGCGACGGCCGGTGGCTGCCTTTCACTGATGTATCTAATTGGTTGGTTAACAGAGCGGCTATTTGACTCAAACAAACGAAAAGCTATACAAAATCAATTGATACCTGCTGGGCAATTAGAGCTGTTTGAAGAGCTTATTGCCACAACTATTCAATCAGCAGAGTTAGCAAGCTCGGATCACAAGGCATTAAATAATCATTCATAACATGTGGTGTTTTACATTACGTTCGTTTTAGTGTTTAGGGTAAGTCACACATCAGTCTTGTGTGACTTACCCTTGAACATAACGCCACTTGGGGAAATTAACTTACAGGGAGTAAATCAATTGGTAAAAATGTACGGTTCTGAAGAGACAAGAGCGTTTTGCTGTAATTGTAAAGAAGTAACGCTACATCGGTACGAAAGCTTCTCTAAAGCGCAGGAAAAGACCGAGAAAAAAGCTAAAGGTTTCTTCTCAGGTCTATTTGCAGCAATAATTAGCTCATTAATGGAAGGCGAAGCGACTGGTGACTACAAATGTACAATATGCGGCACCAATCTTCACACGCCAGATAATTTAGATTAATAGTCAGTGTCTCTAATGCCACGGCTAGTGGCACGCAACATGATTTATAGACGGCTCTAGTGGGTTTGAAGCGTATGCACCTTATGCATTGCATTTAGGGTTTTGAGGTTGTGTTGCGGATCAAGTAGTGCGCTTTTATCTCTGACAAGGGGCTAAAGCAGAGCAAAAACAAGGGACAAGAAAAGAAGTAGTTTTACTTGAGTATCAATGAATTACAGACACAAAAAAGCCCACCAAAAGGTGGGCTTTTTTAAAATTTGGTGGGTCCGGGCGAACTCGAATCGCCGACCCCTACCATGTCAAGGTAGTACTCTAACCAACTGAGCTACGGACCCAAATTTTTATGTTCCTAACCATTCAATTCAGAATGGTGCGTCCGAGTGGACTCGAACCACCGACCCCCGCCATGTCAAGGCGATACTCTAACCAGCTGAGCTACGGACGCATTTCTCTGGAACGACGAGGATATTAGCTATAAGCGAACGACGGTGCAAGCACAAATTTGCCAACTTTGAACCGTTTGGCGAAAATGTAAACTCAACACGCGTTTTCAGATGATTTTATCGACAAGAACTGGGCCTGCAGGGTTTAAAAGTGTGATCTATATAACTTTTATTATCTCACTTAATTGTCGTAAGGCACTTCACTGAGCATCCAAATCTGTAAGGTTTGCGATACCTTAGGGCAAGTGCCGAACAAAATCTGATATTTAGGTTTAAATGGTTCGCCGATATAGGTTGTACGAATCAACTCTCCTGTTTTGACGTCCACTTGAGTGCTCACCCTGCCTTTGAAGTTTTGAAATATGACAAACTGCTCACTGTGGTAAACCATTTGCTCTCGGTAAAACAAGAAATGATCTTGGGGTGTCTCTGTCAATTCACACTCCAGTGGTTTCAAATTAGGTATCGCACTAACATTAGATGCGATGAACAATGCTGACAAAATCCATCCGTATCGCATATGGCTGCCCTATTCTGCACTCTTTTTCAAAGTATAGGTCTTGCCTTGAGGACAGATACAAAAAAGGCTTTGATCATCTCTAATCAAAGCCCCTTATTTCTGCAGGTTAATTGTCGTGTTTAGTCGTCCGCCTCAAACACAACGTTATAATTTTCGGTGTATGTACAATTCGGCTGACGGCTACAAGTAAAGAAACGTCTCCCTTTGAACTCACCTTGGCTTGCGGTTTTAATGATCATCGGACTGCCGCATTTTTTGCAAAAGCGCACTTCTTTATCAGGCTCAATCAAATCAATGTGTGCCGCAAGCAAACGACGTAATCGCCCAACTTGATAACTGTGCTTTACCGAGGCGCCAATTAAAGGCAGGTTGGCCGTCTTACAAACATGAATCAATAACTTTTGTCTTTCTATCTTACCCTTGTTTAGCTCCTGCCCATTATCCAATTCAACGATAACGCGCGGCTCTAGTGTCCTTGGGTCACAAATAACGTAATCAAAATAGCTTCGAGATATACGATTGTTCGCGACAAAAAACTGCTTCTTATTTTTGATTTCTTTTGGCGTAACCAAACTGGACATGTTTACTTTCGCGAATACTACGGCATGCTCCCCGACCGCAGCTCTTAACGCATTATAGAACGCACCCTCTTGACCTCTGAGCAGAGGGCCTTTCGAGCGATAAGGATAATCACGCGTGTCATCGTGCTTAATCACGTACTTTTGAATAACAAAGAAGAATAAAACCAGAAGAACAACAATGATAAAAATGTTGGTCATAAATAAAGTGCATCCAAAACAACTCGTTGCTCAAAGCGTAAATGGAAATGTTATGCAGAGCAACAAAACCTCGCAATTTTGAGGCGCCACGACGATAGCGAGAAACAGAAAATTTTGCTCACCAATAAAAACAAGCCAATCACACACTTGGATTGGCTCGTTTAAATTTTGTTAATACATTATGTATGCTAAGAATCAACTATTAGCGTCTGGCTGATTCTCTGGCATCGCATCAATAAAAGCGGGCAGTTGATTGCATGACTGCACAACAGCGTTAATGGTTGGATAAAGAGAGGTATCTACACCAAAGCGTTGTGCGTTATAAAATTGTGGTACCAGACAAATATCGACAATAGATGGCGAGCTTGTCAGGCTAAACTTGCAATCACCATTTAGTTTACGATGCTTCTGAAGTTTCTCTTCTAATGCTGTAAAACCTTTGTGGATCCAGTGATGAATCCAAGCGACTTTGCGCTCTGGCTCGCAAGCTAACTCCCCCTCTAAATACTGTAGAACTCTCAAGTTATTCAGGGGATGAATCTCCATTGCAATATCCTGAGCCAAAGCTAGCGCTTGGTATCGAAGCGGCGTTTGCTCGGGGATCACAGTGACATCCGGGTAGTGTTCTTCTAAGTATTGAATGATCGCCAGTGACTGGGTTAACTGAACCTCCCCATCCACCAGCAAAGGAACCAGTTCAGAAGCGTTTAACTCATGGTACTCGTCACTATGTTGTTCGCCACCATTGCGCACCAAGTGTACCGATTTTGAATCATACGATAACTCTTTAAGATTCAAGCAAATACGCACACGATACGCCGCCGATGATCGCCAGTATCCGTATAAAATCATGCTATCGCTCATATCGTCTCCCAACCAGCACTATTAGTGCTTGAGATATTGGCTAACTTGTTGGTCAATCGAACCGAATATGTTGTTGCCATCCGCATCGAACATTTCCAATCTGATTGAATCTCCAAACGACATAAAGTTAGTCGACGGCTTACCATCACGAATGGTTTCAATCATGCGAACTTCCGCGATACATGAATAACCAACACCACCCTCCTCAATCGAAGTGCCATGTTCGGTGCCTTGCTTATTAGATACCGTGCCAGAACCTATAATTGCCCCAGCAGATAGCGGGCGCGTTTTAGTCGCATGAACAATTAAGTCTGCAAAATCAAACGTCATATCGATACCCGCATTTGGGCGACCAAACGGCTTGTGGTTGTAGGTCGAGAGCAATGGTAAATGCACTTTGCTTTCGTACCACGCTTCGCCGAGTTCGTCAGGTGTTACTGCCACAGGAGAAAACGCAGAAGAAGGTTTAGATTGGAAAAAACCAAACCCTTTAGCTAACTCTGCCGGAATTAGGCCACGTAGTGAGACATCATTCACCAGCATGATCAAACGAATCGACTCCTGAGCCTCTGCAACACTCGCGCCCATTGGTACGTCACCAGTTACCACAGCAACTTCACCTTCGAAATCAATACCCCATTCATCACTCGCAAACTCGATGTTGTCACAAGGACCAATAAAGGCATCAGAGCCTCCTTGGTACATCAACGGATCCGTCCAAAAACTCTCTGGCATTTCAGCGCCGCGAGCTTTTCGAACCAACTCAACGTGGTTTACGTAAGCACTGCCATCAGCCCACTGATAAGCGCGAGGAAGCGGCGACTCGCAGTAGTGCGCTTCAAACTCTTCATACCCTGCAACCGTGCCATTGTTCAGTGCAACGTATAGCTCTTCCAGTTGCGGTGCTAGCGTATCCCAGTTATCAAGTGCCACCTGCATCGTCGGTGCTAAGTTCATGGGGTGGAAAATTTCTGTCGCTGGTACGCAGCGCGTTAAGTCTTTGCTCACGACCATCAACAAACCGTCACGAGTGCCATTTTTCTTGGTTGCTAATTTCATCCTTGCCTCTTACTTCTCTTGCCAGCTATAGACGTATTCTTTGTTTTCTACTTTTTCCAGCTCATCCGAAAACTGAAGTGCGTGACGCGTATCAATCATGACCGCAACTTCGTCGGTGAAAGTCTTCTTATGCTCTCGCCCTGCTTTGAATGCTTTCGGGTGAGGACCATGCGTAAATCCTGCTGGATGGAATGTCACCATGCCTGCTTCAATGTTGTCACGGCTGAAAAAATCACCTGCATGGTAGAACAAGACTTCGTCATAATCGTCATTGTTGTGGTAGAACGGTACTTTGAGCGCTCCAGGATCACTTTCAATTGGACGAGGAACGAAGGTACACACCACAAATCCTGCTCCTACAAATGTAGTATGTGCAGAAGG
This sequence comes from Vibrio sp. Vb1127, assembly GCF_033338735.1. Taxonomy (NCBI): domain Bacteria; kingdom Pseudomonadati; phylum Pseudomonadota; class Gammaproteobacteria; order Vibrionales; family Vibrionaceae; genus Vibrio; species Vibrio sp. Vb1127. The sequence goes on along the minus strand of NZ_JAWOTF010000002.1, from coordinate 203,275 downwards.
CGGTAAATGGTAACGATGTGACATAAGTGGACGAATATCACGCCAGTTCACTTTTACTACCGCCAAATCACCATGCCACCCAATCGCATCCAGCGGGTTGAATGGGTAAGTGATAACACTGACTTTATCGTAGCGTTTCACCTGAACCTGTGTTTGATTCTCAGAATATTGAGCACGGAACTGATCGTTGATCGACGGCGTTTCTAAAACCGCCGGATCAAACACCGCGTGGTTTCCAACCATGCCTTTTTCGGGCAATGTATAAGCCGCATCGGTGTTTTCAATCATCAGAATGAACATCGGCTCGCTTGGTTCTAAACGCCAGCTCGTTGAGCGCGGGATCATGACATAATCCCCTTCGCTCACTTTCAAATGACCATAATCACAGTAGAGATCTGCCGTACCTTGGTGGATGAATAGCAGTTCGTCGCCATCTGCATTTCTCACCAAGAAGTCCATTTTTTCATCCATACGCCAAACACGAACTTTACAATTCGCGTTGTGTAATAGATGCGGGACTGCCCAAGGGGTAATATGGCTGGCTTTTTCGACTAGATTAAAATCAAACGCTCGTGGACGTAGCTCGCCCTCCCACTCAGACCACCCCGTTGGGGCATGTTGATGATGAAAATGTGTTGCGGGGCCGAAGAAGCCACTTCGACCTGCCTCACGTTCATAAATTGCCTCTTCCGGGAAGTCAGCATGTGCTTGTTTAGAGCACACTCCCTCCCGATGAGGGAATGTGATCCATTTATGCATCGCTCAATACTCCTCGGCGAATTTGGTCTTCTTCTATCGATTCAAACAACGCTTTGAAGTTACCCTCGCCAAAGCCTTCATTGCCTTTACGTTGGATGATTTCGAAGAACACAGGGCCGATAACGGTTTGAGTAAAGATTTGTAGCAAGATGCCATCTTTCGTTGGCGCACCATCAATAAGAATCTGCAAATCACGAAGCTTGCTTACATCTTCGCCGTGGCCTTCAACACGCTGATCGACTTTCTCGTAATAAGTATCTGGTGTTGGCATAAAGTCCATGCCTCGCTCACGCAAGGTTTTGACCGTTTCGTAGATGTCGTCAGTGGTCAATGCGATGTGTTGAATACCTTCGCCATTGTATTCACGGATAAACTCTTCAATCTGTGATTTATCATCTGACGACTCATTGATAGGAATTCGGATTTTGCCGCAAGGTGCGGTCATCGCACGGCTGACAAGACCAGTCAGCTTACCTTCGATATCGAAATAACGAATTTCGCGGAAGTTACCAATGCGCTCATAGAAACCTGACCAGACATCCATGTTGCCTTGCTTAACGTTGTGCGTTAAGTGGTCGATTTCGTAAAGACCAACATTCGCTTTTGATAAACGCTCATCAGCATCATCATAAAAACGAAAATCGACATCATAAATGCTCTGCTTTCCATAACGATCGACAAAATAAAGCAAGCTTTCACCGATGCCATAAATAGCAGGAATGCTAAGCTCCATCGGCCCAATTTCCGTTTTATATTCTTTACCGCCATTCTCTAACGCATGCGCCAGAGCAACGGTGGCGTCTTTCACACGAAATGCCATGCCACAAACCGACGGACCGTGAACTTTGGCGAATCCCTCAGCTTGGCTATGCGGCTGCGCATTCACAATAAAGCTAATGTCACCTTGTCGATATAACCACGCTTCTTTTGAGCGATGCTTTGCAATCTCCGCAAAACCTAACGATATAAACAGATCTTTAAGCTGTTGAATGCCTTTGTTGTCAGCAGCGGTATATTCAACAAACTCAAATCCGTCTGTTCCTAGTGGGTTATATGCATCAACCATGACTTTCTCCTTGTCTCAGTAGCTTTTGTTTGGACTTATTTTTCTAACTTGGCGCAGGTCTTGAGAAATTGGAATACGTGGGGAGAAATCTTTATCTTGGCGATTTTTACGCATAATTGTAAAATATATGTTACACATAGAGAGCACGTCGAACCCACTTTCGTAAACATCAAACAAACTGCTTATTTTCAATATATTAGATTGATATTTTCGGCTTTACGCCACCACATAAAATGTAAACAAGTTGTTACTTTGGCATTTTATCTTGGCAACGTAGCTCAAAAAGCAAAAGGGGATGGAAAGTCTATTGCACCCTATCTCTATCCGATTTATTCATTTGATCCTGCAAAACATCAAAAGTAATATTTCGTGACGCTTCATACAGTTCGAAAGGCTCATCGGTCAGAATCGTGTCATGGATACCCCTTTATTGATTCACCTCAGTTTTATTCAAAAGTAACTGTGCCATAAGTGGTGCTCTGTTCCCTATCGAGCCGAGCCACAAGGCTTCACGCTCGATCAGAAAAAGAGACATCTAATGACACACATCAATCAAGAACGCTTAGTTGAACACTTTTGCCAACTAGTACGTATCGACAGCGAATCAAAAAACGAAAAACAAATTGCAGAAACACTGGCAGAACAGCTAGGCGAGCTAGGCTTTACCGTACGCAAACTTCCAGTACCTGAGCACATTTCTAACGGTTTTAACGTGTACGCCCGTTTAGACGGCAAAAAAGACGGCTCTATTCTAATGAGCTGTCATATGGATACGGTCACTCCAGGTATTGGCATTGAGCCACTCATCGAAGACGGCGTTATCCGTTCAAAAGGCAATACGATTCTTGGTGGCGATGATAAATCTGGTATTGCTGCCATCATGGAAGCCGTTCGTTGTATTCAAGCGGAAAACCGTGAGCACAAAACGTTAGAACTTGCTTTCACCGTGTATGAAGAAGGCGGTTTATTCGGTTCACAATACTTCGATATGTCACACGTCACTTCAACGGAAGCAATCGTGTTAGATACGGGTGGCCCTATTGGCACCATTGTGACCGCAGCCCCAGGCCAGCAAAAGATCATGGCAAAAATCAAAGGTCGACCAGCACACGCAGGGCTTGCGCCAGAAGAAGGCATCAGTGCGATCATGGTGGCGGCTGATGCTATCAACCAAATGAAGCTACTTCGCATCGACGAAGAAACGACAGCCAACATCGGTATGGTTAACGGCGGTCAGGCCACAAACATTGTTATGCCTGAATTAAAAATCGTGGCAGAAGCACGCTCCCTGAATGGCGATAAACTAGATGCTCAGGTCAATCATATGATCTCAACATTAGAGTCTGTCTGTAAAAAACACGGTGCAGAAGTCGAAATTGAATCTAGCCGAGCCTACGACGCTTTTGTTATTGAAGAAAACCACCCACACGTAAACGCTATAAAAACAGCGTTTTCAGAGTTGGGAATTGACGCCTTCACAAAAGGCACTGGCGGCGGTAGCGATGCCAATAACTTTAACAAGAAAGGTCTCACAACGGTCAACCTTTCAACTGGCATGGCAAAAGTACACACGACAGAAGAGTTTATCGCGGTAAGTGATATGGTCAAAATCACTGAGTTCGTGAAACATTTCCTAGTCAGTTAACGTCGTGCCTTTTGAAGAGCAGACTGACTATCTTCCCCTTCTAGCCTGTGCTTGAAGGGGATTTTAATTTGTATCGAAGCAAAATTACTTCCCGTCATGCCAACTTGATATCAGATCTTCAAAGAAATTCCCCTAGCTCACTTTTTGAGACCAGACAGCTCAACACCTGACACCCTGTTAGAGTAATGTTAAAACTCGATTGTGTAGACAATTTATACAATATACATTTTTGGCATCTTTCAGGATGAAAAGAGTGAGACAAGGATGAAATTACCTAAGTTGCTTTTATTAGCGTCGATGATGAGCCCAATACTGGCAACATCAAGCTATGCCGCACCGTATCCCGCAGGTGTGACCCTCGCTGAGATACAAGAAATTACGCTAAACAATGGAGCTGAAGTTACTTCTATTGACCCAGCCAAGCAAGCCGCAGAGCCCGCTTTTAATCTCGGTCGAGACCTGTTTGAAGGTCTGGTCATTCAAGATAAGCAAGGTAAAACCATTCCTGGTGTTGCTGAGTCTTGGTCAGTCAATGACAACAATACGGTTTATACCTTCCACTTACGTGATGCAAAATGGTCAAATGGCGAAACGGTCACTGCACAAGATTTTGTCTACAGCTGGCAACGCTTACTGAATCCAAGCACTGCTTCACCGTACGCTTGGTTTGCGGCCATTCCAAATATCGAAAACTCGCAAGCCATTATGAAGGGCGAAGCCGAGCCTGAGTCTTTGGGCGTGAAGGCGCTGGATGAAAAAACATTCCAGGTTACACTCGAAGAGCCTATTCCCTTCTTTACGAAACTATTAAGTCATCCCGTACTTGCACCCGTTCATAAAGCGACCGTTGAAAAACATGGCAACCGTTGGACCCAGCCTGAGCATATAGTTACAAATGGTGCGTTTACTGTCTCTGAATGGAAAGTTAACGAAAAACTGGTGATGGTTAAAAATCCACATTATTGGGACACAAGCAATGTAGTGCTGGAAAAAGTCACTTGGCTACCAATTGGTGATGCAAACGTAGTGCTAAACCGCTACCTAGCTGGTGAGATAGACCAAGCGGTTTCCATTCCTGCCGCCCAGAAGAAAAAGTTAATTCAACAACGCCCACAAGAAGTGGCAAGCACCAGTGTTTCTCTTGGCTCCACATTCTATTACCTCAACACTCAACAAGGGCCAACAAAAGACGTGCGGGTTCGTAAAGCCCTCTCATATGCCATTGACCGTCAACTGTTAACGAGTGCTATTTTGAGAAACGGTGGGGTTCCAATGTATACCCTTGTGCCACCTCAAACAGATGGTTTTAAATCTCACACTCCTGAGTTCGCAACTTGGAACCGCCATAAACGTATCGAAAAAGCGCAGCAATTACTGTCAGAAGCTGGATACGATAAAAGCAATCCGCTTAAGTTAACGTTTACCGTACCAACTTTCTCGATGGACGTAAAAATGGCAACCACCATGGCAGGCATGTGGAAAAGCCGACTGGGTGCGCAAGTCACGATAAAACAGCTAGAACCGAAAGTGTTCTACGCACTTAAAGAGCCGACCGACATTACTCGCGGCGGCTGGACAGCCGACTACAATGAAGCCTCTACGTGGTTAGATATCTTTGTTTCTAATGGCGAGTACAACGATTCTCGTTATAACAACCCGCAATACGACGAGTTAATGGCTCGCTCAAAGACCATGAGCAACCCATCAGAACTGTATCTACAAGCAGAAAGCATGCTGATTGAAGACATGGCCATTATTCCTATTTATCGTCCGGGTAACGATCAATACCTCATCAAGCCTTACGTGGGCGGCTACGAACTGACAAACCCTGAGTCGTCGTACTACCGCAAGAATGTCTATGTCAAAGCCCACTAAAAGCATGTTTTCGGTCTGAGTCGGCAAGTTCAATGTTTACTTGCCGTTCCTCATATCTCTCGGTGGAGAAGGCAACCTGAGCTCAGACCATTTTTTATTCATAACCGTTCGAAGTGATTTCGGATGACCAAAGGATGATGGATCATGATTTGGTACATTGTTAAGCGATTAGCTATCGCTATCCCCACGCTTCTATTCATCGCACTCGTATCATTTTGGCTGATGCACATTGCACCAGGGGGGCCATTTGATATGGAACGGCCTATGCCAGAGGTGGTACGTGCGAATATCGAAGCAAAATTCCATTTGGACCAGCCCTTCCTTACTCAGTTTTGGATTTACATTGGTAATTTCATACAAGGAGATCTCGGTCCGAGCTTCGTTTATCAAGACTTCAGTGTTACACAGCTCGTCGCACAATCATGGCCAGTTTCAGCAGTATTAGGCGTACTCTCCTTTTGCATTTCCGTTCCACTTGGCATGTTGCTTGGCACCATTGCGGCATTGAACCGAAATAGCCGCCTAGATTACGGCCTGATGACACTTTCGATGACTGGAGTTGTGGTTCCGGCTTTCGTGCTTGCTCCAGTTTTAGTCATGATCTTCGCCATTCAGCTCGGCTGGTTCCCTGCTGGTGGTTGGGAAGGAGGAAAGCTGGCTTTTCTTGTTCTTCCCGTGCTCAGCCTGGCGATTGGCTCCATTGCGAGTATTGCACGCGTCATGCGTGGCGCAATGATTGAAACACTCAACCAACCATACATTCGAACGGCAAAGGCCAAAGGTTTGTCCACAACCTACATTTTATTCCATCATGCTTTGCGACCATCCCTTATTCCCGTCGTTGCGATGCTCGGCCCTGCGTTTGTGTCTGTTGTGACAGGCTCGGTGATTATCGACATTTTCTTTGGTACAGGTGGCATGGGACAACACTTTGTGTCTGGTGCTCTCAACCGCGACTACGGCCTAGTAATGGGCATTACTCTGATTGTCGCTTCACTCACTATCTTCTTTAACCTTGTGGTCGACTTGCTATATACGATTATCGACCCTCGTATACGCGTTTAGGAGTACGGCATGTTAACGATCAAAAAACTGGATACACAAGCTCTTCAAGATCAAGTCGTCGACAATATTGAAGCCGTCGAAGGTCGCAGTCTTTGGCAGGATGCATGGACTCGATTTCGTAAAAACAGAGCCGCGATGACATCAGTGTATGTTTTGGCGTTCATTACCTTATGCATCACCTTCGGCCCCTCTCTTGCCGCTTTTGGCCATGATGAAATTGACTGGGAAGTGCTCATCGATCCATACGAGCTAGGAAAACCTTCACTGAGCAGTGGTCATTACTTTGGTACCGATGATCTCGGGCAAGATGTTTTCGCTCGCACGATGCAAGGTGGCAGGCTCTCTATTTTGGTAGGTTTTGTTGGCGCCTTAGTCGCCGTTGTTATTGGTACGATTTGGGGAAGTATTTCCGGCTATCTTGGCGGCGTTGTCGATAGCGTAATGATGCGCATTATTGAGGTGCTCGATTCGGTGCCATTTATGTTTATGGTTATCCTGTTTGTTACCCTTTTTGGCAACAACATCTACCTGATTTTTATCGTGATCGGAATGGTATCTTGGCTGGGCATTGCCCGTGTTGTACGTGGTGTCACCTTCGGTCTAAAAAAGCGAGAGTTCATCGAAGCCGCACACTCTATTGGGGTTTCTAAATTAACAATTGTCCGACGCCATGTTCTGCCTAATGTGCTTGGGATCGTGATGGTTTATTCCTCCTTAATGGTACCAGGATTCATTATGTTCGAATCGTTTTTGAGCTTCTTAGGGCTTGGTGTTCAACCACCCGACACGAGCTGGGGAATCCTAATTTCCGAAGGCGCAAAAACGATTGACGTTGCATTGTGGATGCTGCTTTTTCCCTCTCTGTTTTTAGTTGCCACCCTCTTTTGTTTTAACTTCATCGGCGATGGCTTGCGTGATGCTCTTGACCCGAAAGACCGATAAGGACAAACCCATGCTATCTATTGAAAACATGAACGTGCGCTTCGATACGCCAGATGGGCAAGTGCAAGCGGTCAGTAATCTCTCCTACTCGATTAAAGCGGGCGAAACTCTTGGGATTGTTGGGGAATCAGGTTCGGGAAAAAGCCAGTCTGTTTTCGCATTAATGGGGTTAACCACGGATAACGGCGCCGTGTCTGGAAGCGCAATGTTCCACGGTGATGATTTACTCGCGATGTCGAAAAAGCAGCTCAACCGCATCCGTGCAGAGAAAATCGGAATGATCTTTCAAGATCCGATGACGTCACTTAATCCATTCATGAAAATTGGCAAGCAGCTTTGTGAAGTTCTCATGATTCATAAAGGAATGAGCCGAAAACAAGCAAAAATTGAATCGATTCACATGTTGGATGCGGTGCGTATTCCCTCTCCCGAAACTCGGATGAATCAATACCCTCACGAATTATCTGGCGGAATGCGTCAGCGAATCATGATAGCGATGGCGTTGTTGTGTAAGCCCGAGTTATTAATTGCAGACGAACCAACCACCGCATTAGATGTAACCGTTCAGGCTCAAATTTTGACGCTATTACGAGACTTACAACAAGAGTTCAACACCGCAATTTTACTGATCACTCACGATATGGGCGTCGTCGCCGAGATGTGTGATCGCGTATTGGTCATGTATGGTGGTCAAAAAATGGAGCAATCAGATACCGAGACATTGTTCGCTCAACCTGCGCACCCCTATACTCAAGGCCTGCTAAAGGCGATTCCTTCCATCACTGAAGATATGCCGCGTTTACCAACCATCCCAGGTAACCCACCAAGTGCGTTGATTAACCATCAAGGGTGTCCGTTTAGAGAGCGGTGCGAGCATCGAGAGACGCGTTGCCAATACGAAACCCCACGGTTTTCTCCATTAAACACGAGCCAGTCCATTGCCTGTCACGTTAACGCACCCAGTGTTATCACTCCTATTCAAATAAAAGCTTAAGGAGGCGTTATGAATAAAAAAGAAGTCCTCATGTCTGCTCGTGATTTAAACGTCCACTTTCCTGTGTCACGTCACCTTATTCCAAGTCGACGTAAAATCGTGAAAGCGGTCAATGGTATCGACTTAGATGTTTATCGAGGCGAAACACTTGGCATTGTGGGGGAATCAGGCTGCGGAAAATCAACGCTTGCACGCGCCTTACTTCGCTTAATTGAACCTACACATGGCGAGTTGACTTGGAAAGGTCAAGACATGCTCGGGTTTAGTAAGAAAGAGCTTTCCTCTCGACGTAGAGAATTTCAGATGGTGTTTCAAGACCCATCCGCTTGTTTGAATCCGAGGTTAACCATCTCAGAATGCATCGCCGAACCACTGCTCACCCATGAGCCGCAACTTAAACGGGCAGAGGTAGAAAAGCGTGTCATCGCTATGATGGATAAAGTGGGTCTCTTGGCGAGCCAGCGAAACCGCTATCCACATGAATTTTCCGGAGGTCAATGTCAGCGTGTGGGCATTGCTAGAGCGTTAATTCTCAATCCAGATTTGGTCGTGTGTGATGAACCCGTTAGTGCGCTAGATGTCTCCATACAAGCTCAGGTCATCAATCTTCTAGATGATCTTAAACAAGAAATGGGGTTAACACTGGTGATGATTGCGCACGACTTAAGCGTGGTGCGCCACATCAGCGACCGCGTTATGGTGATGTATCTTGGTAAACCTATGGAAGTAGGACGTTACGATAAAGTATTTGATGATGCACAACACCCCTACACCAAAGCACTGTTATCTGCTGTCCCGATAGCTAATCCGCAATTAGCACGTGACCGTGAAATACAACTATTGCCCGGCGACCTTCCTTCTCCACTTAACCCACCTAGCGGTTGCGTTTTTCGTACTCGATGCCCAGAAGCAACAGAAGTATGCGGGCAACAGAACCCAATAAAAACAGGCTCGGAGCAGCATCATATCTATTGCTCAAATATGACTTTAGGAACCATTTAATGAACAATACTAACTCAGTAAACCAACGCCTTACGTTATTGCGTGAGGCAATGTCCTTTCACAACGTGTCTGCATATATCGTGACCAACAATGACCCACATAACAGTGAATACTCAGCGAATCATTGGTTAGCGCGAAGCTGGATTTCAGGTTTTACCGGCTCAGCAGGCGATGTCGTCATTACCCAACAAGGTGGTGGCCTGTGGACTGATGGTCGTTACTATATCCAAGCTGAAGAACAGTTACACGGCACAGGACTTGAACTGTTTAAAGCCAAACAACCAGAAACGCCGACAGTTGCCAAATGGCTGGCTACCACGCTACCAGAAAACAGTATTATCGCGGTTGACGGGCGCGCCATCAGTTACGCTTTTTATCAAGGCCTCAAACAAGCCTTTGAAACGAAAAACATTAAGATCATTGTCGACCTGGATTTACTCACACCGATTTGGCTTGAAAGACCACCTCGCCCAAGTGCACCCGTATTCGAGCACCCCACCGCTTTTGCTGGCGTTGACACTGAAAATAAGTTAGCGAGAATCCGTTCTTGGTTAACCGAGAACCAAGTAGATAGCTTATTAGTGTCAACGCTAGATGATGTCATGTGGACAATGAATATTCGAGGTGGTGATACGAATTACTGCCCAGTTTCTGAAGCCTATCTAGTCGTAGAGCAATCACTTGCGACACTGTTTATTGATAAAGCCAAACTGCCTCAAGACGTTGAAAGAGCGCTGACCGAGCAGAGTGTACACATTCGCCATTACAACTACGTAAGTCAGTATTTGAATCAGCAATGTGAGGGATTATCGCTCGCTTTTAACCCGACCCACACAGACAGCTTATTGGTGAGTTCGATTGAAGGGAATGTGAATCTAAAACCAATGGCTTGCCCTGTAACGGCAATGAAGGCCATAAAAAATGAGACCGAACTAACCAGCCTAGAGCAGGCATTAACAGACGATGGTGTGGCAATCGTAAGGTTTATGAACTGGCTCGAAGAGCAAGTTCCAAGCGGATTCGTTACAGAATTGTCTGCTGAGGCACAACTGAACCACTATCGCCGTCAAACCCGACATTATGTGAGTGACAGTTTCCGCACTATCGCAGGCTTCGCGGCTCACGGGGCAAAAATGCATTATGCCGCCGATGAAGAAAGCAATGCGGCAGTCAATGAAAGCAACTTCTTTCTCGTCGATTCTGGTGGCCAATACCTTGGCGGGACAACAGACATCACCCGTACTTTCCACTTCGGGTCACCGACCATTAAGCAGCGCAAAGATTATACCTTGGTGCTCAAAGCGGTCATCCGACTGACTCAGACTCGATTCATGAAAGGCTCTACGGGTGCCAATCTTGATATCATGGCGCGTGGCGTCTTATGGCAACATGGTATTGATTACAAGTGCGGCACTGGACACGGCGTGGGCATTTGCTTGAATGTTCACGAAGGCCCACAAAATTTCTCGCAAAGCCACCATGAGGTTGAGCTAAAACCGGGTATGGTCATTACTAATGAACCAGGCGCTTATCGCGAAGGTGAGTACGGGGTAAGAATAGAGAACATTCTTAAAGTTGTAGAAGTAGAACAAAATGAGTTCGGCACGTTCTACGGTTTTGAGACCATCACTCTTGCTCCAATTGCGACCAACGCCCTTGATTTATCAATGCTAGATCAAGCAGAGCTAGACTGGCTCAATCATTACCATTCACGAGTCTATCAAGCACTTAGCCCTTTTCTTGATACGCAAGATAAAAACTGGCTTCAACGCACAACCCAACTTATTGAGAAATAGGATATCAGCAAGCTTTATAACGTTTTCATTTTCATCTCAAACTCCTTGTTTGCCAGCCTTCGGGCTGGTTTTTTTTATAGAGATAACGGCGTGAAAAACAAAAACGCCCCGCAATGTTAGCGAGGCGATCAATTAAATTAAAATGATGCAGTTAAAATGCCCTACTGACGACACTTCTGAGCATCAAAATCAACGACGATGGCGGCATTCTCAAAGTCACCAGAGACTTTAACGTAGCCCCAGTAGTTACTCTGATTTGACAACGTAATACACTCTCCATTACCAATATTATCTGACCACCCGTGACGATTAGTATCATCCGGCCAACCAGAGTTACTGTATTCAAGCTTTAGGTTGCCCGTACCATTCCCCGTCGTTATCGCCAGATTTGAGCTCTCATTCACCGCTGGCACGCTTAGCCAAATGGTTTGTTGATTTGCCAAGCAAACGGGCTCTCCTGCTGTTAGGCGTCCACCGCTTACTTTACTTTGCACCGCGCAGTCTTGTGGCAATGTGTCATTACCGCCCAACGTTGAGATAACAACACTATGAGTGGCGGTTGCCGTCAAGCCTTCACTGTCTGTCACACTTAGACTGACCGAATACTCCCCTTCACTCCCATATTGGTGCGTCGGCTTGGTTTGTGTACTTGTCGAGCCATCACCGAAGTCCCATAAGACGCTGACGATCTTCCCGTTTGGGTCTGTACTGTTTTCACTGCTAAATGTAATGCTTTCACCGACTTTCCCCTTGTTGTTTGCGGTTATGACTGCATTAGGTGCACCATTTGAGACAAGGGCTTGCTGCCACTGCTCAAACTCACTTTGATATAAATTCGCCCATTGGGTGATCGTTGCTTTGTAATTGCTCCAATTCCCTTGGCGTGTTTCCACCAGCATTTGGTTTACGTCATCTTTATGATTTTCAAACATAAAACGTACAGCTAAGTACCCCCAACGATAAATTCGATCGACATCAAACCCATCATAAGTAGTCTCGAAAATCTCACTTAAGGTATATGTCGAGCCGTCTAAAATCGTCTCAAGTGCTGCTTGGTTGTCATTTTCTTGAGCGACATACTCTGCAATGCCTTCACTCCACCACACTATTTTTTCAGTTGGATGACTAAACCCTCCATAGAGATCAAATCGACCATCTAAGTAATGCACGTATTCGTGCTCTAAGTTCCAGACAAAGTGATCCGCGTTCGCATAAGAGGCTTCATAAGCAATAAAGTTGGGAATATTCCCCGGCTGGGAAGGATCGCCTTCCAAGTACATACCGCCATTGTCAGTACTAATATCGAAAATTGGCCCTGCGTACTTACCATAATCGGTGCTTGAATCGAAGATATTGACTTGGAGCTGAGTATTGTGGTCATCTTTTACCGGCTGTTCACCAGTTTCTAATGACTGATGAAAGTAACCCTCTTCGTAACCCATTTTAGAACATGCGGCCGCGTGTTGCTCTTGCGTCATATTCTGGGACAATATTCGAATTGTTGGACTACAAGTATAAGTTTGCGATAGCACTAAGCCTTTTAGCTCAGTTTCGAAATTACAAATTCCGAACTCACTACAATCTGCGTAATATGAGGCAGTGTCCGCCGCCGCAAGCCAAACCGCGTCACCCCGACCATACATTTCATACTGTTCAAAGATTCGACTCAGCTGACTCTTCACAACAGAACTCGCGTTACCCGTATACTTGGTTAAACGCCCGAGCTCTCGCCCCGCATTCGCGGCCATGAACTCATCTTCAGCACCGATTGATGATGCCCTCAGAGCAAAATCGCCTAAAGCTTTGGCAAGGTCCGTTTGGTTGCCAATTATTTGCACAAATTGCTCGTTCCACTGCCCACCAAACAAAATAGTGAAAACACCGTTAACTGCATTGCGCATATACCAGTGCTGGGCGTATTGATCATTCCAACGTGTAAGCCACTGGGTCACTTGCGGTAAGTACGCGTGCTGCAAGCCCGCACTATCCATAGTGATGATGACTTCACTAAGCACTTTGCCGTGACGGTCGCTGTTCTCATAGAAGTTTGCGTTATTAACAAACGCATCCACGGATTCTTTCACCGCTGGGGTAACCCATTCAATAAATGAGATGTTGTCATTGTAAAACTCGGCGTAATAACCCGCGCGCAAGTATAAGAAAAACGTTTCGAGTTCATCGCTCCCGCCACCTGTATACCCCTTCGCCAATGTCGTAGTGCGCTTCGCAATGTTGTACATATGATCGGAGCTAAATACCGACTCCTGAATCCGACTTTCAGCAGAGAATAACTGGTTCACGCACGTCGCGCCCTGACTTAAAATTTCGCTGATCAATTGGTTACTGCTTTCGGTAACCAATGCTTCCAAATCACAAGCAGTGCTCGACTCATCAAGGCTTTCAAGTGACTGTACTCGAGTTGCCTTGGAGGGCTGAATAGGGAGAGTTGCGGTTGGTTGGTATTCAACTCGATTGGATTCAACACCGTGTGTATGAGCCGAATGTGCATGTTGCTCTGTAACTTGAGAAACTGGCTCGCTTAACGCAAATACGCCAGTGCTGGTTAATGTTGTCGCAATCGCGACACTCAAAGTCTTCAGTTCCATCTAATTTCTTCTATATTGAGTTTTCCTTAAATGCATTACGTCTTTTGCATCGCCACTGCCCTTATTACTGCAAGAGCATCTCCATATAATCTACTCGCAAGACAAGATGAAACATTTTGTTAACAACTGAACGTGACGGTGTCAGTTTTTGGTACTCGAGTTGCCGTTGCACGAGCTTGCCAGAAATCGATTTGCTTTAGTAATATTGATCAACTAGTTGTTTATCTTTCCATTCAAATATCTTTTATTGCTCCTCACAAAAGCGATAAAAAGGTTTCTTTTCTTTTTGCTAAACAACTCCTATGACCGACGCTGATATTGAGCTACAACATCTTTGGTTAGAAGTCCAAGCCGAACGCTGGCAAAACCTGCCACGCTTTTTATTCAGTTACTACTGCTACAAGCACAACCTTGTCAGTAAAACCAACAAAGTTTGTTGGGAGACGGCACGTGCAAGACTGCCCGCTTCAACATCAATAAAAGAGCGAAAAAAGGCGGTGGTTGAACCGTTAGTCCCTGAGGAAGCCGTGGTTGGGTTATTGAAAGCCATCAGCAAAGATGGGGAAATGACATTTGACGTGATGGGAACCACACTTGATACGTTTTTGCATTATGTTGTGATTAGCAAGGAAGAAAAAGCGCGACTTAAATCAAACATGCCAGCTAGTTGGTATCAGCAATCAAACAAGTCGCCTTTGGCACGTTTCGAGCAAGCTGGCATTAAGCTACCAGAGTGATATGTCAGTCATCGCTGAAGATACACAAAAAAGACAAGCGCCTACAATGAGGCGCATTTGGTCAAAAATTGAGGTGCCCCTAAACAAAAGTGCAAAGTGACCAACAAAGAAAAAGTTTGGTTACTCTTGAATGCCTCGAATGCGTACATTACGTCTACGCAAAACTTCTAATGTCACGAGCAAACACACCGACATAAAAATCAACAACGTAGCGACCGCCAATATGGTCGGACTAATTTGCTCTCGAATTCCTGACCACATCTGCCTCGGAACGGTTTTTTGTTCTGCCCCAGTCAGGAATAACGCCACCACAACCTCGTCGAACGAGGTGCCAAAAGCAAACAAGCCGCCAGATATCATCCCCGGACGAATCAGCGGAAAGGTAATGTGTCTGAAAGTATAAACAGGGTTTGCGCCTAAGCTAGCCGCCGCTTTTACCAAGCTATGGTCAAAGCCGCTTAACGTCGCAGTAACGGTAATGACGACAAAAGGCGTACCTAACGCAGCGTGTGCCAAAATGATGCCTAAATAAGTTTGTGATAAGCCAAAGCGTGTGTAGAAAAAGTACATCGCAGCAGCAGAGATAATGACTGGTACGATCATGGGTGAGATCAACAGCGCCATAATCGTATTGCGAAAAGGCAAGTTACTACTTGCTAAACCCAACGCCGCCAGAGTTCCTAGCCCTGTTGCAACGAGTGTCGCCATAAAAGCAATAAACGTGCTGTTTTTCAGCGCCAACAGCCACTGATCACTAGTAAACATTTCTTGATACCAGCGAGTAGAATACGCTGCCGAGTCAAGGTTTAACATCCCCTCGGTAAAAGTAAAGTAAGGCGTTGCATTAAACGATAACGGGATGATGGTCAGAATTGGAGCGATTAAAAAGAACAGCACCACCCCACAAAAAGCTAAGTAACCTGCGTAAGCAACTCGCTCTACTTTTGATGCATAGTTTGGTAATGCCATGGTTATCCCCCTACCTTAAGGTTGTTAATGCCAACCACACGGTTGAACATATAAAACAGAACCAGTACAACGAACAAAAGCAGTCCACCCAATGCGCCAGCCATCCCCCAGTTCAGTGATGTCTGCATATGATAGGCAATCATATTGGAGATCATCTGTCCGCTTCTTCCACCAACCAAAGCGGGCGTAATGTAGAAGCCAATAGAAAGAATGAAAGTAAGCAAGGCCCCCGCACCTATACCCGGTAACGTAAGCGGCATATAAACTTTGATGAACGCAATGAAAGGCGTCGCGCCTAGAGAACGAGCGGCTCGGAAATAAGTTGGGCTAATTCCTTTCATTACGCTATACAGAGGCAGGATCATAAAAGGCAACAGAATGTGCACCATAGACACCACCGTTCCGAAGGTATTGTGAATCATCTGAATTCGCTCAGAAGTAAAACCCGACCAAATAAGGAGATCATTAATGACCCCTTGGTTTTGCAGCAGAACAATCCAAGACGTGGTTCTGACTAACAATGATGTCCAAAATGGCAGCAGCACAATAATTAAAAGTAAGTTCGCGCGCTTATCAGGTAAATTGGCAAGCAGGTAAGCAACGGGGTACGCCATCACCAAACAAGTTAAGGTGATTGAAATAGACATCCAAAAAGTTTTAAAGAAAAGGTCGACGTATATTTGGCGTTTTTCTGGTTGGGGCTCAATGTCTCCAAACTCATTCACTTGCAAGTCTAGCGCTGCAAGATAATGACTGAATGTTAATGCGCCACTAAGATTCTTAAACGCCGCCCAATATTTAGGATTAGCCCAACGCTTATCCAGCTTAGCTAGCTGTGTCACCGAGCTCGGCAGCGACGTCAAACGAGACAACTTTCTGCCGGTTTTCATGAGTAAACTGCGCATACCAGACTCTTCAATATTCATCCGGTTGGCTATTTTCGGTAGCTCTTTGCTTTGATAAAGCGCAAGTACCTCAACAGAGAATGCCTCAATGACTTCTTGATGAGGCTGACCTTGATAATCCCAACTTTCTAAGGCTTGAATAGTTTGTGGTAGTGACAGGGATATTTCTCGGTTATCCACGCTTCGATAAAGCATGTCGAGGATAGGAAAAGCAAACGTAAGCAGAATAAAACACACCAATGGCGTTGTGAGCATAATGGAGCGAAGCTTTTTTCGGCGCTCGGCCTTTTGCAACTGCGCTTTCAGATTGGTTTCTTGCTCATGAACTTGGCGTTCGATTTCCAATACAGAATCTAATGCGGTTAGCTCTCGACTCATGCTGCTACCTCGCTACTTTGAGTTTGTGTCCCATCAAGAGCATGGCAATCGTCACTTTGCCAACCAATACGACAAATTGAGCCAGGCGTTAACTGCAAGTGTTTACGATTATCGTTAGGTACTTTAACGATGAAGTGACCAACGCTCTCTACTTCGACGACCAGACGATAATGATCACCGTGATAAATCAATTCTCGTAGGACGCCCGAGACTTGGTTCTCGCAAGACGCTTTCTCTGGTTGAATAACAATCTTTTCTGGTCGAATGGAAAGTGTTGTTCTCTGCCCTTGCTCAGAGACTCTGACAGGTTTCGCAGTAAATAACTCTTTCCCAACGAGCACTTGGCAATACTTTCCGTTCCACTCTTTGACTAAACCTGAGAGTTGGTTGTTTTCTCCGATAAACTGCGCAACAAACGTATTACTCGGAGATTCATAAAGCTCGGTTGGTGTCGCGAGTTGTTGCACTTCACCGTGATTAAAAACCGCAATACGGTCGGACATAGTGAGAGCTTCGTCTTGATCGTGCGTCACATACAAAATGGTAATGCCAAGCTTTTCATGCAAATGTTTAATTTCCATCTGCATTTGCTCACGCAGCTGCTTATCTAACGCGCCTAGTGGTTCATCCATCAATACGAGTTTAGGCTCAAACACTAATGCTCGCGCTAACGCAACACGCTGTTGTTGACCACCTGATAACTGCTTCGGGTATCGAGTCGCAACATGCTCAAGCTCGACCATTTCTAATACACTCTGAACTTTGCTTTGAATCGTGTCACTGTCGAGTTTTCGCACCTTTAAAGGAAACGCAAGATTCTCAGCAATGGTCATATGTGGAAACAACGCATAGTTTTGAAACACCATACCAATATCGCGCTTGTGCGGCGCGAGATGATTGACAGGAACGCCATCGATATAAATGTCTCCACCGGTCGCAGTTTCAAAGCCTGCTAGCATCATCAAGCAAGTGGTCTTGCCCGATCCTGACGGCCCCAACATAGTAACGAACTCTCCAGGAGCAATATCTAAGTTGAAGTCTTTCACCACCAAATTCGTGCCATCGTAGGTTTTCTTAACGTGTTGAAAGCTTACATAGTCCTTGTTTTCCGTGCTCATGACTTCCCTCTTCTCATTTTTTGAATATTACGAATGAGTAGAGCGTCAGTTAACGCTCTACTAAACAGCACAATTACAGATTGTATTTGGATAGGTCTAAGCGGGTTTCTAACGCGTGTTCAACCATTTGAATGACTTGTTGACGCTCTTCACCTTGTAAGAGTTGGCGTGGCGCACGAACTTGTTCAGAGCCACGTCCGCAGACTTGCTCGGCCAATTTAATGCACTGAACCAGCGTAGGAATGGTGTCTAAACGCAGTAGCGGTAAGAACCAACGGTAGATTTCTAACGCTTCAGCATAACGACCTTGGCTTGCCAGTTTATAAATCGCGACGGATTCTTCTGGGAATGCGTTGGTTAAACCAGAAATCCAGCCGGTCGCACCTAGCATCAATGATTCAAGAGCGATGTCATCAACACCGCTGAACACGGTAAAGCGGTCATCAAATTTATTGTAAAGCTCAGTGATACGACGAGTATCAGTGGTCGACTCTTTGATAGCTACAATGCTTTCAAACTCAGCCAGTTTCGCCATGATATCGAGGTTTACATCTACACCATAAGCAACCGGGTTGTTGTAAATCATGATTGGCATTTCTGGCGTTGCTTCTGCTAGCGTGCGGTAATATTCGAACGTTTCGCTCTCAGACGTGCGGTAAACCATGGCAGGCATCACCATACAACCATCGATACCAATTTTGTACGCATCCTGCATGTAATCAACAGCTGCTGTGGTAATAGACTCTGCTGTACCAGCAATCAAAGGCACACGGCCATTTACGACTTCTTTTGCCGCTTGCAAGACCTGGCGTTTCTCCTCCGGGTACAACGCGCAGTTCTCACCGACGGTACCCAAGCAGATAATGCCATTCACACCATCTTTAATCTGGTTGTCTATAACGGTTTGCGTTGCGTCTAAGTCGATTGACTGATCTTGACGAAATTGCGTACTGACCGCCGGATAAACACCTTTCCAATCAATTTTCATGAACTACTTTCCTTATATGTATATTGTATGCAATTTAAATAAACGAGCGAAAATGCTCAGACATGGCTATCTATGCCATTTTCTAACAACACCGCCTTTACAGCGGCCAAATCAGCCAAAGCACTGCCAACTGATTTGTATAAAGTAATGACCTCATCGTTTTGACGTCCTGAGATTTGTTGGGCGCAAAGCTGCGGTAATTCCCCTTTGATATCGTCTGACGTGAATACGCCCTCTTGAATTGGAATGAGAAGATCGCCCGCTTCGGCTAATACATTAATACGGCTATCAACATACACCTGTGCTCGTTGCACTGCTTCAGAGTCACATTCACGCTTGTCCAAGTCATGATTACCGACCAAATCAATATGGGTGCCCGGCTGCACGTCTGCGCCATTAAACAAAGGCTCTGCTGATGCAGTAATACAGCTGATGATGTCAACGTGTTTGATAACGTGGTCCACTTTTTCTACGACTGAAACGCGAAACCGACGCTCATCAGGAAGCGACTGATACTCTGAAGATGACACAATGGCATCTACCGTCGCCTCGGCTTTATCTGAGTTACGCCCCCAAATATAAACCTGCTTAAGTGGGCGAACCGCAGCGTATGCCCACGCAAAATAAGGCGCAAGATTGCCCGTTCCGCAGATCAACAGACGATCAGCATCGGGACGCGCCAAATAGTCCGCTGCCAACGCAGAAGCTGCGGCGGTGCGCCAAAACGTTAAAACTTTACCGTCCACGAGTGCGAGCGGCTCACCATCGTTTCGTCTAAAAACAAGCAGCTTAGATGCAAGCGTATCTTTGCCTTGCTCAGGGTTATGCGGGAAATACGTAAAGGCTTTCACCGCAATCAACTCCTGGTTCCAAGCTGGAAGTAGCGCAAACGCCTCGTATTCTCCCTCTTCTAAGGGCATGACTCGGCGTTGAGGTATTGTTGCTGGCCGCGAGTACATTTCACGCATCGTTTCAATAAGAGACTTCATTGTTAAACATTGCGCGACTTGCTGTGCTTCGATGACTTTCATCATTTCTCCGAAAACATAAATACAGTTGAGGAAAGTACGGAACCTCGCTTATGGATGAAAACTCGACCCCATACACAAATTAACGCCTAGTTAAGCAGCCAGGTATTGAACTCTTCATTGAGTTCATCCGCGTAGTCTGACCACCATTCATCGTTAATCAGGAAGGCGGTTTGGAAGTTTTGAGGTGCGGTAGGAAGGTTCGCTAAAATGTCTGGGTTCACCTCCGCCGAAGACGACTTACGCGTAGGCCCATAGGCAACGTACTTAGCTTGATCAGCTAATGGTTTTGTTCCTGAAGAAAAAGCAATGAAGTCCAATGCAAGCTTTGTGTTCTCACTCCCTTTAGGTATCGCCCATCCATTCATGTAACCCATTTGACGGTCCCATATAATCCGAAATGGTTGACCTTCATCCTTACGGGCATTGTGGATTCGGCCGTTAAACGCCGAGGCGATCACCACTTCTTTGTCTGCAAGCATTTGAGGTGGCTGGGCACCTGTTGTCCACCACAGTACTTCTGATTTGATCGTATCCAACTTAGCAAAAGCACGCTCACGCCCCGCTTCGGTTTCGAGCAGGCTGTAGACCTCTTCTGGCTTTACACCATCAGCCAATAGTGCCCACTCAAGATTGCCCTGAGGTTGTTTTTGCAATGCACGTCGACCTGGAAAAGTTTTTAGGTCAAAAAGATCGGTCAACTTGCTTGGCAAAGCCTTACCTTTAAACGCGTCTTCGTTCACCGCTAATACAGTGGACACTACGATGGTATTGATTGCGCACTCGTGAATCGCACCATCAATAAAATCCTCTTGTGCTGGTGTTCCATCTGCGCCCGGAGGCAAAATACTTGGGTTCACTGGTTCTAGTAACCCTTCGGCGCAACCACGAACAATGTCTGGCTTGTCGAGAGAAACCAAATCCCAGCGCACGTTGTTCGCTTCCACCTGTGCTTTAATTTCAGCTAATCCGCCGCTGAAATCCTCGGATACGATCTCAACACCTGTTCTTTTAATGAAAGGCTTATGATATGCCTCCACTTGGCTCTTGGTGAATGCACCACCCCAAGATACGACCGTCAATTTGTCTTCAGCATAAGCAGAGGCCCCCAACAGCATTCCTGAAATCAACAGCGCCAATGGTGCTTTGGTCATTCGTGACATGTTTTACTCCTTTTGGTTGTTTTTCTGGAGGCATCCGAGTACGGCTGTTGGACACCATTTTTGTTAAAATTAAGTTAACATTAGCACTTAATATATTTTATACAATATTTAATATTAAATTTTTCAGGCGAATCGTTGTAATGAAAAAGGTGATAGATCAATCGATGTCGGCTTTCCTTCGATAAGCTCTAAAAGGAGATCTGCCGTAATCGCCGCTTGAGTTAATCCAAGGTGTTGGTGGCCAAATGCCAGTAATACATTTCCATCCCAAATGCTATCAATAACCGGTAACGAGTCGACTGTTGAAGGCCGATTACCCATCCACTTTTCTCCTTGCTTGAGTGGATTTAACTCCGATTCAAACATCTCATCACCTAACTGAAAAAGCATTTCTGAACGTTTCATATTGGGTGGTGATTCTACATCGGCATACTCAACAGTGCCTGCCAAGCGTAGCCCGCCAGACATCGGAGTCATGATGAATTTTCTATCGGCAGAGCTAATAGGAAATGGCAGTACATCACGCTTGTCATCCACCATTAGGTGATAACCACGCTCGGCTTGAATAGGCACTTTGACTCCGGTTAGCTGCCATATCAAAGGCTTAGAATGTACACCAGCGGCAACAATGATTCGGTCAAATGAATGTGTTTGAGACTCAACCAACACATCACCATTTTTCTCCAACGCAGATACACCTTTTTGTAAAATCTTACCGCCAAGAGCTTCAAAAGCTTCACTTAGCTCAACACAGATCTGATAAGGGTCTAGCGTATGTCCTGTATCGGGAAAAAAGACGCCGACACGAACCTTATGGCTGAGATCAGGTATCCGCTTTCGAATCGCCTCTTGCGTCCAAACTTGATACGCCACACCGTTTTTGGCCAGTGAGTTAAGCGTACTTTGGTAGTCTTTAAACAGTTTCTCGTTTTCAAAAGTGAGCAATGAACCATTCATTTTTATTAGATGCGCTTTTCCGATTGAATCAAGCACGCCACGCCAACTTGCCACTGACCGCTCGTTAAGAGTTTTAATCGCGTTTTTTGCCTGCTCCGCGGCTGATGGCTTTGTTTGTAATAGAAAACGAATCATCCACCCGATAGTGCTTGGAATATCTTGCCAACGGATCGAAACCGGACTTTTGGGATCTAGCAGCATTTTAGGTAATTGTGGAAGCAGCGCTGGCGTTGCAAGAGGGAAGATTTGCTCAGTCGCGATATGACCTGCATTTCCCTTAGAGCATCCATTCCCCACGCCATTGGGATCAAAAATTGTGACTTGATAACCTTGCTGCTGCAACTTCAATCCAATTGATAAGCCAATAATCCCCGCACCTATCACGGCGATCCTTTCCTTTTTTGTTTCATCCTTGACCAACATAAATATGCTCCGAGTCACACTTGAAAACGCAGATTGTATACAATATATTTTACATTACGTTAACATCGCTATTGTTTAATTCAACCATTTTTTCAGCAAGGAGCGAAAAATGAGACAAGGAACTTTTTTCTGTATTGATGCCCACACCTGCGGCAACCCAGTTAGGCTGGTCGCAGGCGGTGTGCCTCCACTCGAAGGCAAGACCATGAGCGAAAAGCGCCAATACTTTCTTGAGCATTATGATTGGATTCGTCAGGCACTCATGTTTGAGCCTCGCGGACACTCAATGATGTCGGGGTCAGTTGTCTTGCCTCCTTGCAGCGATAACGCAGACGCTTCAATTCTGTTTATTGAAACCAGTGGCTGCTTACCAATGTGTGGCCACGGCACCATTGGAACCGTCACTACCGCTATCGAGAATCGCCTTATCACTCCCAAAAAAGAAGGCCGTTTGATACTTGATGTCCCAGCAGGACAAATCGAAGTGCACTACCAAACAAAAGGTGACAAGGTCACGTCAGTGAGGATATTTAACGTACCAGCTTACCTTGCCCACCAAGACGTAACCGTGGACATAGAGGGCTTAGGTGAGCTCACTGTCGATGTTGCTTATGGCGGAAACTATTACGTAATCGTCGATCCTCAAGAAAACTATGCCGGACTTGAACACTACTCTCCAGATGAAATTTTGATGCTTTCACCAAAAGTTCGCGAAGCGGTATCTCGAGCGGTTGAGTGCGTACATCCAGAAGATCCAACAGTATGCGGTGTTTCTCACGTGCTATGGACCGGAGAGCCCACTCAAGAAAACGCCACCGCCCGAAATGCTGTGTTTTACGGCGACAAAGCATTGGATCGTTCGCCATGTGGTACGGGAACAAGTGCACGTATGGCGCAATGGCATGCAAGAGGCAAACTCATTCAAGGGGAAGACTTTGTTCACGAAAGTATCATCGGCAGCCTATTTCAAGGACGTATAGAAGGCATTACCGAAGTGAATGGCAAAGCCGCTATTTTGCCAAGCATTGAAGGATGGGCACAAGTATACGGTCACAACACGATATGGGTAGACGATGAAGACCCATATGCGTACGGATTTGAAGTGAAGTAATAAGGATAGTAAGGAAGAATGATGAACCCACAAGAACCAACCACTTTTTACGCAGTCAACGCCTTTACTGGTGAGCCTCTACCTATAGCGTTTCCGGTACATGGAGAGCAAGAAGTTAATCAAGCCGCCTCAGCCGCCCAAAGCGTTGCGCGTGAGTTTCGCCAACTAAGCAATGCAAAGCGAGCGAGCTTACTTTGCTCTATCGCCTCTGAATTGGAAGTGAAGAGTGAAGAAATCGTTGCTCGTGCTCATTTGGAAACTGCCCTTCCCGAAGCACGTTTAAGCGGTGAAATAGGACGTACCGCCAACCAATTACGACTATTTGCCGAGGTTGTGAGCTCGGGTAATCACTATCAAGCAATCTTCGATACGCCAAACCCAGACCGCCAACCACTGCCAAAACCAGATATTCGTCGTCAGCAAATAGCAATTGGCCCTGTCGCCGTGTTTGGTGCGTCTAATTTTCCGCTCGCATTTTCTACTGCAGGTGGTGATACGGCTTCGGCACTGGCTGCTGGCTGCCCTGTGATTGTAAAAGGCCATACCGCCCACCCTGGCACCAGTCAACTTGTTGCTGAGTGTATTGAGGCTGCACTTGAGAAAGAGTGCTTACCGCAAGCCATCTTCACGCTATTGCAAGGTAACAAACGCGCACTTGGCCAAGCACTCGTTACCCATCCAAAAATTAAAGGGGTTGGGTTTACAGGCTCCGTCGGTGGTGGCCGTGCGCTGTTCAATCTAGCTCAGCAAAGACCAGAGCCAATCCCCTTCTATGGTGAACTAGGGGCGATTAATCCAACATTTATTCTCCCTTCAGCCATACGAGCAAACGCCTCATTGGCTGAAGAGTTTGTGGCTTCTATGACTTTGGGCTGTGGACAATTTTGTACAAAACCAGGCGTTGTATTTGTCTTGAATAGCCCAGAAACGCAAGCCTTTATCGAAATCGCTCAAGGGTTAATTCGACAACAATCAACGGCCACTTTGCTAACGCAAGGAATCCGAGAAACGTATGAATCCGAAGTGGATAAGCGAGCTTCCGAAACAGGCATTAACGTCACTCGTTCTGAACAAGCAGAAACGACCAATGTCTCACCAGCACTGTTCGTGACGGACAGTAAAAACTGGCGTGAAAACCCGCAATGGGAGGAAGAAATATTTGGTCCTCAATCGTTAATCGTAATCTGTGAAGATTTCGATGACATGTTGAAACTGAGTGATTCACTGACTGGATCGCTCACCGCAACCCTTCACGCTACCGCTGAAGACGAAGAACAAGCCAAGCAACTGCTTCCAAGTTTGGAAGAAATCGCCGGACGCCTTGTATTCAACGGTTGGCCAACTGGCGTCGAGGTTGGTTACGCTATGGTTCATGGTGGACCATATCCGGCTTCAACCAATTCTGCCTCAACATCTGTCGGTGCGGAGGCTATTCATCGTTGGTTGCGTCCGGTCTCTTATCAAGCTTTGCCAGAATCTTTATTGCCGGATTCATTAAAAGCGTCGAACCCACTGGGTATCCAACGCGCCATAGATGGCAGTGTGTCCCAATAAGATCAACAAATGGCTCAAAAAGGCATCAACTGATGCCTTTTATTTCACTCTACTTCTCAAAACCTTCTTTCCTAGTTGGTTTGTGCCAGAAAAACAATAAACTACTAAAGTAAAATGGATTGGATACAATATTAATTTCACGGGAGACTTCAATGTCACAGAAACCTGTTTTTAAAACGCGCACTCAGCTCGTTGAGGAAGCAATTCGAACTCAGATCTTGAAGGGCGAGTTAAAAACTGGTCAACCTTTACGTCAAGATGCGTTAGCAAAAGAGTTTAATGTTAGCCGAATTCCTGTGCGTGAAGCGTTAGTTCAATTGGAAGCACAAGGACTCGTTAGCTTTGAACCTCACAAAGGTGCGACGGTCACTGAGCTATCTCCAGAGAAAATCAATGAGCTATTTGAACTGCGCGCTGTCGTGGAATGCCACATTTTAGAGCGCGCGATTCAAAATATGACAGACGCTGACCTTGAACGCGCGCGCGAAGTTCGTGAACGTTTCGAGTCAGTAGTGAACAGTGGTGACGAAGTAGAAGAATGGAGCAACTACAACTACGAGTTCCACAAAGCCCTATATGCGCCAGCCAACATGCCTGAAACTATGGACGTCATTTACAACCTGAACACAAAGTGTGACCGATACATACGCATGCAGCTATTGTTTACTACAGGCATTAAAAAGGCAGAAGAAGAGCACTTAAGCTTGTTTGAAATGTGCCAAAATCGCGATATCGAAGGCGCCAAGTACCTGCTGAAAAAACACATTCTAGAAGCGGGCACAGCGATTCGAAACCTGCTGCTTGAAAGGCAAAATATCAGCCAGTAAACGGAATAACGAATAAGGTGATATTCAAGGATGAATGTTGGACCAAAGTTTTTACTTGCAGCGCTACGACAAAAGATTAAAGAAGAAGGGCTTTGCTACAATTCCTTGTCAGAGAAAAGTGGCATCCCTTTATCTAGTATTAAACGCCACCTACATAATCCAGCTTTAGGTTTGGATAAAGTACTTATTTATCTGAACTACCTGAATACCGATCTCGTCGAACTCGCAACCTTAGCCAACGAGCTTCAGCACCAAAACGAGCAAATGCTAACAGATGAAGAGAGCGCCCTTTTCGTTGAGCATCCTTATTTACTTGATTTTATTTATATGCTGACTTCTCGTGATATTAAACCGCAAGAGATAGCCCAAACTTACGGACTTTCTGATACAAGCTTACGATTCTATTTGCGTATCGCGGAAATTCTAGGATATGTCGAAAACTTCGGAGACGGCTTGTTTTACCGTTCTGGTCGTCGATTTATTATGGAAGAAGGTACGGCATTAGACACCTTATTCAAAGAGCGATTTCAACAAGATTCGCTTTCTCATGATATCAACCCAGGCGTATGTATAGGTCGCATTAGGCTCACCGAAGAGCAGAAAGTGCAAATAGAGGACGAGCTTTGTAATAAATTAGCGAAACTTAACGCAGTTAACACTTCCAACAATGAAGGTGAACTAACAAATATATTAATGCGCTGCACTCCCGGTGCTCAGATATTTTTCGCTGATGATTTACCTAACATTGACGGAAGCTTATTAAAGCACGTCGCTCAACTCACTAAATTAAGTTAAAGCATCAGATAAATAAATCAAACACCCCCGAGATAACATCATATATCCCTACCAAACTATTGATTCAAAGCGTTTCCTGAATCTAATTCTGATTTTTTATTTAGCAAGCGTCGCTTAGTCAACTAAGAACTTGTCTTAATTTCACACTTATTAATTGTCTTGTTAGCTCTTTTGAAATAGACAGAAAACTTAAGTAATGACTAATTTAGCTTAAGTATAAAAGACAACTTTTTTACGTTATTTACCTCACACTATTTAACTATAAATTTGCAGACGAACAAATTAAATTAATACATTCACCTAGCTAATAAAAACAAAAGCAAAACACATAATTATAATTCTATTATTTATAAGGACATAGAAAAGTGAAATTTAAGTATTCTTTAGCAACGGCAGTCACTCTCGCATTATTACAAGGCTGTGGCGGTGGTGGCAGTGATAGCTCATCACCTACTCCGTCCACTAGCAGTGCAAACGGTCCAACGTGGAAAGTTCATGATTTTAGCCAACCGTCGAAAACGTTTATCAACCAATGTGAAACGCCCCGCGTCGGACTGGACCCATATGACAACTATGCCGCCTATCCAGATAAATTGGGCTCTGCATTACACGAAAAACTCTTTTTAAGAGCTTTTACTAACGAAACGTATCTATGGTATGACGAGGTTCCTGATAATAATCCAGCAAACTACAAAACTGTTACTGATTACTTCAATACGCTGGTCACCTCTGCTACTACCGCGACGGGTAAACCAAAAGATCGCTTCCATTTTACCGTCCCTTATGAGGATGATATGAAATCATCGCAATCCGGTTTAGTTGCTGGATTTGGTTTTAACTGGGCATTCCTACGTGGCGTACAACCTCGAGACGTTCGTATTTCCTACACTGAAGAAGCCTCGCCAGCTGATAGAAGCGGCATTGCTCGTGGTGATAAGCTTCTGAAAATCAATAATATTGATGTGGTTAACACCGGTAGTCAGTCCGACATTGATTTTATTAATAAAACGCTCTTTAACCCTGACATCAATCAAGATTACACCTTCACATTTGAGAGTGTTGGCGGTCTAGAGAAAACCGTGACGCTTACCGCCTCTGATGTCATGACCTCTCCAGTTAAAAATGCCAAAGTGATTACACAAAATGGTATGCGGATCGGCTATCTGCAATACAACTCCTTTGAACCAAGCGCTCAAGCCCCGCTTATTGAGGCGTTCAGTACGCTCTCAGCAGAGAATGTTGACGAGATCGTCGTTGATTTACGTTACAACGGCGGTGGCTTAGTCCTTCAGTCCTCGCAAGTAGGCTACATGCTAAGCGGTGCTGGTCAGAACCGAGTCTTCAGTGAGTTGATTCATAATGACAAAGTGATGCGTACCATTAAAGATGGGGATAACATCTATCGCTTTACGAATCTAGCAATAGACTGGGCAGCACAGAAATATTCGGATCAAGTGCTTCCGACACTGAACAAAAAGCGCGTATATGTGCTGACTTCAGGAGGCACGGCTTCCTCAAGTGAACTGCTAATCAACGCTTTGCGCGGCATTGACGTGGAGGTTATCCAAATAGGTTCAACAACCACAGGTAAACCGTATGGGTTCTCACCAGAACAAAACTGCGGCACTATGTACTACACTATTCAGTTCAAGTCGGCGAACGAGAAAAAATTTGGCGACTTCGCTGATGGTTTTATTCCTACTCCAAAGAGCCAAATCAATACCGAGCTAGGCTTAAACAATAGAGTGGAAGGTTGCTGGGTCAATGATGACCTAACAAAACCATTAGGCGATCCGTCTGAAGGTATGCTTTCTGCGGCGCTAAACTACATGGAAACAGGAACCTGTCCGCCAGTATCCCCTTCAAGTTTCAACGCCATGCCGCGTAACATTTCATCTCCGGAGTTAAGCGATCTTCGCTCTCCGCTACGAACAGAGGCAATTCATGTTGAGATCAACTAACTTTTTACGAATGCTGATTCGGGTTGCGCTTTTCCTAGGCACTTCAATTTCTTTGATAGGATGTCAAGCTATGTCACAAGAACCCGTTGAAGCATTGAGTAAAAAGAACTCTCCGGAAACAGTCATAGAAATTCAAAACGCGATCGCAGAAATCCAAGGGACACCAGCACCTAGAATCGCAAATAACGTATTTGAATCCTCACCGCATTTGTTGATTGAAAAAGGACGAGTAAAAGGTAACAACAATCAACTGCTGGATGGCAGCTATACGGATCTTCCAGACCAATATACGTTGCAGATAAGAGGTGAAACCTGTGGCTTGTACTACGCCAAAACAGATACCTTTGTCACTCTCAGTTCACTAGATTGTGAGCCCATCATTAAGTTTTAGATCTCCCAAAAAGAGAAGCCCGCTGATATCAGCGGGCTTCCTACTTTATTGTTCAGTGTGAAACGGTCAACGTTACTTTAGTTCAATCCATGCTTTGCGCTGTTGCTTATCCATGTATGACCAAGCTACAAAGCGGCTCACTTTCTGTCCTTGGCTCATTTCAACCACACGAATGGCTTTCACACCCAATTTTTCAAGCTGCTTACGCATCGGGCGAACGTTGTCTTTTTTGGATATAAGGGTTGTAAACCACAAGACCTGCGCGGCAAAAGCTTGGCTTTCATTCGCCATTTTTCGGATAAACGCCGCTTCTCCACCTTCACACCACAATTCAGCGTTTTGACCGCCAAAATTCAACGCGGGCTTACTTGTCTTTACTTGTGCGGTTTGAGGTTTTAGCCCTTTCTTACGCTGGTTTGCTTTTAGATTATCGATTTTACGCTGGCTGCCCATAGCGGCATCTTCCGCCGAACGGTGGAATGGCGGATTACATGTCGTCACATCATAACGATCATTCGGTTGAATGATACCTCGATAAATATTGGCATCATTGTGTTGCTGTATCAGTGCAATTTTTCCCGTCAAAACACGATTGTGCTCTACGATCGTTTGAGCCGATTGGATGGATTTTGGATCGACATCGCTGCCCGTATAGTGCCAACCGTATTTTGTTACACCAACAATCGGATAAATACAGTTTGCTCCCACGCCAATGTCCAACGCTTTCACTTTTTGGTGCGCGTACTGACCTTTTACTTCACTATCAAGTAGTTCTGCCACTCGGTGAATGTAATCAGCGCGGCCCGGAATCGGTGGGCAAAGGTAGGTGTCGGGAATGTCCCAGAACTCGACACCATAATACGCAGCAAGCAATGCTTTATTGAGCATTTTAACAGCATTAGGATCAGAGAAGTTTATGGAATCTTCCCCTTTCGGATTTTTGATAACGAATGGCTTTAACTGTGGTTCACTTTCCACGAGTTTTTTAAAATCGTAACGACCTCGATGAACATTACGCTCATGCAAACCATTCTTCGCTATTTTTATGAACTCGACTTCGCTCTTTCCTGCAGGCTGAGGGGATTTGCGCGCAACTTTGTCTTTAACACGCTTCGGCTTGTCTTTATTCGCGTCTTTCTTCTGAGCCGCCATTGAAGCCTTTGGCTTTGCTTGCTTCGCGTTGTGATTATTGTTCTTCATTCAAATTCGCTTTTAAATCGAGATAAATCATAAACAAACGAGCATCAAATTCGAGTTGGTGATACTCAGGCTCCATGTAGCAACATAACTGATAGAACGCCTTGTCGTGGTTTTTCTCACGAGTATGTGCCAACTCATGTACCACCAGCATCCTTAATAGTGGCTCGGGCGCATCTTTAAATACATTGGCAATGCGAATCTCGTTTTTCGACTTCAGCTTACCGCCATGGTTTCTACTGATTACACTGTGCAAACCAAGCGCGTTGTTTACCGCGTGAATTTTCTTATCGTAGACAACTTTACTGATTGGCGCGGCTTTCTTCATGTAGCGGTTTTTGATTGCCATGGCGTACTCATAGAGCGCCCTTTCGCTTTTGATTTGGTGCCTATCGGGATAACGCTTCTCGAACCAAGGAACAAACTTGCCACTCGCTATCAATGAGCTCACCTGCTCTACGATGTTTTGTGGGTAGCCTTGAATGTATCGAAGTGACGGATGCATAGAATTAACGTCTGTTATGACAAAACAAAGGCGCTCAATATACCTGAGATAAAGGACAGTTTCACCTTAGCTTTCGCCTTTCATTTATGGTGAAAGGCCGTTAAACTTCGCCTCCCAATGATAATGGAGAGAAACTCAATGAAACGTGTCGTCCTTTACGTCAAAGACAAATGCCCTCACTGCAAAGATGCTCAACGTTATCTGGATTCGAAAAATATTAACTATCGTTTGTGCAATGCAAAGATGCAACGCGGTCGCAAAGAACTTGATGCGCTTGGTGCTCGTTCAGTGCCAGTTTTAAAAATTGGTGATCGGGTAATGATTGGCTGGAACCCAAAGAACTTCGAGAAGATGTACAAAGGCGACTAGTGCTCGGACGATGAATCTGCGCTGCGTTTAAACGTAGCGCTTGATAAAGTCGATAAACGTTCGATCTGCTATTGATAAGTACCCCTGCTTGCGCCAAGCAAGTGCCAGATCCAGCGTCACTGGTGGTTCAAACGGTAAGCCAACAACGCCCGACTCATGTTGAGTCACCAATTCCAGTAACGCGGTAATCGCAAACTCTTGTTTTACAATACTCAAAATCAAAGGCAGTAAGTTGGTCTCGAATGATGACTTCATGGTAAACCCATGCTCCTCACTCACCTGATCCAAAAATTCGCGGTGAAAATAGCCATGCTGAAACATAACCAAATCGTGTTCAAAGAACTCATCAAAAGTAAGAGCGTGTCGCTGGGCTAACTCATGCTCAGGTGAAACAACTGCGACCATTTGGCTAGTAAATAAATGATCAGTTTCTAGGTCATCAGGCACGTTATCACAACTGATCACACCGATATCGAGTTGACCATTAAGCAGCATACGACGAATCGATTGAGTCCCAGCTTCGACCAAGGTCAATTTTAATTCCGGGAACTGGCTTTTAAACGCCATCACAATTCGTGGAAAGAAATAACTGCCCATCATTGATGGCGTCCCGAGTCGTACTTCGCCTTTCGCTAAACCTTTCAACTCATCAATCGCGAGCTGCGCGTCGTGCAACTGTTGAATCACCCGCTTGGCATGTATAAGTAGCGTTTCGCCCTCTTTCGTTAAGCTGATTTTTTTATCATCACGGCGAAATAGGGTAACGCCCAAAGACTGCTCAAACTTTTTGATAGAAATGCTTAATGCGGGCTGGGCAATATGCAGGGCTTTCGCCGCATGGGTAATGTTTCCATGTTCAGCGACCGCCAGAAAATGTTTAAGTTGTTTCGATTCCATTAGATCAAAAATATATGGTGTCCATATTTTTAATATATTTTTTTAATTTACAACGAACTGATAGATTGATCACAGTCTCTCCATTTGCTCACATTAGGCAGGATTCATGGTCAGTTTTGGCACACCGGAATACAAACGCATTACGCTCTCGCTAGCGCTTGGTTCCTTCTTGGTTTTTTCAAATTTATACCTACTACAGCCAATGCTGCCCACTTTTGCCCAAATTTTCACGATCTCAGAAACGCAAGTGAACTGGTTATTTGCGGCCTCAACACTCGCTCTCTCTTTTAGCCTCGTTCCGATGGCTGTGTTGTCAGAATCAGTGGGACGAAAGCCAGTCATGATGGCTGGTCTGTTTTCGATTCCTACCCTTTCTGCTTTGATGCTATTTGGTGACTCATTTCTGTTTTTGGTGGTATGTCGAGCACTGATCGGTGTCGCGCTCGCAGCTTTTGCTGCAGTCGCCGTGGCTTACATGGCAGAAGAGCTCGACAAGCACGCTTTCTCGATGGCAATTGGAACGTACATTGCGGCTAACTCATTAGGCGGTATTGCAGGGCGTATTAGCGGCGGCTTATTGGCGGACAATTTCAGTGTTGATGTCGCCATTGAAGTTATGATGGTGTTCACTCTTCTTGGTGTCATTGGCGTTCACTATTTATTGCCAACACAGCGCAACTTCACCCCGTCATCAAGCAGCTTGCGCCATCAAAATCGTGCGCTTATTGGTCATTTTAAAAACCAACGCGTGTGGTTCGCAATGCTGATAGGAGGACTCAACTTTGCTTTGTTCGTCAACCTTTACTCCGTCATGGGTTTCCGTCTGGTGAGTGAACCTCACAATGTGCCCGTCGGGTTGGCCTCACTGATCTTTATTTGTTACTTGGGAGGGACTTTCTCCTCTCGTTGCGCAGGCCACTGGAGTAAACGTTATTCATCAATCCTCGGTATGTTCTTAGGCGCGATAGTGAGCATGGCGGGGATGTGGATTGCGGCGGTTGAAAGCTTGATTGCAATGCTATTTGGGTTGTTGCTGATAAGTTTTGGTGCCTTCTTTACTCATACCCTCGCCTACGGTTGGGTCGGTCAGAACGCCACTCGCGCCAAAGCCACCGCGACAGCGCTCTACTTAGTACACTACTACGTAGGCGGTAGCTTAGGAGGATTCTTACTTCTTTATTGTTGGCAACATGGTGGTTGGTCGAGTGTTCTTATGGGAGGAAGCGCAGTCTACCTAGCGATGTTTGCTGCAATTGCGTATTTGAAACACATTGCCGAAAGAAAGCATACTGACCAAACACCTGACGCTGCGAGTTTAAAGAGTAGCTAAGGTACGCTCATTTGCGTAATACCTCTCTGGTTACTTGGATAACCAACTCTGCTATGCTTGCGCTACTTTAATAAAAACCAGAAAGTCGTATGTCAACGCGTTCAACACAAAACACAGATATCGAAGCGATCACTCAACAGGTCGATCAATGGCTCAACGATGTAGTAATCGGTCTCAACCTTTGTCCATTTGCTGCCAAGCCGCAACGTAATAAACAAATCAAAATCTTTGTTAGTGAAGCGACTCAAGAAGAAGCGCTTCTAGAAGATATTTTATTGCAGCTGATTGAGCTGAGTAACACAGAGCCCGAACAGCTTGAGACCACGTTGGTTGTGGTTCCCAACATGCTACAAGATTTCTGGGACTACAACTTTTGCATAGATTGGGTTGAAGGATTAATTAAGCAGCAAAACTGGGAAGGTATTTTCCAAGTAGCGACTTTCCATCCTGATTACTGTTTTGGTGGCGCAAGGCCTGAAGACGACGAAAACCTGACCAATCGTTCTCCTTACCCGATCTTCCATTTGATTCGCGAAGAGAGTATGGAAAAGGTACTAAAACACTATCCTGATCCTGAATCCATTCCCGATACGAACATCGCTCGTGTTTCCTCCCTTTCAGAGGAAGAACGTAAAAAGCTGTTCCCTTACCTATTTCGTTAAGCACCACTATTCCCCAAAGGCAGATTTATCACCAGTTAGATGCAATGCCCTTGGGGTTCAAAGTGCGGTTTGGTATCATTGCCGCTTCAATCGATTCAATGGAAATTAGAATGCAACTGTCAAAGCTAACCCAAGAGATTTTTGATCACTTATACCGTGATATCACCGAGTTCCGTAGTACCTTCGACTTACCAGTCGCAGACGCTGCAAGCCTTGATACGCAAGCAGACACACTACACACCTCTTTGGCGATCGAAGAGCTAACAGAGCTAGCAGAAGCAGATTGTAAAACTGAGCAAGCAGATGCCATCGTAGACAGCGTGTATGTATTAATGGGCCGTCTCGTTCATCTTGGCCACAGCAAAGTAGAAGACAACCTGGCGATCAACTACTTAATTGATCTTCTATTAAACGTTGCGGTAAACCGTGGTATCGAGTTTATTCCTTGCTGGGATGAAGTACATTCAAGCAACATGAGCAAAGTATGCCGTAACGAGCAAGAGTACTCAGAAACAGAAGCATTCTACGCAGAACAAGGCATCAAGTTGATGGCGGTGCAGAAAGGTGAATACATCATCGCGAAATGCGCCGAAGATTTCGTATCGGAAGGTAAAACCATTCGTAAAGGCAAAGTACTCAAATCTGTTTACTACCGCCCTGCAGATCTAAAACCGTTAACTCAATAAGCGTTGAGTTTGGCTATCTCGATTAAAAAAAAACGACCTCAAGTAGGTCGTTTTTTATTGTCCCTAAACATTAATCAAAGATTAAATAAGGTTGCTCATCTACGATGACCTTTTTGACTTGAGTATTGAACACTTCCCCGAGAGCTTCTTCCGTTAGCACAGTATCGGCACTTCCTGATGAGTGCAGCACACCGTTGTTAAGCAGCAATACTTTATCTGCGTGCTTTAATGTGCGATTGAGATCGTGATTAGCAACTAATACTCCAATTCCCTGCGCCGCCATAGCGTTAATCAATTGATAGAGCAGACCCTCTTGCGCAATATCTAACGGTGCTGCTGGCTCATCCAAAATTAAAAACTGCGAAAAAGGATTAATGGTACGCCACACCTGCAAACATACACCTGCTAATCGGACACGCTGCCACTCACCACCGGATAATGTTTGAATACTGCGATGAAGCTTATCTTGCAGTTGTACCAGCTCCACCACCATATTGACGGCATCACGCACTTTGATATCCGCAATCTCAGCACCACTTGGCAGAGATAAAGCGAGATACTGAAACACATCAACATTAAACGCTGGGCGCGATTGCTGACACAAATAACCTCGAACATGAGCTTGCTCTGACAACGGTAAAGTAAGCAAGTTTTTGTTGCCAACGTACACTTCACCACTCATACCGTCTCGGTGACTTAACGTACCAGAAATCGCAGCCAATAAAGTACTCTTACCGGAACCATTAGGCCCAACGATATGTACGATTTCGCTAGCTTTGCATTCAAAAGAAAGAGGCAATAATCGACTACCAACCGACATATGTTTAACGTGCATCATGACTCTTCACCAGCATCCAGATGAAAATAGGTGCGCCAATCGATGTTGTCATGACACCTAAAGGCAACTCTGCGGAGTCCAATAACAGTCTTGCGCCGATGTCAGCAAATACAAGCAACGCAGCACCAGATATTGCAGAAAGTGGCAATAAATAACGGTTTTCCGTACCAAAAGCCAAACGCAACAAGTGCGGCACCACCAAACCAACAAAACTGATGATGCCACCCAAAGCGACTGAACTACCCACCAAAACAGAAATGGCGAGGATCAATTTCCAACGCATTTGATGCACATCGACACCCAATTGGGTCGCATGAATCTCACCCAGCATCAATTTATCAAGCGACTTGCCTTTACAACATAACCAGGTAAGCACCGGTAACATCACCAAAGTAACGGTATGTTGATACCAACTTGCACCGCCAATACTGCCCATTAACCAATACATCAGTTGGCGTAAACTGAGATCATCACTAAAGTAAAATGCCCAGGTCACAATCGCGCTCGATAAAATACCCAATGCGACCCCAACCAAAAGCAATCGAGCCGTCGTCAGGTGCATTGCCCTTGCTATCGCCACCAAAACAAACGTGAATACCATCGAGCCTGCAATCGCTGCCAACATAAAAACAATCGGGGTAGGAAGAACAGGTGACGCGAACATGATTAAGACCATTGCTAAGCTTGCGCCACCAGAGATACCAAGCACGCCAGGTTCAGCCAACACGTTCCCAAGCAACACTTGTAACGTCGCGCCAGATACCGCTAACGCAGCACCAATAATTGCCGCAGACACTAACCTCGGTAAACGCAAGTCCACCAATAACTTCTGTTCAAATGCAGATAAGGATTGAAAAGGAGAAAGGAAAATTTCTCCGACCATCAAGTGAATGGCAGAGAGTACAGCGAGCACGATCGACATAACCATCAGGTTACGTTGCCAGCGTCGTTCCTTGTTCAGGATAAGTTGTTGAAAATCCATAGCGGCCGATAAAAACAAACGAGGCTTAACCTTACAGTTAAGCCTCGGTAAATTGCAATTAACTTCTCAAAGCAATGTTGGATTAATCGTAAACCAACTCACCCTCTTCAAAACGGGTTTTCACTTCACAAACCATCAGAGCTGCACGTTGACCTATTGCGACGTGGCGGTTCGGGAAGACAATCGCTTCGTTTTCATTCTTCGCCATTAATGGTTTGTCGCCATCATGACCAAACACTTCGCCGTGAACAAATGAGGTGAAGTTTTCAACATTGTCGTCGAACATAAAGTCAAAGTCTTCGTTCAAACGAACGATTGTGCGACTTACGCGATACTTAATGCATGGTTTTGGTAAGTGTTCTGGCTTCGTTTCCGCAATCAAATTACGTAAAGACAAATCAAACGCGGTCAGTTTATCGAGGTCATTTTCACCGATACGAGCCACACGGCCAAGTTCCATTGTGAGAGCCTGCGCACCAAAATTCTCGGCACTGTACCAGCTAAACGTGCTCGATGGTGAGTTTGACAGGAGCACTGCTTCAATGTGTGCACTGTCCAAGAAATCGATCAATGCCTTGCTGCGCACAGGATGACGAGTCTTAGGACTTACTGCAAACGTATAGTGCTTCGAGCCTCTAATCGCGCAGTGTAAATCAAGGTGCCAGCGTGTTGTCGGGTCGGTATCCTGATAAAAATCTCGAACAAGCAGCTTAAGCGTATCGGCGATAACAAGCTCTTTTGTCTGTTTGTGTTCTTTTTCGTCAAACAGACGGTTGAGATTTTCTTCGAGGAATCGCGTGTGCGCCAGAGTGGATTCTGGGTGAGCGATAATGAACAGACAACGGGTATCGACCGTCTGGAACCCAGATTCTATGTCTTGAATAATGGAATCCACCAGCTCCATCGGTGCGGTTTCATCTCCGTGAACCCCACAAGAGATGATGATGTTCTTCGTATCCTGAGTATAATTCGCAGGGATTACTTCTAATACACCACGCTGATAGAGTTTAAGTTTTACACCGTTAGAAAGCACCTGCTCCGCTGGTGCAACATCAATATGAACATCTAACGTGTCAGTTAAAAACGATTGGCGAAAGAGAGACTTCGTCATGCGTTACTCCTTAATAGCACGGCGGATATGTTAATAAATTGTACAAAGGATTTTTGTTGCTGCGATCTCACTTATGAGTAGAAATCACTATTTCCCTCGAAAATCCGATGCCTTTTCGCGCCAGGCACTCAAATCAAGCATTGAGGCGTTTAATTTTCAAACAATTACAAAGTGTTAGGGCTGTGAACTTTACCACAGCCCTGATTAAGATCATTATGATTTGATCAAATTTTTGTAGCTATAAAGCAGATTATGCATCAACACTGCGAAAAACTTAGCCGCGCTGTGCGAGCAAACGCTCAAACTCATCGACTTTTTCACGCACTAGCTCAACACTCTGCTGCCAAAACGTTGGCTGGGTTAAATCCATCGACAGGTGCTTTTCGACGACATCTTCCGCCATCATGCAGCCTGTATCGCGCAGCAAATTGATGTAATCGGTGTAAAACGCTTCGCCTTTGTTTTCTCGCTGTGCATAGATACCCTTGCTAAACAAGAAACCAAATAGGTATGGGTAGTTATAAAAGCTCACGCTATCAATAGAAAAGTGCAGCTTGCTTGCCCAGAAGTACGGATCCGGTTCGCTCATTACGTCGCCATACCATTCTTTCCAAGTTTCTGACATCAACTCACAGAATTCATCTGCGGTTAACTCTCCATCCTGGCGGCGTTCATAGAACGATTTTTCAAACTCGTAGCGAACCGGAATGTTGATCATTAAAGCTAGCGCAGATGACAACTCTTCCCACAACATCTCGAGCTTTTCATCAACGCTCTCCGCTTTCGAAATCAAATGATCACGAACGATGTTTTCTGCAAAGATAGAGGCGGTTTCTGCTAACGTCATTGGGTAGTAAGTTTGGCAAAGTGGCAAATCACGAATAACCCAGTTATGGAACGCATGGCCAAGTTCATGTGCCAGAGTCATAAGGTCTGACCGACTGCCACTCCAAGTCATAAACACAAGTGGTGTTCGCGTTGCTGGCAGTTTGGTGCAGTATGCGCCAAGACGCTTGTTAGCATTTGGCGCGGCATCAATCCAACCATTTTGTACCATCAAACGGACAAACTCCGACATCTCAGGGTTTACTGTTTCAAATGCTTCACAAATAACATCAATCGCTTCATCAAAGTCGTAAACCTTCGCTTCACCGCTCAAAGCAGGCATAGCCGCCAGATGATTCCAAGGTTTCATCTCATCCAGACCATGTACTTGCGCCATCAATAAACCCGCTTTCTGACCAATAGCTCGACTGTCTTTGGCTACGGTCATCATCGCATTTAAAGTTTCAGCTTGGATTCGGCTACCATGCAAACTCGGCTCTAGGAAGTGAACTTCACGCTTCGTAGAACGCTTTTTGTTTTCAGTTAAGCGCCATCCTGCTAACGCATTCAAAATCGCAGCGAATGATTCTTGGTGCGTTTGCATTGCATCTTGTACGCCTCGCCACGCGGCTTCTTGACGCTCGAATTCAGAACCATAAAGAATGCTTGCCGCTTGAGAAAACCCAAGCTCTTCACTATTACCATCTGTGTACTCAAGCTTCACTTTCAATGAGCCAGTCAGGTTATCGTATAGGTTACCCCAAGCCGATTTGCCATCCACACTCATCGCAGCCAGTAACTGTTCTTCTGCGTTGCTAAGACGAGTATCCGCCAACTTTCTAGAATTCAAGATAGAAAAAGCTTGCCCACTGATATCAGGATTCTCATGGTCTAACACGCGCAAGATAAACTCTTCGTCGGCATGCGTTAGTGTCAAATCAAAGGGACTGAACGCTTGGGAAAGCTCCGAAAAGATGCGGGTCATTTTACCAAGTAACGATTTCGCTTCGGCGTTTGTTGCATCAACAGAAGCATAACAACTCGCAAAATTTGCAACTGTACCCGCTAAACGACTCGCGGCTTCATTGGTCAAAATCGCATTTTGCATGATCTCTACGTTGCCACAATCTGCTGATTGTTTATTCAAAAGATCAATACATTGTTCCACAAGAGCAATATCGTCTTGAATTCGTGGGTCAGAAAGGTCGTTATAAACGATGGACAAATCCCAACTCGGCGTTGTCATTTCTATATTTCCTTTTTATGTAACTGAGTCAATTTTCGCTTCCTGCACCTAGCAGATGGGCTTCTACTGACATCTTCCGTGACTATGCCCGTAAGCAATATCGTTCTGGGCATTTTAATATTTATAAATTAACGAGTTAAAAGAGGTACGCCAATCGAACGCACCGAGGCGTAAATTTGCTCATCTATGGTAACTGTTACATGCGTGACAGAAGCGTTTCCTAT
The DNA here is from genome assembly GCF_033338735.1 of Vibrio sp. Vb1127. NCBI lineage: Bacteria > Pseudomonadati > Pseudomonadota > Gammaproteobacteria > Vibrionales > Vibrionaceae > Vibrio > Vibrio sp. Vb1127. The sequence goes on along the minus strand of NZ_JAWOTF010000002.1, from coordinate 163,348 downwards.
CGACAACGTCGAATACCACTTTGGGTTACGCCAATCTAACTCCAATACATGAGCAAGAATCATACGAATGACGCCACCATGCGTGACGATAAGTAGATTGTCATTGATATCGTTGATGATTTGAGACCAAACGCGACATATGCGCTCAGAAAATGTGCTTAAGCTCTCAGCATTCGGCAACGTATGTTGTGCTGGCGATTGCCAAAAAGCATCTAGCTTTTTCCACTGCTCAGTGAGCATATCAAAAGGCATACCATCAAAATCACCAAATGCCATCTCTTGTAAAGACTCATCCGTCATTACTGGTAATAATTGCTGTTCAGCAATGATGTTTGCCAGTTCTTGACAGCGTGAAAGCGGAGAAGAAATTATTCCACCCACACCTCGTCCACTCTCGGCCCAAGCCCGAGCAATACTCTCTTGATCAGCAGGCGTAACTTTTACATCTGTTTGGCCATGGAGTCCTGGTGGAGCGTCTACTTTTCCATGACGCACAAGATAGATATTGAGTGTTTTCATTTTGTTCCATCCTACTCTTTAAGAACCAACGGCAAACCAGCAGCAACAAAGGTAACGCGATGGCAAACACTGGCTAGTTTTTGATTCATCCGTCCTGCATTATCCACAAAATAACGACTAACCGCCCCCAAAGGTACAATGCCCATTCCAACCTCGTTAGAGACGAATATTAACGTCGCATCTGAGCCACGTACCACCTGTATAAGCTTTTCAATTTCTGCTTCTAGCTTCTCATTGGAACATTCATCACCTAACTCAAATATCCAATTGTTGAGCCACAAGGTTAAACAGTCGATCAATACAACATCGGTGATAGCGAAATTTGTCAGTAACTCAGATAAATGAAGGGGGCATTCATGCTCTTGCCACTCGCCCCCGCGTTGCTTTTGATGATGCGCTATTCGCTCTCGCATTTCTTGGTCAAATGGCAGCGCGGTTGCAACATAGTGTAATGATCGATGAGAAGCGACCGATAATTGCTTAGCTGTTTTTTCTGCCAAATGCGACTTCCCAGAGCGCGCGCCACCGAGTATCAATTGCTTCATGAGGAGTGATACAACCCAATCATAGTGAGATAAATAAGCAGTTCCGACAACTGTTGCGCTGCGCCAAGGCAATCCCCCGTAAAGCCGCCAATTCTCTTGGTTAACCAACGTTTGAACATCAAACGAAATACCACGAGAACAAGCGATATCAAGATCGCATCCGCGATACCAAGCACAAGCAATGTTACGCCACCAGTAAACAACAAAATGGAGACTTCTAGAGAAGACTGGCGACTTGCTAGCGGTTTACTTTTCGACGTATCACTGTCACTGACATAAGGCATGTCATAAATAAGCGTCGCTGCTAGTGCTCGGCTTGCGGTGTAAGCGACGACAATGACCAACCAAAAGTGCGGCAAGTTAGCCAGTTCACTCCAAAAAACATACTTAGCCAATAACGCCATAATGAGAGTGGCGGCACCATAAGTGCCAATACGACTGTCTTTCATAATAGAGAGGCGTCGCTCTACGGTCATGCCACCGCCAATGCCATCCGCCATATCGGTCAAGCCGTCTTCGTGAAAAGCCCCAGTTAACAATAAGCTAAACACCATCGTTAATACTATGGCAACCGACTCTGGGAAAAAAATTGAGGTGAGCGAGAATACCAAAGCGCAAAGTGCTCCAAGCACGAGACCAACTAACGCGAAGTAACGGCCTGCCTGATTCATGCGTTCTTCACTGTAAGGCAACGCTTGGCGCACGGGTAAGCGGCTAAAAAAACTGGTAGCTAATAGAAATAACTCCCACTGGTATCTTAACGATGACGGCGTGACTTTCTCAGAATTATCAGGGACTGACACTATACTGTAACTCCTGCACTCTCGAAGCTCGCCATTTTGTTGTAAAACTGAGCGGCAGCTTTTAACAGAGGCAAGGCAAGAGCGGCTCCTGTTCCCTCCCCTAGCCGTAAACCAAGGTCGAGCAGAGGTTCTGCTTTAAGATGTTCCAATACAAATTTATGTCCATTTTCTTCAGAGCGATGGGCAAACAACATGTATTCACGCGTTTCTTCGTCTAACAACGTCGCAATATAAGCCGCTACCGATACGATAAACCCATCCACTAAAACTGGAGTTTTAAGCCGCTTGGCTTCTAAAAAAGCGCCCACCATTTGTACGATTTCAAAGCCCCCAACCTGTGCGAGAATCGCTTTGGTATCAAGACCTCGACATCGGTTTACCCCCTGTGCTACCAGTTTATATTTGCGGCTCAACTGCTGTTGATTGATTCCGGTGCCAACGCCAACACAATAATCAATATCTAATGAGCTCAGCGCCGATAACAGTGCTGAGGCCGAACTGGTATTACCGATGCCCATCTCGCCGAACATTAAGAGGTTTGAACCATGCAAAATGGTATGCTCAGCAATCTTCGCACCATATTCTAAACCTAACGCCACTTGTTCTGGGGACATCGCAGATTGTTTAGAAAAATTAGCCGTACCGTTACCCAACCGTTGTTCAACCAAGTTGGGATGGGATTTAAATTCTGGAACCAGCACATCAATAGGAGCCAACATGCCGCAATCTATTACTTTGAGTTGAATGCCATTAATGTCGCAAAAACAGTTGATGGCTGCGCCGCCAGCGAGAAAGTTAGCCACCATTTGCTGAGTGACTTCGCTTGGCGCAATGCTCACACCCTCCTCTGCAACGCCGTGATCTCCAGCAAATACCAGCATGCTCGGTTTGCAGATAGCGATGGAATCAACTGGCTGAGGTTTATCCTGACTTTGAATAAGAGCTAACTGCAGTGCCACCTTTTCCAATAAGCCTAAAGAACCGACGGGTTTGGTTTTGTTATCTATGCGTGCTTGTATCTCCGCAGCAAAAGAGTCATCCATTTTTTACGTTCCTTTGATGTTGTCTGGGTGAGAGGTGTTCTGTTGTTCAAGAGGTCTTGTTCAGCGACAGTTTTTGCGCGCCCCACTATTGTATACACTTGCATCCAATTGGGGCAGCGCTAATCAAGTTTATCTCAGGATAGTCTGCCGAGTTCGCAGAGCGTCTCACCTTTCTTGCACGATATTATAAGTAACTCGTTGAAATCCGCTACAATAGCTTAGACTATGTTCCCATATAGGAGAAAAGATATGGATAACAACACCTGCGCAATCATCGCCGGTGCAACTGGCTTAATAGGCTCAAAAGTCATTGCAAACCTCATAAATCAATCAGGTGTTGGAACATTATATTATCTTTCTCGCCGCCCACTCGATGGCGTCCTAGATGTGGACAACAAGCTTATTCCTCTCATTGATGCAGACCTTTCTATCCACCAATGGGATGAGAACCAACCAACACCAACCATCGGCTTTATCTGTTTAGGCACGACCCTTAAGCAAGCGGGCAGTAAGGATAATTTGCGTAGAGTAGATGTTGATCTGGTGTGCAAAGTCGCCCAACAAATGAAAACAATCGGAGTCAAACGCCTTGCGGTTGTTTCTAGCCTCGGTGCAAATAGTAAATCGCCATCCCATTACTTAGCTTGTAAAGGACAAATGGAACAACGAATCGAAGCTATGGATTTTGAGGAAATCGTATTTGTTCGCCCAGGCCCGCTTGTTGGTCAACGTCAAAACCCAAGAATGGACGAGAAGTTAGTACAAACTCTGTTTAAGGTAATTCGCCCACTTATGCTTGGCAAACTGTCCAACTTTTTACCTATTCGAGCAGAAGATGTCGCCAAAGCGATGGTTTATCAACTTTTCAGTTATCAAGAAGACTCGGTGGTTTACTTACAAAGGAAAGAAATGCGTGACTTACTGCATCACTACGAATAACCATTTTGTACAATTAACGTGCTAATTCACACTCTCACGCGACTTAGATCTCGTTTTTATATTCATTTTAGATCTAGCTAATACCCGTTTGTCATTTTTAAAGTTATATCACGAGCGTTATCTTACGCTCCATAAATAAATCCGTATAAAACCCCGTATAAAAAACAACCGCCACTTCGGCTGGTTGATAAGGTCAAATTATGAATTTTGCAGTGATAGCCTCTCTAGCCGTCTTTGTTGGAATATTGTTCTTTCTATTTAATCAACAACAAAAGAAACACACTCTTTCACGTCTCGTTTTGATCGGTCTTGTTACCGGTTCCCTTTTTGGTCTTGCTTTGCAACTCATTCACGGTGAAGGCAACAGCGCAATTGCTCAAACACTTGAATGGGTAGGCATTGTAGGCAGTGGCTACGTTGGTCTACTGAAAATGGTCATCATGCCACTAGTATTGGTATCGATGATCTCTGCAGTTGTTAAGTTGGAGAAAGGTGGATCTTTAGGTAAAATTTCTGGCCTGACCATCTCTGTTCTTCTAGTAACGACTGCAATTGCTGCACTTATCGGTATTTTGGTGACAACGACATTTGGCCTGTCAGCAGAAGGGTTAACTGAAGGTGCGCGTGAAACCGCTCGTATCGCCGTTTTAGAAAGCCGTGCCGGTACAGTAAGTGACTTAACTATTCCTCAAATGCTAGTTAGCTTCATTCCAACCAACCCATTTGCTGATCTAACAGGTGCTCGCTCGACATCAATTATCGCTGTTGTGATTTTCGGCGTGTTAACTGGTATCGCCGCTCGTAAAGTGATGATGGAAAAAGCAGAGTTGGAATCACCGATTCGTACTTTCGTAGAAGCTGCTCAATCTATCGTTATGCGACTAGTGAAGATGATCATGGCCCTAACGCCATACGGCATCGCAGCACTGATGGCAAAAGTGGTAGCGACATCAAGCGCAGGCGACATCCTAAACCTACTTGGCTTTATTGTGGCGTCTTATGTTGCTATCGCACTGATGTTTGTTGTTCATGGCGTATTAGTCTCTTTTGTCGGCGTTAGCCCTGCGGAATACTTTAAGAAAATCTGGCCTGTACTGACCTTCGCGTTTACATCTCGTAGCTCAGCAGCAACAATTCCACTAAACGTAGAAGCGCAAATCACGAAGCTTAACGTACCACCAGCGATTGCAAACCTATCAGCATCGTTTGGTGCCACTATCGGCCAAAACGGCTGTGCGGGTATCTATCCTGCAATGCTTGCAGTGATGGTAGCTCCGACAATGGGCATCAACCCACTTGATCTACACTTTATCCTGTCATTGATTGCGATTATCACCATCAGCTCATTTGGTATTGCAGGTGTCGGCGGCGGTGCGACGTTTGCAGCCTTGATTGTTCTTCCTGCAATGGGCTTACCTGTGACCATCGCGGCACTGCTTATCTCTATTGAACCACTGATTGACATGGCACGTACCGCACTAAACGTTTCAGGCTCAATGACTGCGGGTACAATTGCTAGCCGAGTGCTGAAGTCACCAGAAAGTGAAGCAACATTGGAAGAAACACGAGCATAGAACTCAAATTCCTTCCAAAGCGATAAAACATAAAATATCAAGCCGATGGTTCGCCATCGGCTTTTTTCATTTTCAAAAATTCAACTTGCATCTTTCGTTGCTAGTCAAGGCGTTGAATGGTCTAATACTGTCATCGGTTTTGTAAACGGTAAGCAGAATGCACCAAGATAATCAGCCCACTTTTTTCTTCTTTGATTATGAGTGACATCATGTAAGTTACTGAATATAAACAATATAAATTGCACACATCTAATTTTGAGACACAACTTAGACACAAAAAAGCCGAACAAACAGACATAAAAAAGGGCCACCGCGCAATGCAGTGGCCCTTCTTGATTCATATTATTACTAGGTCATGGCTTTGGGTCCATGGACACATAGCAGCGCATACAGCCCTAAATATAGGGTCGGTAGTTGTGGTAAAACTTTCGTGCCTGATCGACTTCCCATTCAAACGCCTTTCGGCAATGGGCCTCTTGCTTGAATAGCTTCAAGAACAGCCAATCAATCAGCTTGATGGGCGAGCGCTTACCTTGTCGCACACGGATGTAACTCCAACCGCTAATAGTGAGATCAGACTGACCAGTAAGCAAGTGCAGCACAAACATGTTCAGCGCCAACAGGACGCGCATAAACAGCGACCAAATTCGCTTCATATCATTTCCTCTATTAAATCAGGGGGATTAAGAAAAAACCCATCCAGCTGGTTGCCATGTTGCTATCTTTGCACTTTTGGGAGAAATACTTGCACCAACAACAACATTAGGTAAAGAGCTGTCGATAAGCAGGTCTCCACCACTGTCTACATGAAAGCAGGCCTGCTGGCCTGGGAATGTTCCATCAGGAATTGACGTAGGACTAGAACCATTGATAGATGTAATTAATTTTAAATATAAATTCTCATCATTACTTGGATGAAAAACAATTGGGTCGCTTTCATTAATTGATGAATATTTATATCCAGAAGATCTGCTCATGTCTTCAGTATCAACTAAAGTTAAAACAACCTCTCCATTAATACCATTTACTTGTCTATCCTTGTTAAAACCATTGGTGATTATTTTATCTACGGATATTTTAGAAGTATTTTCAACATCAGAAGAGAAGAAAAGCTCACCAGAAGCTTTATTTATTGGGACTTCAAGCTCCTCTGTTACTTCAAAGTGGCTATCACCAACTAACTGAAATACACCAAACAGCCCCATGTCAGTATTTTCCAAAGATATTTTGGCTGATTCGACTAAAAAGTATGAATCAACTGATTGCATTAAAACAGCTTTAGATTCAGCGCTTTCACACCATAGTGTAGCGTCCCCCCTAAGAATGACATTAGCACTTGAAAACGGTAAAGGAGTCGTGAGCAATAACCTAAAACCAAAATCCCCGCCGTTAACGATCATTTTTGAACGTCCTCCACCTTGAGATATCGCTGATAATGGAATATCTGCTCCCTTGCCTGAACACTTGTTAAGAGTCGCACTAACAAAATTATTAGAAGTTACATTTAACGCCCTAAAACCTATATACGTATCTTCATAATGACAATGGTCCCATTCAACATCTTTACATCGCGATAAAAATGATGCGCGGCATCCTACGGCTAAACATACAGAAAACCTTATACCATCACCTTGACTATGGGTATCCCACGCTGTAGACGTACAGTTCTCAGCCACTCCATTGTGAATAAATGACTTAAATGACTCACCGTAATCAAAAATCTCATTAGAAACGCCAGACTTCCCTGTAGTGTAAACGTGCCGACAAGAACGGCCACGAGGATGCAAAGCAACCAAAAAGGCATTACCGACATCGACCAAACCATACCCGTACATATTATTAGCAACATCGTCTTTCAAATTTTCCACTTCATATTCTATGATAGGATTATAATTTGAGGTTAAAATAACTCCGGCACCACCATTATTCTTTAGCTTGCACTTTACTTTAGGCTTTTTAAATCCAATCAATTGAAATAGATGTTTAGACGGCAAGCTTGCATCTATACCATTAAAGTTTAATGAAATATCTGCGGTTATGTCTCTCAACTTTGCAATTCTTGGTGACGTAATATATTTGTTTTTCAAAATTATATTCAAATAAACAAAGTCCCCATCAACCGAATAAATTGATGCCCATTCTCCATTTCTCGTATAATCTGAAGCGAGGACGCTTGGGATTAAATCTTCACTTACAACTTTAACAATGTCATCAACTTTAAAATTATGGCCTGGAACGGTTAGTCTGCTTAAAACTGAAACCCCATGAGTGGGAACCACCACATCAGTTACCGTTTCAATATTCAATACGCTTTTTGTGTTTTCAAAACCACCAACACCAACAAAAGCCGGAAAATTCTTATTGAATGGTATGATTTCGCCATCACCTTTTATTCTTAAATTAATTCCAGAAACTTCTATATTCGCGTAGATTTTTCCATAGTCAATACTTAGAAAAACACCCATCCTATCGCATTCTAATAAAGCGTTATAAAGTGCAATACTTTGATCTTCTTCAGAGTTTGGTGATAGACCAAAGTACTCATAAGCATTTAATTCAGATATATTTTCTTTTCTTGGCTTAAAGTTCGGGTCGCCAATAGGACTAACCCCCATAACCTCAAAAGATTCTGAGTAAAACTTTTGGGGATACTTTCCTTTAACAAGATATACATAGTCTCGATATGGCTCTGCAACTCCCCCTGGAATCCACTTTCGTCCAGAAATTTCACCAACGTAAAACTCCGTCCATGCTCTGCTCGCACCATATAGACGCTCTGCCTGATAAATGTCTCCTTTGTCCGAGGTTATTTGTAAGCTACCATCAGAATCGACCAAAAAATCCGAAACAACAAAAGAATTAGAGCCATCATTAAGCTCCCACACGTTACCTAACGATAATAACTTAGGGTACTGATTTCTAGTGTTAGGCGTTAACGTCATCCCTAAAACTAAGTCTAGTGGCTTTGTCCCAAATACATCACTTAGTACAGATGACTTATCCGCTGTAAACGGTATCCAATTATCATTAGGCCCACCAACATCCATCACCGCTGGAACTGCTTTAGGTAAATAGGTATGCCCATCGTCCCATCGACGCTGTTGGTTAATGTTGGTTTCGCTAACACCTGATTCCCAAGGTTTGACGCCCAGCGCTTTAGTGCTTAACTCATTGCGCTCGTTCTGCCAGTCTTGGCGCAAGTTCGCACTGTCGTTCTCCCATATCGTTTTAAGTTCAGTTGCTTTTTCGTCCCACTCTCGGCTAATTTTCGGGAACGACTTTCTGGTACCGACGGGCGTAACGACATCAGCATCTTTATGCGCAATTTCATCCACCGACTTTGCCGCAGTTTCCATGGTATTCGTAGCAGCTAGAGTGCGTTGTTCAATATTCTGGGTCATGAATAAACCTCATAAAAAATCCCAGCGCGATGGCTGGGCATTGAGTGCTTGAGTTTATGCGTAGGCATCCACGCGAGGGTCGTCTTCGATAGCGGCGCAGCCGACCTCGAACTCCCCTTTTTGTTTGACTTGCTGCAGGATGCATTTCTTGTACATGGTGTCGGCTTGGCCAAACATGTATTCGCTTGGCTTTTTGCCCTTTTCACCCACGGCGATGATCTTTTCGGTTGGCTCATCGACCAGAATGACAATATCTGGCGCCTCAGTCGGCTCGACTCGGTACGGGCCATGCGTTCCTTTGTTGCCTCGGTTAAACAGCAAATAATGCTGCTTGCCTGGTTCCCATTCCAACAGTCCCGAAAGCTGCAGGTATTGATTACCATCGGCAGCGTTTAGCGTTTCGATCACCTGACCTGATGCACCCCAACTCACCGCATCGTGCGCCACCGGAATCACATCACCATAGTTCGACTCCCATCCATCCATGTCGGTGGTGAAGTCGATGTTAGTGCGGCGGTAGGCTTGAACAGCAGCATGGAATAGCCCTTCCCTTTTGGCCTGCTCTTCGTTGGTGACAAAGTTCAGCTTAAGTGGGTTCGGGTTGTACCCGTTCTGCCCTGGTAAGGTACACAGCAAGGTTTCAGATTTTCGAGACTGAGGATTGAACCACTCGACTTCGACGCCGTCGTAGTCATCTTCCTTCACCATGTCGATGTCGACAGAAAAGCTGTCTGGGGTCATATTCACGGGTGAGTATGGTTTGCACAGCGTTTCTCTTGGCTCATCGCGCCACATGCTGACAGTGCCAAGCTCGATGCGAGGGTAAGCGCGTCCCGTTTCGAGTAGCCTACGTAGCGCTTCCCAAAACGTGGTCGGTTGGTCAAATAAGCCATCACACTTATCACCTCGCGATTCCCATTTATCTCGGTAAGCCAGCAAGGTATCTAGGTCAATGGCATCGTCTTCTAGCCCTGCCCCGTACACATCATTGCGGCAAGCATCAATGACCGCATCCGCAATGGAGCGAGTTGGCTCTTCTACATACCTGCCGTCGTCTTGGCGAACAGGCAGGATGCGCGTCGAATCATTCCAGTATTGGCTATTGGCCTGCTGACTGAGCGAGTTGGTGGCTTTGATTTTCAGCGTGATGATGGACTCTTTTTCATTCGTATAGGTTTTCTGAATGACGGACTTCAGCCCCATCCACTGCACTTCATCAAACACTTTAGTCGCTTTGGTGACGGTGCTCAGACGACGACAGCCCACTTCCCAACGCCCTGGTGTTAATCCCATCGCCTCTTTCAACCAAACGGTGATGCGCTGCGGCGTGTTATCGCCTTTTGTTAGGGTTAACTTATGGGTTTGATAAGCCTGATTCGTGCCCTCTGGCCGCACACGCACTTGCCATTCACATGTTCGAGCGTTGATGTCACCATTCTTGTTCATGGTGCCAAGACCGCGAGGGAAGATAAAATCCAGTCCCACATCAAGCGCGGTCGCATTGCTAGGCACACAAAGAAAGTCACCGACCCATTCAGCTTCTCTGTCCCGTTCTAACACCGAAATTTCTGCGCTAGGCGTATCTAAGGTAATAAAGCCATTCCAACCAGCTACTTCTTCCAGAGTGATGGAATCCACCAAGGCTAGAGTGCCGTTACTGTCTTTGCACACGTAGGTACCATCATTGCCCACCGCCTCATAAATCCGAACATAGACGTTGGTCATAGGATGGAATCGCGTAACTTCAGTGTCACCATCCGGCTTTACCCGAATGCGATTTCCTGCAAGCAAAGCGGTGACAATGAATGTCCCAGAGTTCACCCCTGCGCCCGTGAAGATTATCCGATCATTCACCGCTAACGAACCCCAACCTAATGGGTTTTCAATTTCGTCTGGCAGCTCTTCAGGGTCGATAACGTCGCCATCATCGCCCATATCATGAAAATGGATGTTGCCCTCAAAGTAGAGACTTTCCTGAGTAGTAGAAGTGATAACCACATGCTGGCCTGCATCCCACGGCCACTTATCGCGGCGCAATGTCGACGTGTAATCACCATTGCCTGTATGAATGCTGTAGTTAGACCACAGTTCAACCACCTTGCCACGAAAACGCGCTTCGTTGCTGCTGGTCTCCGCGACCCAATCCGAGGTCACGCCATCGAGTTTTAAGCCGCCTTGGCCATCGGATGAACCGACCTCTTTGGAAGTCCAGACGATGTGATGGAAATGATCCACCACTTCACCAGGCTTATATTCTCGGATTTCAATGTCGGGGTTATCTGGTTTGATTTCCGTCTCACCAATAACGTGGCGATGGTAAAGAAACTTGCCGATGCCCTGAGAAAAGGTCTGGTAGTAATACTGCTCGTTGTTTTCGTACTCCCACCAATCTGGGGCAATGATGTCAGGGTAATGCGGCATGCGCCCATAACGAACTGGAACGGGGTTGCCAAGTTTTGGCTTATTGCCTTGGCCGTTGTAGTTGTACACCGAGCTGGCCTGCTTGGTGTTCTGGTTGCCGCTCATGTCCGGCATGTTCATGTACATGTAGACAGCAGAGGCCGCTGACAGGGCTAACGCAGCATAGACAAGCCAATCCACACCAAAGCCGATTTTAGGGCGAATACTTACCACATCTCGCTCGCCGATGATCACATTGAAATCATCGAGCCGGTTAAAATTTAAAGTGGCATTGAAGGTTTGGTTCGGGAAGTGTTTTTCTAGCCAATCCGACAAGCGAGTGCCAGCACCGACGGTGTGGACCTTGCGTTTATCCTTTCGAATCGGATGTTGAAACTCGACAATGTGTGGCATGACGATAAAACTCCACGGTATCAAATCGGCGGCGGAACTGGTTTAATGGTTCAATCTTGACGGTGCAGCCAAGGGTATGGATGACATAACCTGGCATTTGCTCGGCGCTGAATACACCGCAATGCCATTTGCCTTTCCCAGAGGCGGCGACCATACACAGGTGCTCTGGCTTTGGAATGGGTTCGATTAACTGCCCTTGATAGCCATCAATCAGCTCATGGGCGTAGTCTGGTGTGACAAACTGGTCCATATGCTTGGGCAAATTTTCAAGGTGCAAGAAACGCTGCCATGCCTCACGAACAAGCAGGACGCAGCCGTCCACCGGAAAGTGACCATCTGGCAGCGATTTAAAGTAAGCAATCATGGAAGGTTTACTCATATGTACATCAATCCTGGGTGCGTAACGTTGTTGTAAATCGGGCGCATGAAGCGGCGGTTAGTCAAATCTTTCCATGAGTTCGTGAGGGTCACGGTCATGGCAGTGATTTTGGCCGAGGACATGGTGAGCCGTATTCGCTTGTTGCGCGGCTTACTCAAGTCGTCAGTGTCGTATTCGCGGTAAATGCTCACGACTGGAATCACGGGTTCGTGTCGCTTGGCGGTTTCAATCGCCTTAGAGAGCGTAAGGTCGGTATTGGGCGCAGCCACGGTGAGAGCCTCTTGCCCTTTGGTTGCCTTGTCGGGCAACTGAAAAGCAAACTGACCTGCTGTGAACCACACCCACTCGCCTGACTCAATTCCGGCATGTAGGTCAATTCCGTCCTTCACATAACGCAAAACCCCTCCTGGTAAGGAGGGGTGCTGATATTCAATCGTTGCTATGATCACGTTTGCCTCACTATGGCATTTTGAATACGGCCTCTTCGGCAGCTAACGCGGCCTTTTCGATGCCAGATAAAGTATCTCGGGAAAGTACGCGAGCGGTGTAGCGCTCCAGTTTTAAAGCGCGGAAGGTTTGCACTTTGGCTTTAAGTTCCCATATGGAACCAAAGTCTTTGCGACCACCTTTATAAACGAATGGGGTGTCCTCGCCTGGTGTGGCGGTAAACTGGCACTTATGTACTTCAAGGTCGTAGTCGCCCGTTCGAAGCGGCAAATAGAACCACTCCACGCCTGCTTCCAGTTCATTGAATACCCAGCTCTCGAACACCTCTTTTTGCTCTCCGGTGAACCGGAATGGTAAGACAAATTCAGCAGGGGCTATGCGAGAGCGACGACGCATGGTGGCCAAGCCCAAATCCATCTTTGAGCGTATGACCGTTTTGCCATGTTGATACTGATACCCTTTGGATTTTGGCAACGGCAATATACCGTTACCAAAATACTTGCACGGGTAAAGGATCACGTTCGGGTTCAATTGTGCCAACACTTCAGGTTTGATGGTTGCCATTATTTGAATCCTCCTGGCTGAACGCCAAGCGTTTTAGAAATGTAGCTAAAGTATTTCCCACCACTTTGCGCATCCTTCATCATGATGTTGAGGACTTTGTTCTCGTCATCAATCTCAGCGTGAGTACCAGGCTCGGCTTCATGAATAATGATGGTCCAAGGTTGGGCGCTCGCTCCGCTCCCGTTCGCGGCCATGCGGTTTTGGTAGGCCATGGTCGGGTCGTTGGCAGCAAATGGTTGACGATACATTGACATGGTGGCGCGGTACATTTGGTCAATGCGGCGCGCTGACTCGTTGGTGTAGACTCGCTCACCTGCTTTTAACGTCCAGTTTGACTCACTGCGACCTGCAAACATTGGCACTTCTTCAATGCCGTTGTGCGCCATGCCTGCGACAGCTTGCCCCATGATTAAGCCTGCGCTGGCAGCAGCCAAAGTACGAATGACCATTGCTTGACCAACACCTGCAATTGGACCCAAACCGATAGGCGGTGGAGCCAGTGCAGCCGTCGCGGCAACTTCACCTTGCATATAGACCTGAGCAGCAGCCATGGCTTTTTGCGCAGCGAATGCCGCCTTTTGAATGAACGAGCCTTGTTTGGCGGTTTGTTCAATCAATGATAAGCCTTGCGACGCTAAGCCAAACTTCATCGAGAGGACGGATTGCTCAATGCGTTTTTCTGTATCGGCTCGCTGTTTGGACGCACGCTCTGCCGCTTTGGTTTTGGCATCTTCTTTTGCGATATAAGCGTCAATTTCTCGCTGAATCGCTTCATCTTGCTTACGTTCGAAATCTTCAAGCTCGGTGTCGTAGAATTCTTTCTCGCGCTCTTTGTACTCCGCTTTAATTGCAGCCAGTGAATCAAAACCACGCTGCTCAATTTCTTGCTCTGAGAGTTTGAGGTTTTCAATATCTTCAAGGCGCTGCTCATGCGAAAGCTTTAGTTTTTCGCGTTCATCAGCGTATTGAACATCGAGCGCAGCAAGGCGCTGTTGGCCTGCCTGTTGTTGGCGTGCAATCTCTTTTGCACTGGTCGAATCGCCAGAACCGTCGTCATCATTGGCAGGCTTGACTGATGGCTGAGGCACGTCGTAGTTCATGCCAAAGCGCATTTTGTTATAGCGCTTTTGCTGGCGCTCTATCTCTGCGTCGATCTCCTCTATCTGCTTTGTTAACCGTCCAAAATCGGAATTGAGATTAAACAGCTCATTCTCACTACGACCAAGTGGATTAAAACGGAGTAAGCTGTCAGCATCGACACCCTCATACTCTTTAAAGGTATTATTTACCTCTCTCAACTCACCACTAAGTACCTTTCTCTCGGACTGCAACTCCTGTATTTTTTTACTTAGGCCATTTACTGTTCTTGGGTCGTCTGACCAACTATCAAACAGCGATCCCCAATAATCGGTGGCCACCACCATTTTGTCAGTGAACCAATCAATTTGATCACTGGCTCCGAGAACGGCGTTAGCAAATGACTTTTCTAGCTTGAGGCCAACGTCCTTGAGCTTTTGGTCCATTTCTTTGAACTTCTCAATGTCATACTCCGACATCGACACGTTCAAATCATCGAACTTATCCGTTAGTTCGTAGAGTTTTTGCCCTTGCTTATCGAGCAATGGCATCAAGGCCGAGGCATCGTTGGCAATGCTTTCCAGATAGAAAATCTGGCTTTTCATCGGCACATTGGCAGCGTCCATCGCAGTCTTGACCGCAATCAGAGCTTCTGGACCGGAGAGTTGTTGGAGCTTCTCAATCGTGAGGCCGACTTTAGGCGCGATGTTCTCCATAAAGTCGGCAAACTCACCGCCTTCATTCTCAGAGAAATCACCCAGCTTATCGTTCACATCCTTGAGGATGTCTGCCATGGTTTCGCCACTGATGTTGTATTGCTCAGAGGCGTAACCCAAAGCTTGAATTTGTTCGACAGAGGTTTGGGAAACGGTGGCCATGCGCTCTATTTGACGCGCATGCTCCGCTTGACGGGAAATGAGATAACCCGTTGCGCCAGCTACGGCACCAAGTCCGGCGGTCACTGCACCTGTAATTTCTAACACACCTTTGGCGGCTGTTTTTGCGCCGTCTGCGGTGCTTTCTAATGATTTGCTGAGGCCTACGTTTTCATCATTTGCAGCTTTGGCTTCTTTGGTGTAGCCACGCAGCATCTTTTTCGCGTAATCCACGTCCTTCTGAAACTTGGCGGTTTCAGTATTGAAGCGGATATTAAAATCAGCTATCTGGGCACTCAATACGGAATCCTCCTGCTGATTCGCTCAATGCCATCAGCTCTTCATCAGTGTATTCGTGGGGTTCTTCGGGCTCGTCGGTCACGGGTAGGAAATCACGGTATGAAACAGGCTCGTCTAACTTCACTCCTGCAGCCATGGCCGTGATATTCCAGTTAGACGCACAACTAACAGCAAAGCGCCAGTTATCCATATGATGTGAAAAGCCCTGCTCCGAGAAATACTCTCGCCATTCGATGACCGTTTGACAGCTAATGGAAGCCAGCATGGTTCGCCAACAGATATGACCAAACTCGCGAGCAAGATCTTGGGCGAACCGCCTTTCAGCCCGAATTAAGCTTTTGGGTCGACAGGATCCACATCGTCTTCCTGCTCACCGTCTTTTTCTGGCGTTTCTGGCTCCGCATCTTCTTCAATGGATGGGGTTTCATCAGGCAGTGACATACCAGAAAGCTTGGCCACTTCGTCATGAAGCTCTTTGATTTGCTCTTTAGACATGGCAGACATGACGTACTGATGGCGCTCATCAATATCATCAATATCATCAATATCGAAGTTCGTGCCATGAGCCACCAATCGAGCCTGCATGATGAAATTCAAACGGTTCCATTGGCGAGTGACCTTCTCCATTTTTTGCAGTTGAGCTTCTTTCTCTTCCTTGCTGGCTTTTTCTGATAACGCTTCAACCGACTCGGGAAAGGCCTGCTCTGAGCAGAAGTCCATGAAGTCGTAACGATCCAAACCAGACAACTGAGTGAGGGTGACTTTATCGTCACCCACAGGAACCGTCTTTTGCTTTAGGAATGTAGCCATAGATTAAACGCCCCCTTCAGCAGGCTGCGCTTGTTCAGCCAATAGCATTTCCGCTAGTTTTGGCTTGCCAACGTTTTTGAATTTGACTGAGCGAGTGATCTTCTCTTTAATCGTCACCGCTTTACCCAATGAGTTGATGTAGCCTGGGTAAACATCGACCGTGCCATTTGGGTACTTAATTCGATATTCGGTGACAGTGCCGTTATCAATATCATCCACGAGCTGCTGCTGACCTGGCTCCCCTGGCTTCCAAACTAGCGTTAAGTTAGTTTCACCTGCTGACTTTTGACCAGGCGTTGTTTTAGCCCAATCAGACTCAGGATCGTCTAGATGGTCATCTTCTTCGTCTTCAACGGTGATCTCACCTGGTTGAAGCTCTTTAACACCTGCTAATTTGTCCCATTTGGTATCTTCAAGATAATCTGCAGGAGCAGTCAGTTCGGTTGCGTCTTTCAAGCGCCAAAACGTGCTGCCAGCGCCTTTGATTGGTTGAGTTGGGTCCGACATGATTAAACCTCTTCGGTGTATTCAATAGTAAATGTTAAAACCGAGGAACCCCATGGGGCCCCCTCTTCGCGTACATAAGAAAAACCAGAACGATTACACAGACTGAGCAAACCATTAGCAGTGTAGTGACGGTCAATTACGTCCCGAACTTTCTCACTAAAGGTATCGAGGTCGTCATCCAGTTGATTGGTGGCCAAGTCCATAATCTCTACAGCAAGTACCGAGCTCCACTCCTCTTCATCAAAATCCTGCCCAGTGGATTCACCATCAAGCAAGTAGACCGAAATGGCTGGAACTTCGAGGTATCCTGTCTCACCGTCATCACTGGCTGTAACTGGTTCACCTCGGCCAGAAAAATAAGCAGCGATAAGGGGTTGCCCTTCACTGTCAATTAGTGCTTTTTCCAAGTCAGAAATGATCTGCTTTCGAATTTGTTTGTTAATTTCCACGTCCTACCTTCCGACGAACGATTAACCGAACCTGCTGGCCCATTGCATACATCAACTCTTTAGGCATATCTTTATCAATCAAACGACTACAGTTAGTTTCAAAAGCCGACGTAATCTCTTTGTAAATAGGAATAGCGCACATCTTGATTGGGTAACGAGCATCACTAGTACGCTGCATAATGTGCCATTTACCATTCTTCAGCTTCTGCAGAAAAGCATTGTCAAACTTATGTTTACCCACTTTTATGGACGTAAAACCAGAAACTTCGCGCTTGGTATAACGTCCATCTTTAGCACGGGTTGCACTTTGCACCTGGTAACGCCCTTTTTTACGCCGAATTTGTGTACGAGCTTCCCCTATGTGAATTGCTGGAATATCGGTACGCCTTACTCGAACATAAGCGACAGGCTGTTTTGGTGAGGCTTTTTTGGATACTCGGGCATAACGTCTGATGACTTTTTGCTGAACCTTGACCGCCTTAGAGGTGTCTTTTACTGAATGGCTAATAGCTCTCTTAGCGATTCGGTTTATTGCCATAGAAGCTGCACTTGGTACCGCTTTTTCGTCTAAAGCACTGAGGTTCTTTACTGCAGTTGCCAACTGGCGGTCTAGTTCATTCATTTCAGATCAAAACTAATTAAGCCATCATGATACTCAGGTACATCAGCAACCACATGGCTGCGGCCTTTATAGGTAACTTTGTCACCTTTGCGAACCTTCACACCTGATGAACCAGAGATAGACAAACGGGTCACATTGGCAGCCATCATCCCAAATTGATCTTGTGATGTATTTGGAACCACTTTTGCAGACTGACCCGCAATGGTGGCTGACTCTCCAAATGCACCAAATAAAGCAGCATCCATTTCAGCCATAGATTGAGACCAATTACTCATCTTCGTCCTCTTCGACTTCAAGATCGTCTTCTGGAATCCAGACTGCTTTCTTTTGGCCAACCAGAGAACGGGCTTCAGACGGTGTAATGTCGCAGCCTTGCCCCACTTCTAGTGCCGTTTCAGGCTTCAATAATTGACCGCGACAACGAAATGGTTGTGTAACTAAAATTGCTTTGACTGACATTTGTTTCTCCAAATAAAAAGCCACTCGATTGAGTGGCTTAGCTAGTAGTTTTTGATTGATTAGGCTGCTGGTTTTTTACCTAGGCAGAAAGAAGCAGGATGGCGAACAGTTACATCAGCGTCTTGGAATGCAACAACACGCAAGCGCCCTTTCGCACTATGAGTGTATGGGTCAATAGTCAGGTCTAGGCCTCCCCACAAACCAATCAGCATTTCGGACCAGACGCCAAACCAATAATCACCGTTGTTGATCTGGTTAGAAATGTGCGTGCCGTAGCCGTTTACAGTGTTACCCCCTTCCCAAATAGGTGAGCCGTTGGTATTAGCAAACTTTTGAGTTGTCTTACAGTGACCACGGCCAGTAGCGTTCATCATGTAAAGCATGGAACCAACATCAGCATTGTCAGCAGTTATCTCTGTTTCCATGTTTACAATTTCTTGGAACGTCGGATTAACCGCAGCGAAATCTACACCGTTCACACCCGTGATGTTTGCTAGACCAAGCGGTTGATCACCACCAGTGCCGTACAAGGCAGCTTTATCAATAGTAAGAGCCAGAGCTTTAGCAATATCCGCACGAGCCAACATCTCAACATCTGGTGAAGACTGCATCAGCATCTTACGAGTCATTTCTACTAGCGCAGCACAAGTACGGTTTTGTAGGCCACGCTCACCAAAGGTGATTTCAGATAAGGTTGCATCTACATCTTCACCAAGCCAATAGCCCGTAGCGCCCCCCTCTTGAGTCGGGATAGATAAATCACCTACTAGGCCTGTTAGCGTAGTTGCATAGTTCATGACTGCTGATTTGTTATAGAGCATATCAATGAAGCTACCGGCCATATGGTCAGTAGCAATCAAGTTGCTACCGGAACCACCAGCACTTACTGGCGCAGCTGCACGAAGAACATCGTTAGGTACAATAATACCTTGTGCTTCACGCTTCATTTTATCGGCTGCGGCTTCAGAGGCTTCAAGCTCAAATGCAGCTGCTCGACGATACTTTTCATTCGTTGGCTGAGACAGGTAACGCAGAACGTTCAGAAATGAATACTGGCGAATTTCATTGTCAGACAAGCCAATGTCTGGGCTGTCTGCAACCGTTGGTGTTGCGCTACGTGCTCCCGCTGGTTGACCGCCATTCTCAGACGCAGCATCAAGTAAGGCGCGTTGGTAATCGGCAGCTGTCTTCTTTTTGTCTCGAAGATAAGGGTTAGGATCAACACCACGACTTCCGTATTGCTCGAACAGGTCTAAAATATCACGCACACGGTTTTGCTCTGCTTCAATACCAGCTTGACGTTCTGTGTTGGACTCCTCAAGAACTTCAATAATCTCAACAATCACATCGTTCTCATCAACTTTTGCACGAACTAAGCGGCCACTGGCATCACGCAGGGTTTTAGTCTTCATATTGGATTCACTCCGGTTTTCAATTTCACGTTCATTTTCTGTTGCGCCAGTTGGGATGATGATCCCCATATCACGCAGGTGGTTTTGGTATTTGGTTGTATCTAAGCTGCGCCCAACACCAACGGAAGGGTCAGCGGGAACCGTGACAAAAGACAGCTCGAACGGCTCCCAATCTGTCACACGATAGGTGCGAACATCATCCGTATCACTTTCAAGAACCATCGCATGGACGATGTAACCAATAGAAACGTGCTTACGAATGCCATCTTTAACGTCTTGCCAAATTTCCTCTGCTCTTGGGCTAGTACCGAACCGAACAACCGCTCGGCCCTTATTCTTTTCGATTCGAGCTGATTCAATGACACCAACTAGATCGTCCCAGTCATGGTTGACCAAAGCAGAAGCGCCAGCATCAAAACGTGCCATGCGTACTGCACCAGATGAATGGTCGAGGACTTCATAGCCAAACCAACGCTCAACTGGATATTCGCTAGAGAAAGCCAGTTCAACCGTACGGTTTTCTTCATCCACGGACTCAACCGTGTAGTTTCGATACACAGGTTGACCTGTGACCTGACGAATCAGATCACTCGTCGTCAGTTTCGTCTTCTTCTTGCTCACTTTGATTTACTCCTGCAGGTTGCCCGGTGGCTTTTATTCCCAAAATCTGGGCTATCATTTCGTCTGGAATCCCTTCCGCTCTCATTGCCTTGATGTCCTCTGCATATCCCTTCCAGACATCTACAGGCTCACGACCAGATTCACGTATTGCTTCACCAGGGGACTTACGACCATTTTCTTGAGCTTCGGTAATGGCTTTCTCTTCTTTAAGAGGGTCAATCCATTCCCAACGGCGAGGTTGCCAATCTGCTTCTAGGAATTTGCCTAAGCGGCTAGCTGGGATAGGATTACCATTTGAGTTAATGACTTTTCCGGCAAGTAATGAATACTGAAGCCAACGTTCATAAACTCGATGGCAAACCGACTCTATGAACCATTCTTGTAACTCTTTCCACCCGTCACGTTCGTCAAGCTTGCCTTGGCGAATTGAACTAAGGTTGACACCTTCCAAGTCATTGGCGTACGTGTTGTAAGCCATACCCTGACCTGTAGCCATTCCTCGCAACATATGCTTTGAGAACGTTGCTGTCTCTGTTGAAGGAAAATCCGGCGAGTAATCAACAGGAGTAAAGCCTGGAGGCAAAGTCACAACCGTATTTGGTTCTAACTCAATCTCTGGCTCTTCAAACTCTTCGGATTCATCCGGTTCATAAACATCAGCGTCTGCTTGAAGTACCAGTGTTTTACTAGCCCCCGCTCTGGCGTTTACAACAGAAGCTTCTTCAAACCCAGAAAGGTTACGCATTCGACTTAATGATGTGTGATTCCATGGAATACCACGGAATTGCTCAGGATGCTCTTGGTCATAAACGTGCAGCATGTCTTCAGCGGAAACACGTTCAAACTCTTTACCTCCATGGCGAAATGCTTCAGCCAAAACACCTGCTTTTGTTTCAACTAAGTAAGCAACCAGGCGTCCATAAGGGGTCATTTCGATGCCGTTTCGAATTACGTTTCCGTTTGCTAGTCGGCTTTCGTTGACCTGAATCGGTACTCTTAGAGGGTCTATGAGCTGAATAGCAAATCCCCAGGGACCAGCATGTGGGCCTTCAACGATTCGTATGAACGCTTCACCGCTCCCCACTACCGTATTGAGAATAACGCGCTTGGCTCTGCGCCAATCAAGACGCCCATCAACAGTACAGTTTTCGCGTCGTCCCCACTTTTTAAAAGCTTTCTCAACAGCAGCATTTCCGTTGGTATCCAATGAACCATCAGGTTCTTTGCCCCGAACTTGAAGAACAATACCTTTATGTCCGAGTACATTTTTACGAACTTCTCGGACAAACCCTCGGGCATAGTCATTGTTACTGATCTGTTCGCGTGAGCGAGCGACTAAAACTGCGAGTTTTTGATCAATCATCTTGCCAATTGGCACAGGTGAAGAATCCCAAGTACTATTGTTTCTGTCTGGATCCGCTGCCGAGAATAGGCTTCGAGAAACAGGACTCAATTTGACATATGGCGTCTTGCGACGTTTCTTTTTGGCCTCTGGCTTAGCGTTGCGATTAAAAGGATTCCACATCAGCGCATCCTCACTTTATGTACTGTCAGAAGACCTCGGCCAGACTTCTTACGCTTCTCCTGATTCACCCTATTGAGAAATCGCTGCTCTAACTGCAGCAGTTCGATCAACGGGGTCTTCTCCAGACTACGACCACCAAACGACAGCTTAAGCTGATCAGATGTAGCACGATTGGTTAACGTAGCCTGAATAGCTGCCAATGCTTTCTCTGCTTCGCTGCGAGGGTCATGTACATCCAATGCTGCCAAGTCTGGCAGTACAGTTAATCGGCTGGTAAGAGGCTGATGTACATCGGTGCCATCAGTTACACGCAACACAACGCTGTATTCTTCTGCGGGCCAGTTCGCTGTCTCGCTTGCTGGTACTGAGAATTGGAACGCATCACCCTCCGGTGTGCCGACAATGTCTGCCTTACCGGATGCGGAACGTAGATAGATAGTGGCTACCCAAGAACTAGCAGGGTAATCTGGATAAGAGAATTTGAAGTTGACCGACAGACCTGAAGTGATCTTTGTCGGTATTACCATGATTTAGCAAAGTTTCCTTTTCGCCGTACTAAGCGGCGCTTGCGTTTTTTCAACTTAACAGGCTTACGCTCTTCCTCGTCTTCCTGCTCGTCTGCCTCATCGGCTACCGATTCAGGTTGAGTTTCTTCCTCATCATCAATCGGTTTTGGTTTCTTTCGGTCAAGTCGTAGCATTCTGGCCACCATATAGTTCATACCTTCACAGTCGAGAAAGTGGTTGTCTTTGCTGACTCGATTCCACTCTCCTTTTTCATCATCAAACTCCTCAGCAACAATCTGCTTACAGTAATCTTCTGAGACATCGGAAGGCAGTAACCAATCACCAACGGTGCCGCGTTTCCAACGGACACGGTTATGTACCCACGCTTTCGCCAAGCTGGCATCAAAGTCCCATCGCTTGTCACCACGCTTTCTAACCTTGCCCTGCTTATCAACTTCAACGCGAGTGACACGAAAAGGTTTGGGGAGCTTCTGCCAACCCATTAACGCTCGTGCACGAGTTTTATGGCGACGAACCCAGGCATAAACCTCATCGGTTCTGTAGCCTGCATCGACACCGCACTGCCTGATTTTTAAGTTTCCCCATTCATGCTCCATCAGGTCATCGAGTTCACTCCATACCTCCGGCTTATCGGTATCCCCCCATAGCTCGCCAAACTCAATCAGGCGTGAGGACATACCATCAACCCAACCGCGTACGATATAAACAAGACGGTTTTTCTGGACATCCACAGTACAAATTAGTGTGTGTACCCCATCAGGAACTTCACCTGATGAGAACGTCGAGCGTAGCTTGTAGACTTCTTCCCATTCAGGAGCATCACCAACAACAGCAAATATTTCTCCAAACCCTGTGTTATAAACAGAGAGTAATTGGTGTGGGTCACCGCTTCTCTGCGCTTGAAGGAGTTTTCTGGCTAGATAGCCATAACTCTTTTTACCGGAGAACGAGCAAAGACCACTCACCCAAATACTGAAGTGGTTGTTGTCTTCCAGTGGATGAAGCATGGAATGAAATGGGACAACGGTTGATTCACCGCCTTGTGTAATTAATACAGAGCTATCGTCGTACTTCTTAGCGTATTGCCCAGGAGCAATAGCAATACCTTGAGCGTTCATTACTTTGCGGTGTTTGTCTTCAATCTGTCCCCCACAATGAGGGCAGACTAAACGGGCTTCACGCGATGCAGCTGCGGGAGAGCTTTCATTCTCTGTGCCTTTGCCTGGCCACCAAAGTAGATCACTTCGTGGTATGAAATACTCACCGCAATCTGGGTCAGGGCATGGGACAGCCCATTCATGTCGAGTTCCTTGTTCCCACTCCAACCAAATCGGGCTCGACACTTTTCCTTTTGGTGCAACAGCCCAATGAGTCATCCCTGTTTCAGGGTGTTCATAGGTACTTGCCTTACCATGCGTTGGCGTACTAGTTAGCCCAAGCTTTGAGTCGATATAAGCATCACCACGCGCTTCTGCAATTTCCGCTAATGAGCCTTCACCTGTTGCATTGGTATCAGGACGGTCTAACTCATCAACTAGCGTGATAACCGCAGAATCCGATGCCAATTCAGTTGCCGAACCAGCCCAAGCAAAACGCAGAGACACGCCCCCAATACGCTTTTTATGTTTGGGACTTTTATCATCGTACTTTAACCACAGCGTTGAGCACTCTCGGAACATCTCCATTATTTTTGGCTCAACGACGTTGTTAATGTTCGACTCGGTCGGCCCCACATAGATGATCGGTGCAGGTTGGTCATCAAGGCGCCATCCAATCACGTTCTGCATCGTGGCCGACTTTCCCATCTGCGTTCCCATAACAAAGGTGATTTTTGAATAAGCAGGGTCGGCAAACGCGACGCAAACAGGAATCATGTATGGCGTTGAAGTCGTATCAAACGGACCAGGTATTGGCGAACCCGGAGGCATAATTCTATTCTCAGTTGCCCACTGCGCAGCATTCCTCAGCGGCTTCGCTCTGATCATCTCTGCTACGTTTTGCAAGATACTCAGCAACGAACGCACTGAGGTGGTCAGCGGTGGCAGTGCGTATACGTCGAGCTTCTCGGTCAATTGTGTTTTTGCATTTGGCGGGTTCATGTTCTGACGCTACCTCTAAAGCTGTTCGAGCCCCTATGCCATCCAGCTCACTACCAAATAAGTTTCCAACCATGTAAAGGAACTGGGCTAACTCTCCCAAATCCATCACTGTTTCTTCGGCCTTTTGAGCTTCAATTTCAGCTTTGCGGCGTTTGGCAGCAGTGAGTAATAAGTCTTCACCGTCTTTGGTGCCAACTTTTGGGCTGCTGTGCTCTTTCTCGTACTGGCCAATTTGCTTTTTAATTTCGCGGTCGATAATCCACTGAATGGCTTTATCTGTTTCAATGATTAGAGGCTTACCTCGTCCACCACCGCCTTGGTGTGGCAAGCCCTCTTTGATGAGGTCGCCCACCCACTTCGGTGAGTAACCCATAATTCGAGCAAATTCATTTCGGTTTACTTCAGCCATAGCGACATTCTTCTAGCGTTACGCGTTATGGTTCACTCCCTTCTCGACCCACCCGATAGAAGGGAGTAAAAACCGGACATTAAAATGAGGCGGAATCGGCGAGTCTCAGCCCCGTGGGTTATTGAACCTCTGGGAAGGACCCGCAATCTTTCGCAGCCCTTGTGGGACAAGGCGTGAGTGGGATTTGACTTGGAATTAATTGAACAGCGTTTTTAAACCTAATTTTCACCGTGATTTTCAACCACTCAAAAAACGCTGAAATCAGGCGTTTTTGGGGTCAAAACCAGTAAAACTCCCTTCTACTCCTTTCTCGGTTTTTTGGTGTTTTAGACGTCCAAACATCCAAATGAACACCAATCACCACAATTAACAGATTTTCTTAAGAGTTAAATCGGTCAGCGATGCGTGAAGCCTTATCGATTCTAAGCTCACACTAGATGATCATGTTTTAGGATCTTCCCGCGATCTTCCCATGGAAAAAAATAAAGCCCTGCAGATCTAACCAATTGTGATAAGTCTGCAAGGCCTTAAGTTTCAAGGCTTCCGTTGTCGTGTGTATGTAAGCTTGGTCTAGGTCTGACATCTTGTGATTGAGAATGCGTTCACGTACAAACTTATCGACACCTAAGTCAGTCAGCCTAGTGCCAACTAACTTACGGCAATGGTGGCTAGTAAACTCACCCTCACTCCATTCCGCATATGTACTGTTGGCCGTGTCCTTACAGATGGGTGCATCCCCTTTCGCATTGGGAAATATAAACTTCTGTCCTTCCTTTTGGGTAAGGCGATACTGTTGAAGTAGGTTTCTAATCTGCCAGGTCATCGGTAACATCAAAGCTTCACCGTTCTTGGCATTACAGGCGGGTATCCTCCAGATATTCTCGTCCCAATCGATATGGCTCCATCGAGCTAAGCGGGTTTCACGAATACGTGTCCCGTGAGCTAACTGCATCAACACAAACACCTGCTTTTGCACTGAGTGTGTCTTTAACCTATCAAGTAATTGGCTCACATCATCAGACTGAATTTTCCCCTCGTTAGGTGTGATTTTCTTGCTGATAAAATCAGTAAATACCATCGCAGCCACTGGGTTTGAAGCGATATGCTCTTCTCGATATGCCTGATTAAACGCTGCTTTTAAAATAGCAAAGTAGCCTTTAACCGTTCTAAGTTCATAGCGCTCACGCAGCGGCCAAACCAATAAGTCCTTGATATGGTGCTTCCGAATATTAGCAAGAGGCAACTCCCCAAGAGCTGGTAACAAGTGATTAAAGACCACCGACTTAACGGCACTTTTCCTCTCTGAAGAGATATCCTTGTTCGACTCAATATGCTGCATATACCAGCGCAAGCAATCACTAAAACAGGTCCAGTCTGTAACCACTTGGTCCGTATCCGTCGCCATCCTAGCAATCTTTTGGGGTAACAACTCAAACAGTGCCTTAGCGCTTAGACGAGGCCAAAGTCCAAGCCGTTCCCATTTTGGTTTTCCGTGTTTTCCGTTGCTCTTTCGTTTATCAATCAACCACCAAGTAGCACTCTCGCGAGACTTGTGAAAACGAAGCTCTAAAGCATATCTTTCATCCCTAAGCCTCGTGACAGTATCACTTTTCAAATAGCTTTTAATTTTCGTATCAGAGATACGCAACCGTACTGTAGTCATAGAGTTAAACCGCTAAATCTGTCTCTCCAGTGTCACGCCGCTTCTTCGCCTGTGGCTGACGTTTCCAGTAATGAAGGGGAGCTTCGCCCCTCAGCTTGAGCCTTATTGATTTTCTTTGTGCGCTCTCATGTTAAGGATTAAGCAACGGGTCAGGTTACTTCATGGTCATAGCTAACACAGAGAAACAGCGAGGCACCAACGCATGTCCGTGAAGACATTAGGAATAGGGTCACCACCGTAAGCACTGTTACTAAATGGCCGAAGCCTGGCAATGCTCGACGACATTGCAGAACGCTAACGTTTTTGCTCTTGGTGGTGAAAATAGAATTACTGCTCTTTACCGAGGTGCTTTTTCACCACAGTAAGCAAGCGGTCATCAGTATCAGTTTTGGTATTTTTCGCGTGCGAGTCTGCAATGGTGATGAGCAGTTCGGTCACAGATTCAGGGCTAAGTAGCTTTGCAGCCCAATAGCCAAGCAGTTGTTTAAGTAGCGTAAAAAGGAACACCTTCATTGTGCGTTCTCCATAAAAAAAGCAGCTCATCGGCTGCTTGGTTATAAAATCTCTAACAATTCGAAATGCGGCCCATCGTAAGAGCCCCGTTTGTGTTCATCAGCACTT
This sequence comes from Vibrio sp. Vb1127, assembly GCF_033338735.1. Classification (NCBI taxonomy): domain Bacteria; kingdom Pseudomonadati; phylum Pseudomonadota; class Gammaproteobacteria; order Vibrionales; family Vibrionaceae; genus Vibrio; species Vibrio sp. Vb1127. The sequence continues at coordinate 136,344 of NZ_JAWOTF010000002.1, read as the reverse complement.
GAGCCGTTTTGGTTCCAGTCCCCACCCCATCGAATACGAATACCGATAACCTCAGCCGCTTTAAACATGGCCTTAGCGATTACTGGGCATTTGTCCCAAGCTAGCTCACCGTTGAGTAAGGGAACGAGATCCACTGCATGGCAGAAACCATCTTTTTGAATGAGGTGCTTACTATTGAGCGTCCAAGTTTTCTTTGGCTTACCGTAAAACAATCGGTGTTGGCGTTCGTTGGTTCTTACCGTTTCACTCACAGAGAGATCAACCTCTTCAAGATAAGTGATGGCGAGTGCCACACATGCGGCCATTTTGGGGTGTAGCTTGTGCAAGCGAGTTAGGCTTCGTTTGCCTAGATAGAATTGAGGCATTATTGACTCTCCAGTGCTCGTAAACGCTTCTCTAAATCCCGCTTATCTGAGTTGTATTCTTTGCGAAAGTCATCACTTCTATCAGCAGCTTCCTGAATATCGACTCGAAGGTTAAGCATGTCAGCTTGAAGGGTTGCGAGAGAGACTTGGTTGTTGCTAACCGTTCCGCCAATCCACAGAAGGAGTGCAGCGATAACGGCCGAAGCAACGGTTACAAGAATTTTGGTTTGGTGTGATTCGTGTTGAACTGAGGCGTGTTTATCACTGCATGAATTCGACATATATGGCGCCCACAAAAAAGCGAAAAGCGCCCCGAAAGGCGCTCCAGTAAGGAATTTTGTAGATATATAAAAAAACCCCGCCGAGTTGGCGAGGTTTTGCATGCTGGAAAGAGTGCGCCATTTAGGGGTGAATGTCAACTCTCACCCCCACAAAACCCAATTTTGAGCTAAGAATGCCAAACGTTTGGAAACACTCTTGCATGTTCTATGAGCTTTCTTAGTACCACTAAGAAGCAGTTGCGAGCTCTTCTATTACTTGCCCTGCTTTGTGGATTAACTGCTCATCACTAGGCAGATGAATTACTTTTCTATTTTTTGCGATATTTTTGATCATGGGCTCAAATTTATCTCTGGCGAAAGCTCTACGGTCACTTTCCGCGTACATATCACGAAGAAAATCAGGAACGTCTTCAGATTTAAATTCATCAATAATTGATTCGGCCTCGTCTTCATTCAGAAGATAATCAAAAGCAAGTTCTCCAAACACTTTTTCCACTATGGCTAGCATTTCCTTTGCGTCATCTTCAATAAATTCATCAAGTATCGCGTTTGCTGCAGCATTTGCCGCAGCGCCACCTGTGAATGCCCCTAATAATCCACCAATAATGCCTCCTGCAGCTGTACCTATAACTGGAATTGCGGAGCCTAAAGCAGCCCCACCTGCAGCACCAGCCATCCAGCCACCGGTTCCACCCGCAACTCCAGAAGCAGTCGAAGCTACATTCTTAAATAATTGTGCACCCGAGCATCGACCTTGGAACATACGCACAAAATCAACCGATGAGATAACTAGAGTAGTAACAACACCTGTGACGATATTCCCACGTAAAAGCTTACTTACGTGATTCATGGCAGCTGCCCCATAGATAGCATTACCAGATCGTAAACCATTTGCTATCCACGCAGCTGCTTTTGGGCCCATTTGCTGAACAACCCAATCAGTAGCCCCTCGTAACCCCTGCTCAAGTCCAGTCCGCCCGAGTTGAGCTGTAATAATACTGCTAACCCAAGCAACACCGCCAACCTTTAGACCTACGTAGCAGGAAGACTCTAAGGCTTTATCCCAATCGTCGCCATTCCATAAACTAATAGCGAAAGACACTGCCGCAGATATCCCCATTGCGCTACCAGCCAACTTGATTCCATTTACCGCATCATAAGTTAAACTTTCAATCGTACCAAACTTAGCAATATTTCTTACTTGCTCATAAGTGAAAGCTCCTTTTCTGATAATATCTTTTGCTAGTTCAGGGTCGGTTACTCCAGGTACCTGACCTTTTTTGATTCTATTCTCCATAGCCTGTACTGCTGAATCATATTTGTCAGACGGTACTTCGATCTGCATTGGACTACCGTCAGAGTTCAGGTATCTAAAGCTTCCACCTTCAAAACACTCGCTAATACATTTTGAGCCTGAATTGCAATATTTTGTTTGTATATTTACACCATTGACCTGCCTATCAGCACCATTTTTAGCATTGTCACCACCAACAATTTTGGCATCTTTCCCTGACAGTACATCTTTTAGGTGATTTGCTTTCTCAGCTGCAAAACCATGTCCTCTGCTAGCACCCAAAATAACGTTGTCTGCATAATTATCTGAGCTTCCAACGACTCCAGCAGCAGTTCCAACAGTATCCTTATTCTTCATCAATGATCTCCTATGGCCGCTTGAAAGCGTGCCATATTAAGGTGTAAGCAACTAATCCATACACCATAAACACAAACCCAACGCTGAACTAAAAGTGCCAAGCGTTGAGAATTACTCTTAAATGCTTTATTAGCTGTTGGTCTCAATTTTCACTAAGTCACCTTCAACAACTACACACTCAAACCTTTTCTTCACTACAAAGATTTCACCTGACTCTTCGTATTCTGTTTTACGTTCAATTCGCGCGTTGACTAAAAGGTCGCCGTCAATACCTTGAGCCTGGCCATTTCGGATTGCATCATCCATCGCTCGCTGGAGTAAATTGTCTTTTGGACCTGACATGTAGGCCAATGTGTAAAGGTTTACTTCATAGCATGATTTACCTTTAGTATAAGAAGATGTGTTGTTGCTTTTTTGATACTGAAGGCTTCGAACATTAAACGATGAAGCCGCTGTAAACTGCCCTAAACGCTCATCGGTGTCAGGCGGCATCTGCACACAACCACTGAGCGTAACTAAGCCCAACACAGCTAAGCTAATATTATGAATTTTCACTATTTTCCCTTGATATTTGAATAGACAACAAACGTGTAAGTCGGCTAAGGCCGTTTTTAATCGACCTATAATGCAACCTTTCCCATATCACTTCAATTCATATTCACTAGATTCGTGAAAGCATAGTAAGTTAAACGAACCTGCCAACTCTGACTGCATATAAGTAATACACTGGCAGGTCTGGCTCCAACTAAGTCGACTAGGGTGGGATGGTCCTGACGTTTAAAAACGGAGAAAGTGCACACAAAACAACCAGGGCACATTGCGGCAAAGCGAAGTAATTAACTTTGTTGTTCGAGAGGGATTGGCTGCTGAAGCAGCCAAAGGAATGGAATTGCCTAAAGACAGGAGAAGGCTCATATGTGTTAGTTATATTAAAGCTTGTAACCACTTTTAAGCTTGTATAGAACTCGCGTACCACCTTTGTTCGTTTTTTCTTCCGAGAATTCAAACAAACCTGATTTAAGCATTAGTGCCTTTAATGATTTATGCTCTGTGCCTTTATGAAGCAACGCCAGTTCTTTAGGAGCATGTTGTTTAAGTAATAGTGCAGCCTTATTCATCACTGTCCAACCATCATTTCTTGTTGGTTGATCCGCGATTTCAGCAAGTAGAGTAACCAATCTATCTTGGCTAAAAAATAAATCTAACCACACTTTCTTTCCTTCATCCGAGCATAAAAACTCAGACAATATTTTTTTACTACGTGAAAGTGTTTCGGCTACAGTCTGAACATTCTTGATTTCGAACCGTATTTTCTCACACTGTTCATCAAGACGAGCCTCTACTTTTTTACAGCTGACGATTGAGGTTATATCAAGCTCAAGTAGAAGATGATGAACTAGTTCATTGCGTTCTTGAACTAATTTTGACAAAGACTCGTTCCTCTCTATATAACTACTCTCATCGCACTCTATTATACCAAAATCAAATGAGATATGAGGTTCTTTAAGTTCTTCAAACTCTCCAAGTTCAGCAGAAGTTTCAGATTTCGACGAATTACTAGTTTCAATAAATTGTCCAACTAACTGCCCCAACGTCTTTTTATTTACAGTAGCCTTTTTGGAAGCAACAATGTCTTCAAGTTCACTTACATATCCGGAGACCTTTCCAGTAGCAACAACTTGTTTGATTAGCAATTCAAGCCTCTGAAACATTAGAATATTTCTACCTACTTTCCTTTCGACCTCTCTGACTAAATTATCTAAAGACATCGTTCCTCCATAAACTTAATGCCGCGTTTGCGGTAAGTAACGCTACCCCAGAACCAAACCATTACGACTTAAACACAAAACCCAACCAGAGCCCAAAGTGCCAAGCATAAGGAATCACTCTAAAATACATTGTTAGCTTATCATTTTATCCCAATAGACTGGATGACTGGATTTGTATGAATTGAATCCCGCTTCATGTATAGCGACAGAAACAAGCTCATTTAGATCGATATCATTTTTGCCCAACACAACCTTTGAACGTATGCTCTCTGATAACTCAAGGTCGCGCACTAGGTCGCGGGCTTGATTAACTTTCAATGTATTGCCTTTAGTACAAGCATTGAAAACAACATTATTTTTCTCAAAACCAGTTAGATGCTTTCTAAGCCTGTTTATGAAGTCCTCTCGAGCAAAAGTTAACCAAGCTAACTGAAAAATCACGGTTCTATATTCTTTTGGGTGTAAGCCAAGAGACGTTTGATATTGCACTGCATTCAATACTACGACTTCATACAATCCTGACTCAAAGCAGCTTTTATGGTACTGGCTTAAAACTAAAAAATTGATTAGTGCGTTATTGAAATTGTCACCAGTTTTACCTTTAGCTGGTGATATATTTTCTAGATCAAGATATTCGCGTTTGTGAGGACTTTCCAATACGAATATAATTTTACCTTGAAGTGTTTCATTTTCTGAAAGATCACTCTCAAAGAATTTACCATCATAGTACCTTACATAAGTCCATGTTTTATCTGGACATCGTTCCTCGTGATACAAGGCATTCTTATTTCCTATACTTCTAGATATAGCTTTTAACAATTTCGAATACACTTGATTTGCTCCGTTGCTGATTTGATAAGCTAAGCCCAGTTAAGGTATGAGCAACGCAATACCAAAGCCGCCGCATACCACCTTAAAAACAAAACGTAAAACATAGCAAAAATACCAAGCGTTGCGAATCAATCTTAAACAGTTTTTTATATAAATTTATATACTCAAGAGCTCTCTCATGGTTGCTTTTAACCGATGTCTAGCTGCCGAAGTCTTATGAGACCACTCTCTAGTAGACTGATCGTAAAAATTGTCTATGTCGAAAGGCATTGTTTTAAATGTTAGGTTTTGCTGGTTTGATAATAATTTCGCTTTATCATGACCTATATTTAGAGAATCGTGATTATCAATGTATGTTTTGTGAATAACCTTAAGACATAACCTTACCTCTTCTTCAAGTGCGTCGTCGATATAGATTGATTCTTTTTCTAATACTGAGTAAGCATTTGAGATTGCTTGAAATGCGGTGCTAAATGCCTGGAAGTTTTCGGAGAAAGACTGGAAGTAACACGCGCCAAAATCATTGCTATTCTGACATTTATCTAAGCCTTGTGATTTTTTAAAACCAACTCTCGAACTTGAAGTCATAATAACTGCGTTGTAAATATTATGAATTGCATTTCTCTTGGCTTCTTCAAAATTAGTAAGCTTCAAAGTTTGATGATTTACATACAAACTGAGTTCAGTCGCCAGCGTATCTTTCTTAATATCAAGCTCATGCTGATATTTCTTCAGCGTTTTATTTAATTGATTTTCAACGAGCCTTTTTGATAGGTAAGTAACGACCCCAACACCAGTAAACCCACCCACCAATATACTTATAATAATGTCGTTCATGGTTCCTCAAATTTGCATAACGCTTAAGTCGGCTAAAGCCGCTTCTCACCTCATATAATGCAACCTTTCCAATATCACTTCAATTTATAATCAATAGGTTAATGAAAACAAACCTGCTAGCCCTCATCACATCGTGCTCCAAACACTGACAGGCCTACCCAACTAAGCCACCCTCTCCTTCTCTATCCTTTCCATTAGCGCCAACATCGCAGCATTGCGCTTAGCGGCTAGCCAATCTGCTAGGCCATCGAGGACGGGATGGTACTGGCGTTTGAATACTGAGAACGTACAAACAAAACTACCAGAACACATTGCGGCGAAGCGGCTTTCTAAGTCCCACGCTACTCGGCCATCGTTGCAATGCATGCATTTACGGTAGTGGCGGTTTGGGGCTCGGTACTTACCGCTGCCGCCACAGCAAGAACAAATTCGGCCTTGTGGAGTGATCGCCTCTTCCACAGCAGCGCGCACAATGGCTGCAAATGCGGCTTCGCTTTTTTGGCCACGCCAGTCATCAGTTAGAGTATACAATTCCGCGAGCACTACCTTTTCCAATGCTCTGCGAGATTGTGCGTTATCCAATAACTCCACAAACAACACCAGAAAACCGACCGGAGATTCCTTCCAGGTTATCCCCACCATGCCGAGCTGGTCTTCCAGAGAAAATAAGCCTTTGCCGCCCTTTTGCGGTTCGTAATTTATGCCTTTTAAGTCGAACTTAGCCAATAACGTTTCTGGTCGCATTTATGCTACCTCCTTGCTGTTCCTCACCTGCTTTCGAAAACTCTCCCACGTAAAGCTCACCCACTCACAGCTCTCCAACAAACGCTCCATCACTCGGGCTCCAAGAACCTGAGTCAGGTCATCAGATTTCAGATTGGTCAGAATGCCGGTTGGCTTCTCGTTGGTGTAGCGTGAGTCGATGATGGTGTTAATCATGATCGCCTCGTGGTCATTCATTCGCTGAACCCCAACCTCATCCAACACCAACAAATCGACCTGAGCTAAATACTTCAGAAACTGAGCTTCTGTAACGTTCGATTGGCGGTTGTACTTATCGCGAATTTTCATCATCAACTCAGCGACCGTAATCACCAACACCGTACGATTGCGCGTCATCAACGAGTTCGCCATTGCACAAGCCAAGTGGTTTTTACCCGTTCCTGTCGATCCAGAAAATACAAAGTTTTTCTCATCACCTTCCAAGAACTCAGAAACCCAACGGCGAGAAACACTAAACGCCTGACGCTGGCCTTGGTTCTCCGTCACGTAGTTGGCAAATCGACACTTCAAGTGCTTCTTGCCTACTCCACTGCGACCAAGTAAATCTTGAACTTTGCTCTGCTGGTAGTTCTGATACACCGCATGGCTTTGCTTCTCGACTTCCTGCTGAGCAAGTTGAGCCATCTGCTCTGGCGTGTACGGCACAACGTTCGCAGGCATCGCTTGCTGCAGTTTTTGGAAAAAGCTATTCATTGGTCACCTCCGCCTTGGCGGTCTTTGAACCACTGCGGTGGTCCGTAATCATCAGGGTTGGTTTGGTCTGAAAACTGCTCCACCGGAATCAGCTTCGAGTTTGGCGAGGACGATTTAAGGCTAAACAACCCTTGCCACTCGTTGTCGATGGATTGCTCAATGATTTGGCGCTGCATGCTCACCACGTTCTGGGAGAGTTTGAGCAAGTCGAGCATTTTGGTGCGCTCGCCCCGCTCAGTTTTGAAAGGCTTTTTGATTCGCTTACGGAATGCCAGGTAGTCAGCCCAAGCATCGTGATCGAGCATCGCTGGAATTTGTTCCTCAGGAACCAAGCTACCCGTGATGGGAGACTTTTTGTTTACTTTTTCTGTAGTAGTCTCTGGTAATCTCTGTGTAGTCTCTGTTTTAGTTTGGCTGATTGGTACAGCACTGCTTGGCGCATTTGTACGTTCTAGTTTGGCGCATTCCGCCAAACCAGTTTGCTCCATTTGTGCAATCAAGTTTGGCTCATTAATGCGGTAGAAAACTCGGCAAGGAACACCTTGCTTTTTCTCTTCCAAAATACCTAACTGACGCAGCTTTTTACGTGCAGTATCAAGCTCTCTTCGAGTCATGCCCGTTTCGTCTTGCCACTCTTCCTGAGTTTTGTAAAACCACCCTGAAGCGTTCGTTCTTCGGCTCCAGTAAATGCTCTGGCTAAGCATTAATGCGCCTGTGATACCAATGCCCATCTTCACAAACGATCGATGAAAAGCGATGGGTCTATCCAAATACTCAATCACACCGCAGTCCCCGCTTTCATGGATTCAAAGATTTCCATCGCTTTAGTCCGTGATACGACGAAACGACAAACACCGTTATTGGCCACCCAGATATAGCAGCCGTGATAGTTCTGTAAGCTAAGGCTCATTGCACAAAGTTCTCCTAGTTAGATGCGTGTTATGTGGTGGTCAGCCACTACGCTTTTGATTAGGCAGCTTTCTTCGCCATTAACGACTCAAGGTATTCCAGAAGTGGCGCGTGAGATGCCTTCGCCTCCTGCACTTCTCGATACGCATCGCGCAGCTGGTCAATGTTCGCGTTCTCCCCCAAAGAGATCACCGCACGGAATGCTTCAGATGTTTCTTTGTTGTGGTTATGCAAGAGCAAATCTCGGCTTAAGTTTGCATCACTCGCACCAATGCAAGTGACAGAGAACCCAAGCGGGTTAAGAAATTGGTTAAGCATGTCGCTTGCGCGTTTGGCAGGCATCGCCTTAAGCACCGCAGGTAACAAATCCATCATCGTGGCTTTGGCCTCTACGCTGGTGCGCTCGACATAGCGGAAAAAGTTCTGAGCATTGTTCTTGTCATCAGCGCCCGGTACTTTAAGTAGCTCTTTACGCTGCGCATCAACCTCGTGCTCAAGATCGAGTTTGTGATACAAGCTCGCGACACGGTGAGCAATACACTCTTTACTCAGTTCCGTGCGCCAACTTTCTATTGCGTTACGCATAACGCTTTTAAAACTGTTATTCATGGTTTTTCCTTACTGGTTGTTTGTACAGAATGCTGTGAATCAGCCTAAATTTTTAAGTTGCGTTATTCTTCTAACGGTCACTTTGAGAATAAATGCACTCCATAGACTTGGTCATAAACGCAAATGGTCGTTTATAGAGACCATCTGGTTAGGGTTTGGAAACACTTGCTCAAAAGTACAGTTGGCACCAAGCTCATTCAGTGAATTTACGATGTCCCAGCACTGATTGAAGCTTGGGCAACGGCGTCCTTTCTCGTAGTGGTAAATAGAGCCTGGTTCTATCCCTGACTTTTCTGATAAAGACTTTACTGAGATAGAAAACTGCTCCCGTATTTCTCGTATTCTTTGCATGTACACCTCTAAATCAAAAAACAACTACAATGTACATTATGTATATATTAAGATCAACACAATGTACATTATGTCAATTGCATCATTTTGTACGAAATGTACATTTATGGAATGAAGATGAATTGGACAGATCTGGTTAAAGCCAGAATTAAAGAACTTGGGATCACCCAAGAAAAACTAGCTGAGTTAGTTGAAGTAACTCCTGGCGGAATGGGTCATTGGTTGAACAAACGAAGAGAACCAACGTTAGAACAAATAGCTAAGATCCTCAAAGCTGTTCAGCTTGATAAGTTGGTATTGCATTCAGATGGTACACTTGAGTATCCAGATGATGCTTTGGGCAACACCTCTGTAATAGACATACAACCATCGTTTACACAGTCTTTTCCCGTGCTAAGTTCAGTTCAAGCAGGTAACTGGTCAGAGGCTGTCGAGCCTTATACTATCGAAGAGATTAGTGAATGGCACCAAACAACCGAACGTACAAGTGGTCGCTGTTTTTGGTTAAGAGTCAAAGGCGACTCCATGACGTCTCCAACAAGTATTAGCTTTCCAGAAGGAACTCTCGTTCTTGTCGATACAGAGAAAGAAATAGAGAATGGCTCTCTAGTTGTAGCAAAACTAGTTGATGTAAATGAAGCCACATTTAAAAAGCTAGTTATCGATGCAGGACAAAAGTTTTTGAAGCCGTTAAACAGCTCTTACCCACAACTGCCCATCAATGGTAATTGCAAAATCATAGGCGTGGTAGTAGACGCAAAGATGAAACTCTTCTAGATTCTTTCCTCAGTTTAGTTGATTACAAGATACCGCTTTGATAGCGGTATTTTTTTGTCTCACATAAATAAATATACATTTTGTATTGACACAAATATGTACGAAATGTATATTTTAATCATTCAAGTAACTTACCGACCTGACCAATCGGTTTTCCGAGAACTTTGTGCAATGAGAGCTTAAAGATGAAAACAATGACGTTAGACCAAACCCATCAACTGCTGAACAACCTGCAACTACTCAATGTATGCAGCCATCAGTTTGAAGAAGTGACAGCTGAGCTAAGTAAGGATGATCCGCTCCGTATCGCTGCGACTTCCATTTTTGAAGGAGCCGAAGACTTTAAAGGGCTAGAGATTCACGTAAACGAAGAAGATTTTGAAAAGGCGCAAGAGCTATTCAGCCAGCTGGTTAGCCTGCAAGCCGCAGTGGAAGCAAGAACACTACCCCACTAGAAAGAGAAAACCCCTATCGGTGACCAAACCAACAGGGGTGTTCTTTGTGCAATGAGACTTACGCCTCGCAATCAGTATATATCCGGCTGACCACCAATATCAAGGATTTAGGCTGATTGCGGGTATTCACCCCACGACCAATAGGACATGTGCAATGAGTATTTTAACTTACCGCAACAGCCAAGAGGCATTTATAGGTAAACACATAACTTCTCTGTTAGAGCAAGACGGCCATGAAGAACTCGACATTAAACGAGCCGTTGAACGCGGAATCGATCACTATCGTAATACCGCTGGATTTGCCAAAGGTAAAGTGTTCGATGAATGCCTAGCCAGAGCTAAACAGATGCTCTCTCCTAAGAAGCCAAAACGCACTAGAAAAAGCAAAATAAAATGACACCTGAAGAGCGCAAACGTAAACAAAACGCCAAGCGCGCTCAAAAGTATAGAGATAAGCGCAAAGCCAACAATAACCAAGATTTGCGCGTATCTCTAAACCCTCAGGAACAGGCGAAGCTAGAGAAAATCTGCCAGTTCTTCGCCTACCCTGCTGAGCCGTACACCAAGGAAGAAGCGCTTCAGTCACTTATCCATCGTGTTTATAACGAAATTACAGTGATTAAAGCGCAATTGGGGAAATGCACTAAGTGCGGAGAACAGCTGCCCGAAGGGTGCGCAAAGTTAAGCGAAGGCGGTTTATTTAAAGGTGATGCGACTTGCTGGCACACCGCTAATCGAGTTCGTATTTATCAACCATCGGAGAAAGACAATGAAAGCAGACCAAGTGGCAGTTAAGGCCAAGGAAGAATTTGACGACATGGTAGATGAAACCGCGCTGAGTGACTACGCGGTAAACGAAGTCGACCTTGGAGAGATTGAAATCAACGGCAAGAAAATGACTGTCTATTTAGGCATTCGCCAGAACTAAAGCATTAAACCAACACAACCGATTGACCACGGTTTACGACTAACAAGATACAGGAGCTTTGTGCAATGACTTACTCTAACCTGAATACATCACCTATGAGCTTTACCTACTCTGCCCCTGCTTTCGTAGTTGAATCTGCGAAAGAAGCAGACAAGCCTGTATATGACGTAGAGCGTTACCCAGAATCTTCCAACAAGATCATGTGTCATCAAGAGGTGTTAGATTTCTTCAATAAGAAGAGAACCACCATCATTGCTTGGCGCAAGAACCGCAACTTTCCAGAACCAATTAGCAAATCACCGCTACGTTGGATTCGCGCAGCGGTGATGGAATGGGTCGAGCATGAAGGGGGGTTTAAGCAGAACTAATTCTAGACAACTTGTGACATAAGCAAACGATTTTCTATTAGGTACATGCGAACAAAAAAGTTCAGTGATAGTATCATTTGTAAACAAGTACAAATGGTTGTCTGGTTAACGAGCAAAAACGTTCTTTACGAACCCCAGCGTGAGACTTCCGGTGGCCCTACTTTCTCTAAGTATGAATATCAGTACCACTACACGTAAAGAAGCAAAATATACCCAGTTCGTTTAGTTGGATGAAATTGAGATAAGTAGTCTGTTTGATTTAGCTAGCTTTAGAAGTGCACTATTTCCTGTACTGCTAGTGGTTATGCTTCACTATTCGAATAATCATTCTGTACTTTTAGAATTTTTAAGCCATGAGTAATGAGTTACTGGCAATTAGTTGGTTGTTGAGATAATCCATGTAAATGCCATTATTGAGGAAAGATATAAAATGAATGAACCAGATCTATCTATACACCATGCTGAGGTAAAAATTGTATGGGCAAATGAATTAATTTGTACACTGATTAAAGAAATTGATAGCTTCATGGAGCGAAAGCCTTATTCTATATCTTTATCGCCCGACCCAGAACAGGGTATGATGTTTATACTAAATGTCGAACTCAAAGAAGGAATCCCCTACAGAATACCATGTCTAATCGGTGATATTTGTAATGGTCTTAGATCTAGTATGGACACATGCTGGATGGGGTTGCAAAGATCACTTAATCCTGACTGTCGAAGATCCTATTTTCCAATTAGAGAACACGACACTGGGCTAGTCAGAGAAGCTGAGAAGACCCTTAATGGTCAAAATCTGATAAAGATGACATCTATTTTCGACACCCTAAAACCCCACCATCAATTTGAATCAGGAGGAAATAAACACCTTATAGAGCTCAATGATTTAAATAATTGGCAGAAGCATAACATGTTAGTGCCTGCATTCGCTGTTACGAAACTGGGAGACAATACACTCATAACGTCTAATGATGGTAGCTCAATAAGACTAGATAATGCACTAGTACATGGCCAGGTAGCAGGTATAGGCGGGACAGCAGCGTCTATGACTTATGATTCAGAACCAACGGTAGAAGTACTTCTAAAGACTGGTAAATTTGGAGGATATCAACCGATAATTCCTCTTCTTGAAGCATTTAGGGACGTAGCCGTAAATTGTTTGGAATGCTTCAAGCGAGAATTCTCTAACTCTAAGTAGACTGCACACTAGTTTAAAGTAAATCAATCATGTTAGATTGGCACGAATACTTTTTAATTTCATCAAAGTAGGGGACTATAGAGTAGCAAGAACCAACCAATAAGCTCACTATGAGTACTTATCAAATGTTGATCAATTCAGCCTTGCGGATGTTGACGCCACTTACCAGTTGCCTATTATCTCGGTCTCTGACGAACGGGCTTACAAGGCCAGTGACTCAACGTTCGCCAATATCACACCTACTTGGCAATTGTATTTTATCAATGTCACTCCCCCACTTTACAGCTACTTGTACCAACTCACTCTGAGCAAATTGTTAAGTAACAATTTCGTTAATTCAGCGAGATCCCAACACCACAATTATCCATCATCATTCCGCCACAGTTAATACTAGTACCATCATCTGCTCGAACAAGTAATTCAGCCTGATTACCCTCAATCCTGTAACGACCTATCCTCATATTAATTTTATCAACAATGATACCATCTACGTCTGAAACCCTTAACTTTAGTGAAACATTACGTTGATTATCACGAACGATAAGAGTGCCACCAACAGCCTCAAAATCCCAGTTACCAGAGTTTACACGCCATTCATTGTCAATAATTTGTAAGCTTAATTCTCCTCGACTATTAAAGAATGTAGCACTAAGTCGAGCAGGCCCCCCTTCTTCCTCTGCTGGTTTGACTTGAATAACAGGATAGCCCTTTACTTGCAGTGGAATGGGAGTATTGGTTATGGAGGCTCCCCCTATAACAAACTTAGGTGTTGTAGCTAAAAGCTGAAACATTTCAGATGCATAATTGTTTTTGACACTAACAGGTTCCTTGCTAGCACGTTTTATTGACTCTTTAGATAAAAAATTACGAGTCACCTTCGCGTGGCATTGCGAACAAAGCAATACAATTTTCTCTGGGTCATGTTCTTTTGCTTCAGAAAACTCAGGGTCAACATGTTCATACTCGACAATAGCAGTTCCACAAACTACGCAGCCATAACCACACGCCTGACGTACTTTTCGCTTAACTTCTTCGGGAATATATCTACTCAATCCATGTTTATTTTTATCTGGCATAATTACCGACTATTATGTTTCTTGTTCAATACCCACTTAAACTGCAAGTAAACTTGCGCCATTTCTGAGCAGGAAGAGTTTGATGCACGTTTACGAATCAGATTTAAAACGATTGTTACATGGTACTAACTGCGTTAATTTTCTACCTGCTTTGAAGCTTTGTATGTTTTTAACCAAATAAATCTACTATTAGTTTTTTCCATTGAAAGTTCATATCTTAGATCATTTCTAATATCTATCAATAAAGGCTCCAGATCAATTGATGAATCATTGGGATTATTAAAAGCGACGGGAACTCTTTGTGCTATTTGTTCAGCTTTTTTAATCTGGGAATCAGTTCCCACTAATTGAATATCAACTAAAACTAGTTGTAAATTTTCAAAGCTCCAATTTTCAGAAGCGCTAAGAATCAAAGCAAGCCGCTGATAACAATCAGACAAAAATCTGATTCTTATTTCTCTTTTTTTATTCCTACTATCTCTCATAGCAGACAAAATATGCACAATTGCATAGCCTGTGATAGCAACCAATACGGGCAATATTGAGTCCCAAGGAAGCTCCCAGAACCAATGTCTATCAACTACTTAATCCAATTAGAACTCCTTGACCTGTTAGACACCCACTACATAATGCCCATTATCATGCTCCCTTTCATTGGTAGGTTCAAAGTTAATCGGTGAGTTAGTGAGATATGAGACTAACTGGTAAGCAACAAGGATACTAACTCACAGCAACTTTTTCATGTTCCAACTCTTTTTGAACTTGAGCAAACAAAGCTTCCGCGAACTTTTCATACGCTTCTTTTTGATCTGATAGCCAGTCATGCTTGTTGTAAATAGCCATTACACCAACCAGCTCATGCCCGAGCATTTTCTCGGTGACGTGTGGCATGGTGCCAAGTTCTGAACAAGTGGTAGAAATACTGCGGCGGAAGTCGTGGGTTCGCCAGTGAGGTAGGTTCAGGTTATCGCGTAACCTTCTTATATAGCGGTTTGCTGCGGATATGCAGATGGGCTTATGGAGGGATGCGCCAGGGAAAAGGTATTCATCATAGATGTTCATCAACCTTTCCAGCATCGGCTTGATGTGTTTTGGGATGGGTCTGCGAATGGTGTTACCCATTTTGCTTAATTCTGGTGGTACCGTCCAAATGTCGTTGACCATATCGAAGTGTTCGCGCTTGGCCAAGCGAAGCTCTGATAATCGGTTACCCCATAACATTGTTATTAAGTGCAGGTTCTTGGTCGATGTTCCTGCTTTGCTGCGTTCAATCGCGATCCAAACTTTGGCAAGTTCAGGAAGTGATAGAACTCGGTCACCGGCACTTGGTGACTCACCAACATCTTGCTGTCTGATTTTCTCAAAGTGCGTACCATCAATAAGGAACTTGGATTTACAGAAGTTAAGACAGGCGCGCATTTTAGAAAATGCAGAGTTAGCCGTCTTCGGATTCTTCTTGGCAATGTCATCGAACCAACGCATCCATTCTCGCGCGGTGATCTTTTCTACATCGACATCAGGAAAGGCATTGTAAAAGTAGTTGTTTGCCACCGAGCGGTAAAGCACCTGCGTCCCCTCTTTCTGAGTCGAGACTTTGTGCTCAAACCAGTAATCGAGACAGTCCTTCAGGGTAACAAAATCCGTCTCACCCGTAAGGGCTATCTCTGGGTTTCTTCCCTCTTCTTTAAGTTCAAGCATCCTTTTATGGATTTGCCTTGCATTCTTGAGGGTGGTTATCGGATACTTGCCTATACGAATGCGTTTGTTTTTACCATTAAACCTGCAACGGTATTGGAACGTGATGTTTGCTTTGGGTGATATCTTCGCTATTAGTCCTTCGCCGTCATTCAGTTCTGCCGGGCCGCTATATTCGCTTAGTTTTGCAATAGCTTTTAGCTGCTTGTCTGTAATGCTCAAGTTGTCTACCTTAAATTAGGACGCAGCACTTACAAAATTTGGACACATATTTAGACGCAAGTGCAAATGTAAAACGCGTAAAAACAATTAAAACCTAACGAAAAGATAGCACATAGAACACTGCTAATCGACTGATATACAAGGCTAGTTTTGAAGAATAACGAACAGAAAAAGACATCCATGAATAATACCGAACAGCCTACATTCTTCTTCTTTGATTATGAGACATGGGGAACCAACCCCGCGAAAGATCGCCCAAGCCAGTTTGCTGGTGTTCGTACAGATGAAAACTTTAATATCATCGGCGAGCCTTTAGTCATGTACTGCCAGCCACCTGCTGATTATCTTCCGTCTCCTGAAGCTGCACTTATTACTGGTATTACTCCGCAAAAAACGGTTCAAGAAGGCCTTTCTGAGCCAGAGTTTATCGCTAAGATTCACGCTGAACTCGCGAAACCCAATACTACCAGTTTAGGCTACAACAGCATTCGCTTTGATGACGAAGTGACCCGTTATACTTGTTATCGCAACTTTATCGATCCATACGCATGGAGTTGGCAAAACGGTAACTCACGTTGGGATTTACTCGATGTACTACGCGCGTGCCATGCCCTTCGCCCAGAAGGCGTAGAATGGCCAGAAAACGAAGATGGCTTCACTAGCTTTAAATTAGAACACTTGTCTGTGGCTAACGGCATAGAACATAGTAACGCGCACGATGCCATGGCAGATGTGGTTGCGACTATCGAAATGGCAAAGAAAGTAAAAGCAGCGCAACCAAAATTGTTTGATTACTTTTTTTCTATGCGCCAAAAGCGCAAGCTCAATGATTTAGTCGACATCGTCAACATGACACCGTTGATGCACGTTTCAGGCATGCTAGGGCGCGAATGCCAGTACACTAGCTGGATTGTGCCTGTTGCTTGGCATCCAACCAATAATAACGCCGTTATCACCATCGATTTAGCGAAAGACCCTCAACCTATTCTTGAGCTATCCGCAGAAGAGCTGCACGAAAGACTCTACACGAAGCGCGAAGATCTTGGTGAATTGCTACCAGTGCCAGTTAAACTAGTTCATTTGAACAAATGCCCTATTCTCGCCCCTGCAAAAACGTTAACGGCTGAAAATGCAGAGTCTATTGGCATTGATCGCCAACAATGTCTCGCCAATCTCGCTTTGTTGCGCCAACATCCTGAAATTAGAGAAAAGCTGATTAGCCTCTTTTCAGTCGAGCGCAAATTCGATAAAAGTGATGACGTCGATACACAACTTTACGACGGGTTCTTTTCTCCAGCCGATCGCGCAGCTATGGATATCATTCGCGAAACCGATCCGAATAATCTTGCTGCATTAGACATTGAATTTGATGACAAGCGCATTAAACCTCTATTGTTCCGCTATCGTGCGCGTAACTTCCCAGGCACATTAAACGAGCAAGAACAAAGACGCTGGGCATTACACTGTCGAGAAGTGTTTGAAAGCCAAATTGAAGAGTACATGCTGAATTTAGAAAACTTAGTTCACGAACATGAAAGTGACGAAAAGAAGATTGCGATATTAAAATCCGTGTACCGTTATGTAGAGAGCTTAGCTTCTTAACTCCTCCTAATACAAGCGCACCTTATGGTGTGCTTGTTGTTTATATACTGTCAAAATGATTAAAGAACGATTCTTACAACTGATCCAACTGCTCATTTCAATCTTCCTCATCATGGGGGCACTTGGCATCGGAATTACCATTCAAAAGTTCACTGGCGTTTCCGTCCCAGGAAGTGTCATCGGTATGCTCGTACTGTTTTTCTCTATGACTCTTGGGCTTGTAAAGGTCGATTGGGTCAAACCGGGCGCCACGCTATTTATCCGCTACATGATTTTGTTGTTCGTTCCTATTAGCGTGGGATTAATGCAACATTTCGATATGCTACTCGCTAATGCCCTCCCTATCATTGCTAGCGCAGTTGGAGGCTCACTCATTGTACTAGTCAGCCTCGCTTGGCTGCTGGACTACTTGCTAAAGGAGAAGCACTGATATGTGGTTAGTTGTTACCATTGCGGTTTTTCTTGTCGCGCGCCAAATCGCAATCAAAGTGAATAATCCTCTAGCAAATCCTTTGCTGATCAGTATTGCAGTGCTCATTCCTTTGCTTACTTACTTAAATGTACCGTTTGAAACGTATTATGCGGATAACGAAGGGATCAGTTTTTTACTTCAACCAGCCGTAGTTGCTCTGGCTTACCCGCTATATGAACAACTACCACAGATTAAAGCAAACTGGCGAATCATCACTTTTGCTTGCACAGTAGGCAGTGTGATGTCGATGATGACAACCACCTTGATCGCAGTCGCTTTCAAAGCAGATATCAGTTTAATCGCAAGTCTAGTGGGTAAATCCGTCACTACGCCAATAGCAATGGAAATTTCGAGTCACCTCGGTGGTGAAGCTGCCGTTGCGGCGATCTTGGTTCTGATTGTTGGTTTATTGGGCGCGATTTTGGCATACCCAATTTACAACTTAATTGGAATTAAACACCCGATTGCACGTGGTCTGACAATGGGTACAGTCTCTCATGCCTTAGGCACCGCTACTTGTGCAGAGAAACAGCCCATAGATGCCGCGTTCTCATCACTCGCATTGGTTTTATGTGGGATCATAACTTCTATTTTGGCTCCAAGTTTTTTTGCTTTGGCGGTCTGGCTATATCAATAGTTAAGCGCTCTCGGTCTGCCCTCCTTCCGGCAGGCCGTAGCCTTTCCGTTTCTTACTTATCCCTTTTCAAAACCCTATCTTATCTATCAAACTCACCCAGTAATATCGTGAAGGGACTTGACTGAGATATACATTCATAGCATGAGCATTCTAGGTGCTACCACTCGCTCTAGATTACGTAGGTATAAAGTAGCGTAGCGGTAAAAGTCGCGTTAGTAACATACTCCTGCTCCTTGGTCATATGAATATATACTGATATGGTTAATTGTGAGACGGAGATAACGCTTCACACCTGTGCAATCGAATACATGTGTGAGCTCACTCTAATTATGTAACAGAATTATCAATTGCATTATTTATCGTGATCTAACGCACGGAACATTTCTATCTTTCACATAGAATAACTGTCCATGCAATAACAAGGATTCAACATGAAAAGTCGCATTGAACAGGCGCTAGCAGGCGCTCCAGAAGCACTTTCCAAACAACTTGCTCCTATCATCCAAGCTGATGATTTTGATGCTACGCTTTCAGTTCAACAATTTGAGCAGTTGCTTTCAGCTACCGGTCTATCAGACAAAGAGCTTCGTGTTGCGCTACTTCCTTTTGCCGCAGCGTACTCCTATGCTCCCCTTTCTGACTTTTATGTCGGCGCTATCGTTCGTGGTCTTTCAGGTCGCCTTTACTTCGGTGCCAACATGGAATTCTTTGGTGTACAGTTGGGTCAAACGGTTCACGCAGAGCAGTCTGCGATTAGCCATGCTTGGATGAAAGGCGAACGTGGTGTTAAGGATATCACTATCAACTTCAGCCCATGTGGTCACTGCCGCCAGTTCATGAATGAGTTATCTACCGCAAACGAGCTTAAAATCCAGCTCCCAGAACGCGAAGAAAAGTCACTTCATGAATACCTGCCTGAAGCCTTTGGACCAAATGATCTCGGTATCGAGTCCGGCTTAATGGCAGAAGTTAAACACCAATTCTCATGTGATGATGAAGACGCACTCATCCAAACTGCAGTTGAAGCGATGAACATGAGCCACTCTCCATACACCAACAACTTGAGTGGTTTAGCATTAGAGATGACTAGCGGTCGTGTATTCCAAGGCGCTTATGCAGAAAATGCAGCGTTTAATCCTAGCTTGCCACCGCTACAAGTTGCGCTAATCCAAGTTTTACTTGCGGGTGAAACCTTTGACAGCATCAAAGCCGCTGCATTGGTAGAGAACTCAGAAGGTAAGATCAGTCATTTAGCCGATACGCAATCAACGTTGGAAGCGTTGAATCCAGATATTCCGCTTAGTTTTGTCAACGTATAAACGACAAATTCAACAAAAAGCTCTACAACATGTAGAGCTTTTTTATTACCTAAAAACCAAAAGCAAACGTTTGCTTTGTCATAAAACTTCAGTATGATCTCCTGCAATTTCTGTCTCATCACTCTATTTTGTAAGGGAACACTATGTTTGGCACTGCAACTAGCGCAAATGCTACCCGTGTATTACTTTTAGGCTCTGGCGAACTCGGTAAAGAAGTCGCCATTGAATGCCAGAGACTTGGTTTAGAAGTGATTGCTTGTGATCGCTATGCCAATGCTCCAGCGATGCAAGTCGCTCACCGTAGTTATGTTATCGACATGTTAGATGGGAACGCCTTAGAAGAAGTTATTACGAAGGAACAACCTACTTACGTCGTACCAGAAATTGAAGCCATCGCAACCGGCAAACTGGTAGAGCTTGAAGAAAAAGGACTGAATGTTGTTCCAACCGCTAAGGCAACCAGGCTAACAATGAATCGTGAAGGTATCCGACGTTTGGCAGCAGAAGAACTGGAATTGACGACTTCACCTTATCGTTTTGCAGATAACTTTGAAGACTTCAAAGCCGCGGTTGAACATGTGGGTATTCCGTGCGTGGTGAAGCCAGTGATGAGCTCTTCCGGTAAAGGGCAAAGTGTTATCAAGACCGAAGACGACGTTACAAAAGCATGGGATTACGCTCAGGAAGGCGGACGTACGGGTGCAGGTCGCGTTATCGTGGAAGGTTTTATCGACTTCGATTACGAAATCACTTTATTGACCATCAGAGCCGTTGACGGTGTGCATTTCTGTGCTCCAATTGGTCATCGTCAGGAAGATGGCGACTACCGCGAATCATGGCAACCGCAAGCTATGTCAGAAAACGCAGTAAAAGCAGCTGAATACACGGCTGAGAAAGTGGTAAACGCGCTCGGTGGCTACGGCATCTTTGGTGTAGAGCTGTTTGTCAAAGGCGATAAAGTCATTTTCAATGAGGTCTCTCCTCGCCCTCACGATACGGGTATGGTTACAATGATTTCGCAGGAAATGTCTGAGTTTGCTCTCCACGTGCGCGCGTTTACCGGAATGCCAATTAATAATATTGTGCAATATGGCCCATCTGCGTCTGCTGTTATTCTTGGACAAGGAACTTCCACAAACATTCGCTTTGAAAACCTAAGCAAAGCTTTAGCTCAACCTCAAACACAAGTTCGTCTATTCGGTAAGCCAGAAATCGATGGCCGCCGCCGTTTAGGTGTTGTCCTTACGCGACGAAAAACCACCGAAGAAGCCGTTCAAGATGCTGTTGAAAGTGCTTCAAAAGTGAATATCATTTATTAAATACGAACCACTCATACAAAAATAGCGCAGCTCAAATTGCTGCGCTATTTCGTGTTCCAAACCGAAGAGAGCCTATTCACTCTCGATTAAGTACACTTCTTCAGAGAAGCGACTTAAGCCTTTTTTCACAATTTTAGGATGATTCTCGTCAGCTTCATCTACGTTCAAACAAGTAACTTTGTAACCTGAAAATAACTGCTCAATCTCTTCGACCGGCACGCTAAATGGAGGCCCCGCCATCTCTTCTTGAGGATAGTTGAGTGTAACAAGCAAAATACGACCGCCTGGGTTCAGCAGTTGCTTGAGACGCTCTACATACTCCTCTCGCATATCTTGCGGTAAAGCAACCAACGCGGCGCGATCATAAATGATATCGGCTTGAGATAGTGGTGCAGTGAAAAAGTCCCCAGTATAAATAGAGAGCTCATCAAATTGATAAAGCTCGTGCTTGCCATTAAGAGGCGTTACCGTTGGCGTGTAAAAATGTTCAGCAAAAAAGGCACGCACAGCAATATGGCTTAGCTCAACACCTTCAACCGAATCATGCTTCATCGCTAGCCAAATCAAGTCTTCTGACTTTCCACATAAAGGAACTAACACTTTATCTTCACGCTTTGGATTAGTGTGTTTCCAATATACTGGTAATAGCGGGTTTACATCTTCCAAGTGAAATCCGATCTGATTGCTGGCCCATTTGTTATGCCAAAATTCTTGGTCTCTCATTTTACTTTCTACTTGTCGGCTGTTTTCATTTTGAGAGGTAAGACTAACGTTTTTTTTCAATTTGTCTATGCCGTTCATCTTTGGTTAATACTGCGGTGATAGGATGTAATCGGTCTCATAGGAGACGCGCCTCTATCTGATAATCAGAATAAAGAAAAGAGAAATGGTGATCTAACGCACGATTCTACTTCAAGATAAAACTGAAACCTTGGAATCTTTCGTAATGGCCCCATTTATAAGTTAGTACCTGATTTGCCGAACTTAGCGACCTTTATGTTCCCTATTTTCTAAGTACAAGCAAGTTAAGGAGAGTGAATGAGCTTATTTCTTCGTACTACAGCATTGATGCTTTTGGTACTTAGCCGTGCACCGGCATTTGCCGCACTTCCAATTACCCCTGCGCCTAGTGGCGAACAAAATCGTTCAACCAGCCAAAACGAAGTTTGTTCGAAACTTTTTAAACACAGCCTTAGCGGTTTATATGGCATTCAGTCAATCGACACCACACCAACTCAGCCATATTCTGACTTCGACATTCTTTACAGCAAAGCTCACCAAGCGCAATTTGAACTTGAAACTATCTGTAAAAGTACCGCACTTCTTAATGATGCTCAGCCATACTTCGCAGGCGTGAAATCCAAACAACGAGCAGAAGAAAAGATAGCTTTAGAGTTAGATGGGAAAGTTGAACGTATTACTGACCTAGCACGTGCAACGATTGTAGCTGAAGACGTCGCGAGTTTAGTCTCCATTTATGAAACGTTAGAGCGTGAAACAACGATTGTGAAAGTAAAAAATCGATTCAAAAAACCTGGCCCTTCAGGATATAGAGACTTGAACTTGCTCGTTCGTTTACCAAAAACAAACCTAGTAGCCGAAGTTCAACTGCACTTGAAAGCAATCGCAGATGTAAAAAGCGGTCCCGAACACGACCTATACGAAAAAATCCAGAAACTAGAACGTCAAGCGATGTTGGAAAAACGTGAGCTAAGCGAAATAGAGCTTGCCTCTATTCACAACATGCGTACACAGTCTAAGAACTTGTACCAACAAGCATGGCAACCATACTTAACAACGCATCTAGAAGCGGCGTAACCGATATAATTAAGCGTCTCTCATAAACAGAAAAACCACCGCATTGCGGTGGTTTTCATTTGTATGCACACGAATTTTACGCAAAAAAAGACCACGCCTTAGCGTGATCCATTTATTCGGCTTACTGTACTTTCTTCAGGTTTTCTACACGAGCTTTTAACTTCTGACCCGGGCGAAAAGTCACTACACGTCGAGCAGTAATTGGAATATCTTCACCAGTTTTCGGGTTACGACCAGGTCGTTCATTCTTGTCACGAAGATCAAAGTTACCAAAACCTGACAGTTTTACCTGTTCGCCACTTTCCAGTGCCTTACGAATCTCTTCAAAGAACACTTCCACCGTTTCCTTGGCGTCCCGCTTACTAAATCCTAATTTATCAAACAGGTTTTCTGCCAGTTCGGCTTTTGTGAGCGCCATAAAACTTTCCTCAAAGCTATGTTAAACAATGCTACGTTAGTGTAGCGCCAGAGCAGTTTTACCCTACCAATTCAACAACATATCGGGGTTACATCAGGAAGTGTATGACAAGCTTATGATTTTCGCCAACTTTTTTCTTGGCGAACAAAAGGAATAGCACTACGTAAATTATTGTTAAACGCCAGAAATTTGATATTTTTGTTTTTGTTTCATCTTTATCAGGAAAAACATCCAGATTATAAAACTAAAATTAGTTTAAATATCAACATTAAACACTATTTAATAAAAATATCAGATATTGGTTATTTAACAGACACTTGACATAGAACTTGTCGTAAATTCAGTGATTTGTATGTAACTCGATACGTAACAATTAGATTAAAAGGTATGACCACCTGTACTTTGTAACTGTGCTTAGAAAGCTTGATTAAACCCACGCTTCTCGCTGTTTAACGATGACGCCATATATAAAGATTGATAATGTGGAAGTTCGTGTATTTCCTCATTAGCTTCTTACACTGCTTCTAGGCGACCATGATTAATCAAATCATAAATATTCTTTTCCCTGTTTTTGCTCTTGTCGGAGTTGGCTATTTGGTCGGTCGTTACATCAAGCCTGACTTTCGCCCAATAAACCGCATTAATATTGAGGTATTCACGCCAGCACTGGTATTTTCGTCACTCGTTAGCATGCCGCTCAATTCAAATCAGGGGCCGCTTCTTTTGGCGGCAATTGTCGCGGTTTTAATTCCCGCACTACTCATGATCCCGGTATGTCGATGGACGTCACTCTCGTTTAAAACCTGGGCGCCACCACATATGTTTCGCAATAGCGGAAATCTAGCTATTCCTTTGTTTACCTATACGTTTGGAGAAATTGCGCTGTCGTCAGCAGTGCTTTTATTTGTCGTGTCAGCATGCTTGCATATCAGCTTAGGCATAATGCTGCTTAGTCATGGCAACCCTTTTAAGCAAATAGTCAAGATGCCAATCTTTTTAGCAGCGTCGTTGGCTCTGTTTCTCAACGTGTCAAATGTGGGTGCATGGGCGCCTTTATACGAAGCCACGGCTCTACTTGGGCAAGCGGCCGTACCCGTGATGCTTTTATCTCTGGGGACACAAATGTGTCATTTAAGGTTGGACGGTTTAAAGATTGGTGTGTTGTGTACCGTGCAGTCACTGGCAACTGGTGCTGTCGCTTTTGCACTTATTTATTGGTTAATTCCCCTTCCAACGATGCAATTGCAAATGATGGTGCTCTTCACAATGCTGCCGCCAGCCGTCATGAATTACCTATTTGCGGAAAGGCTGAATATAGAACCCATGAAAGTGGCGTCAATGGTACTATTTGGCAACTTTTTCAGCATTCTTACGCTGCCTCTTCTGCTTAGCTATACCCTCTCACTCGCTGCCTAACCGCCAATAAGCTATCGTTAGCGTGTATTAGCTGAAAAACAATACGTTCCTAATCTCGGGTAAGGGCCATCCCTAGTTTGGTCTAGTATTTTAAAGTAATGAGGGGTGGTGCGAGCAGTAAGGAACTTGAACAACGATAAGGTAATCCTAAAAATAAAAAACCCTGCCGAGCTGGCAGGGTTTTCATTTCTTAAGAAGATGCGTTACGCGAGATTAGTCACGTAGAGACGCACCAAACTTCTCAGAAACGTGAGCAACGATAGCGTCAACCGCACCCGCGATATCTGCATCTTCAAGCGTACGCTCAAGTGACTGTAGAGTCAGAGCGATTGCTAGGCTCTTCTTACCATCTTCAACGCCTTTACCTACGTAAACGTCGAACAGTTTCGCATCTTTAAGGAACTCGCCACCTTGCTCTAGACAAGCGTTAACGATGTCACCAGATGCAACAGCTTCATCCACTACTACCGCGATATCACGACGGTTTGAAGGGAATTTAGAAAGTGCTACCGCTTCTGGGATCACTTTGCTGTTAATTGCAGACCATTCGATTTCGAATACGATAGTACGACCATTTAGACCGAACTTACGCTCAAGCTCAGGGTGAACGGTACCGATCACGCCCACTTCTTTGCCATCTACGATGATTGCCGCAGATTGACCTGGGTGAAGTGCTGGGTTAGCTTTTTTGCTTTCAGGTGACAGTGCAGCGAAAGAGTACGCTTTTTCGTTCGCAGATAGCTCTAGAATCGCTTCTAGATCGCCCTTAAGGTCGAAGAAATCAACCGTGTTAGTTTCGATATCCCAATGTTCTTCACCGCGACTACCAGCAATAACACCTGCAAGCATAGGCTCTTGGCGCATGCCGTTTTCTGCAGTTTCACATGGGATGAAACGTAGGCCGTATTCGAATAGACGAACGCGTGGCTGTTGACGCTTCTGGTTGTGAACAACCGTGTTCAGCAGACCTTGGATAAGACCAAGACGCATTGCTGACATGTCTGCAGAAATTGGGTTTGGAAGCACTAGAGGCTCAACACCAGGTACAACTAGCTTTTGTTGCTCAGGCTCAACGAAGCTGTATGTAATTGCTTCGTGGTAACCACGGTCAACAAGAAGATCACGAACGCGTTTCAGTGGAAGATCCGCTTCAACGTGGTTGTGCATCTTAAGTGCTGCTGCTGGGTGTTGGTTAGGAATGTTGTCATAACCGTAGATACGGCCAACTTCTTCAATCAGGTCTTGCTCGATAGCGATATCGAAACGCCATGTTGGCGCTACTGCCATCCAACCTTCTTCTGAAGCTTCAACAGTCAAACCTAGACGCTCTAGGATTTCTACTACGTCGCTATCTGCAATGTGGTGACCTAGCAGGTTGTCTAGCTTAGTACGACGTAGAGCAACTTTGTTTGGCTTAGGTAGGTCTGCTTCAGACTCTACTGCAACAACAGGTGCTACTTCACCGCCACAGATCTCAACAAGAAGCTGAGTTGCACGCTCCATTGCGCTCACTTGTAGTGCGTAATCCACACCACGCTCGAAACGCATTGAAGAATCAGTGTGAAGACCGTAGCTACGTGCGCGGCCACGGATGTGGTCAGGTGCAAAGAATGCACACTCTAGTAGAACGTCTTTAGTCTCAGTTGTTACACCAGACTCTTCACCACCAAAGATACCTGCGATTGCAAGTGCTTTGTTGTGGTCAGCAACTACTAGTGTATCTGCGTTTAGTTCTGCTTCGTTGCCGTCAAGAAGCGTTAGCTTCTCACCTTGCTCAGCCATACGAACTACGATGCCACCTTCGATCTTCGCTAGATCGAATGCGTGCATTGGTTGGCCTTGCTCTAGAAGAACGTAGTTAGTGATGTCTACTACAGGGTCGATAGAGCGAATACCACAACGACGCAGTTTCTCTTGCATCCATAGTGGTGTTTCAGCTTGAACGTTTACGTTCTTAATAACACGACCTAGGTAACGAGGACACGCAGCAGGAGCTTTCACTTCGATAGACACTTTATCGTCGATTGAAGGGGCAACTGCTTCTACTGATGGCTCAGTCACGTCAGCACGGTTTAGTACGCCAACTTCACGAGCTAGACCACGAATGCTGAAACAGTCAGCGCGGTTTGCTGTTAAGTCTACGTCTACTGTTACGTCGTCTAGACCTAGGAATTCACGGAAATCAGTACCGACTACTGCGTCTTCTGCTAGTTCCATGATACCGTCTGACTCAACGTCGATACCTAGTTCAGTGAATGAACAAAGCATGCCGTGAGATGGCTGGCCACGTAGTTTCGCTTTTTTGATTTTGAAATCACCTGGAAGAACAGCACCAACTGTTGCTACTGCTACTTTCAGACCTTGGCGACAGTTAGGTGCGCCACAAACAATGTCTAGAAGCTCTTCTTCACCCACGTCAACTTTAGTTACGCGCAGTTTGTCTGCATCTGGGTGTTGACCACATTCAACAACGTGACCGACTTTAACGCCAGTAAAAGACCCTGCAACAGGTAGAACGTCGTCTACCTCTAGACCGGCCATTGTAATTTGGTGAGTTAGCTCGTCAGTAGTAACCGCAGGGTTTACCCACTCACGAAGCCATGATTCGCTGAATTTCATGTTGATGAACCCTCTGGATTACTTGAACTGTTTTAGGAAACGAAGATCGTTCTCGAAGAACGCACGTAGGTCGTTCACGCCGTAACGAAGCATTGTTAGACGCTCAACACCCATACCGAATGCGAAACCAGAGTATTTTTCAGGATCGATACCTACGCTACGTAGCACGTTCGGATGAACCATACCGCAGCCTAGTACTTCTAACCATTTACCGTTTTTGCCTTTCACGTCTACTTCAGCTGAAGGCTCAGTGAATGGGAAGTAAGATGGACGGAAACGTACTTCTACTTCTTCTTCGAAGAAGTTACATAGGAAATCGTGCAGGATGCCTTTCAGCTGAGCAAAGTTTACGTTCTCATCAACCAGCATGCCTTCCACTTGGTGGAACATTGGCGTGTGCGTTTGGTCGTAGTCGTTACGGTATACACGGCCTGGTGCGATGAAACGGAATGGTGGTTTACCATTTTCCATCGTACGGATCTGTACGCCTGACGTATGAGTACGAAGCATCAAGTCTGGGTTGAAGAAGAAAGTATCGTGGTCAGTACGCGCTGGGTGATCAGCTGCGATGTTTAGCGCATCGAAGTTGTGGAATGCATCTTCGATCTCTGGGCCAGCCTCGGTGTTAAAACCAAGTTCGCCAAAGAACTTCTCAATACGCTCTACAGTACGAGTTACTGGGTGTAGACCACCGTTTTCAATACGACGACCTGGTAGTGTTACGTCGATTGTTTCTGCTGCTAGTTTCGCTTCAAGCTCAGCACGTTGTAGTGCATCTTTACGAGCTGCGATAGCTTGCTGAACTACGCCTTTCGCTTTGTTGATCTCTTGACCAGCTTCACGGCGTTCTTCTGGTGGTAGTTTGCCTAGGCTTTGAAGTTGAGCAGTTAGCTCACCTTTTTTACCCAGATACTGAACACGCACTTCATCAAGTGCGACTAGCGATTCGGCAGCTTCAATTGCAGTGCTCGCGCTAGCAATGATCTCTTCTAGATGTTGCATCGTTTCCTCATCTACCTGTAGGTAGTGTCCATAAGGGAGTGATTGGTTTTTTGATAGCTGTACATAGTAGCCAAACCGGGCACCAATGCCAAATTGAATTACGAAAAGAAGAGGTTATTGAATAAAAAGAGCACAAAAACGTCAAAAATGTCATCTTTAGTTAATCTGCCGTTTAGTTGTGCCCTTTTTTTTTAGAAATAGTATTGAATAGATAGCTCGATAAAATCGTCATCTCTAGCGAAGTAGAGCAAATCATTTGGTGTTTCATTTTTAAACAACCAAGCATCAATTTGCCACTTAACGTGATTCGATATTCGGCTCGATGCTTCTAACTTAGCATTGTAAACATCATCGTTATCTAAATCCTTCGTAATTCCCGTCAATACTTCCGTTCCGTCCTCATCATTGAGCGCCCAACGAATACCTGCAAACACATCATTTTGACCGATAGTTTGTGCGTTGTTCCCACGACTGTCATAGAGGTACTCACCAATAACTCCCACATCCCAAACCGTGTCAAATGCACCGACGAAGGTATACTCAAAACCCGTCACAAGACCGACATGATTATCAGCGCTATCTCGATAAACACTTTCTAGTTTCCATAACCAATCGCCAACAATTCCTTGCACATCCAGACCGACATGACTCATCAGAGCGTAGTAAGGCTTTAATTCTCCGTACTCTAAACGAAAGTAAGGATCCCGGTTTGTTCCATATAAATAGCTTAGGCCTACGTCCCAATCGCCAAGCATTTTCGAATATCGAAAAGCCACATCTACGTGCTTCTCTTCTCTGCTTGATTCATAGATAGCATCATCAGAGACAACGGGTTCGGTTCGCAAGCGGCCATCTGTACCCGCAAACGTTCGTTCCCTAAAGTAAGGTAACAACATTGCGTGGACGGTGCCCCAGTCTTTGAAAGAGGTAAAATGTAACATCGGCTGACCGAGTTTATCTTCACCATCGACGGCTTCAATGGCATCTGTTTGGTTTACGACATCAACTAAATGGGCTGATTCAGTCACTCCCCAAAAGACCTTACTAATCCCAACTCGAAGCTCATAATCATCCCAATAAGTCAGATAAAGTGCCTCTCGTATGTCGCCATGACTTCGCTCATCGTCTAGACCATCCAGACGATAGAAAGGTGTGAAAGTAAAGTTTGCATCACCATTTTGCATCTCCCAGTAAAATTCTGGCTGCAAAACCAATGACGTTTGCGCTTTGCTCTGACCCTGAGAGCCCGTTTTAAAAAACTGACGATGCTCAATATTGACTTGTCCTGCGAGCTCGACGGCAGTCAGAGGCATCGAGTAAAAAAAGGCTGCTGCACTAAGCAACAACCCAGCATTTAATCGCTTCATTTTTCCTCCACTACCTCACTCGCTTCAACACATTCTTATGAAAGTCATTGTCTTGTAATCCAGTGTTAAAACGCATTTCGCTAGTCGTTAGCTCAGTACTTTTTCCTGTTTGATGGTTTGTCATCGCCATAGTGTGCGCTCGCCAATATTGGTTGAGATATTGCTTGTAATCGGAAAAAGAAAGCGTTTTTAACAAAGAGCCTTTGCGGTCGTAAAACTCAACTTTAAGTGGACGATAATGCGCTTTATCTAACCACACCGTTTGCTTGGTATAACCTGAGTTCTTATCGGTCGGAATTTGCTCTACGACGAAAACATCTTGCCCGTTTATGCTGTCATCTTTTAGGTAGTTGAAACGGTATTTTTCAATCTCAAAGGAACTGAGATCCTCATACGCGAATTCACTGCCCATAAAAGGACCTGATTTGTTACGCGAGGAAATACGTTTCACACGTTTCAGTGCAGGAAGGTAAAGCCATTGGTCATCGGCACCCACCGTATGAGAATGGTTGAGAAACGCCGTGCCTTTTACATCTCTCGGTTCATCAAATATCGTGAGCCCTTTGTCACCATCACCATCAACTTCGAGTGATTGTAAGCGCATTAAACGTGTGCTGCTTTCTCCTTGCGCGTTTCGCAGAATCATTTGCATCGTAGCAACAGAATCCCCCCACCCTTCATCACGGGCTTTGCGCTCTTGAGCAATCTCTAATCCTTTCGCTTCATCCGCTAACACCGCATGACTCATAAAAAGCGAGACAGAAAGTGCAGATACTTTTAAGGCATTTTTTAGTAAATTCATGTTCAATCCTTTGATTCGTTATGACTGAGTAACAGCCGTGGTTTGAGAGTCAGTTGATTTAAGCTTGTTTCGGCGGTCCACCTCGTCGTAGACGCCTTTGTCAAACAACATCAGTAGAGTCGGTAGAAAGATGAAATCCACAACAAGGGCAATAAAGATGACAATGGCACTCAACTGTCCCATATCGGCATTTAAACGGAAGCTCGACATCGCCAGAACAGAGAAACCAGCAACAAGCACGACCGTCGTAATCCAGAGAGCGCGCCCCACGGTACGAAAGGCGTAGCGAACCGCTTGCTCCGCACTGTGGCCATCTTTACGAGCGTGTTGATATTTAGAAAGAAAGTGAACGGCGTCATCGACAACAACACCAAGCGTTAATGTCACAACGACAGACAATCCCAAGTTAATCTCGCCAGAAACCAGCGCCCAAATACCAAAACCAATAAGCGCAGGAGCAATATTCGGGACAAGACTAATTAAGCCAAGCTTGAACGAACGCAAGGCAAAGATCAGTAATGCAGAGATTAAGACAAGAGTAATGGGCAAGGTTGACAGCATGCTGGCCATATTCGTTTCACCAATATGCGCAAACATCAATGAAGGACTAGACGCAACAACATCATATTGAGGCGCGTTTTCGTTAAACCATTGGTAAATGCGATTTTCCAAATCAACAAGCTCGACGCTGCCCAAGTTCTCCACGGTGAGAACCATCTTGATCGACGACTTATCTACATTGATTTGGTTGTTCAAATCTAAACCATACGGTAGTGACATTTCAAAAAGCAGCAGATATTGAGCCGCTAATTCTCTGTCTTGAGGGAGCGAGTAATAAGCCTGATCATCTCCATGCATGTTCTTGTTTAGGCGCTTATAAACATCGCTCAAGGTCGCAACATGGTCCGTTTCTGGCTGCAACCTTAGCCAGTCAGTAAATTTACCCACGGAATTGAGAAAATTAGGATCGGCAATGCCCTGCGATTCGTTAGTTTTTATCGCGATACTGATGTTCGCCATGCCACTGATTCGCTCTTCCATAAAATCAGCCGCTCGGCGAAATTCATTGCTATGGCCAAAGTACTCGACGGATTCATCATTGACTTTGTTCAGCGGAATCAAGCTCGCACTCGCGACAATAACAAGCACCGACAACGGCAATAACGCATGTCGCTTTGACACCACGAAATCTCCTAAATGATCCATAAAGTGCTTTCTTTCATCAGAAGTATCCGACTTCACCGTAACCGGAAGGATATTAAGCAAGGCGGGAAGTAACGTGATGGAAAGGAAACAAGCAACCATGACGCCAAGGGCTGATAGGTTGCCGAAATCTCTCAGGATTGGAGAATCCGACATATTCATCATTAAAAAGCCGATCGCGGTGGTAATGGAGGTAATCAAGATAGGCATGAAATTGAGCGCAATACTTCGCTCAATAGAGTGGGCTTTACTAAAGCCGTTTTGCATAGACTGACGCATTGTCGCGATGATGTGTACACAGTCTGCGACGGCAAGCGTCATCACCAAGGTAGGCACATTAACGGTCGCCGTGCTTAAGAACATACCAGCCCATCCTGACAAGCCCATTGTCACCATAACCGAGCCGATAATAACGATGAGCGTCGCGATGACGCTAAGCAATGAGCGCAACATGATGGTCAGAAACACCAATATCACTAGTAACATAGTAGGCACTAATGTTGCGCTATCATCTTGGGCTGCGGTCATAAACGCGTAGTTCATTGCAATAATACCAGCCTTGTGGAATTCCGTGTCTGGGTACACTTGCTGATAACGTTCAATCATTCCGTTTATATAAGCAACCACCTCTTGTACTTCAGCAGTTTTATCTATTTCAGGGAGTTGGACCGTAATGTTTACGACCGTGACATCTCCTTTTTCAGAAATCAGTGAACTTTTCAAAACCGGCTCACTCAACGCAATACTTTTGACTTTCTCTATTCGTTGAGGTGTCAATTCATATTCGCTATACAGTAAGTCTTCGACAAGAAGATCATCTTCAAACGCTTCGGTATGCTGGTAGTTGGCGAGGGAATCAACGCGGGTGGAGTATGGAACTTGCCACGCCTCGTCAGTGATCTGCTGAATAAGAGATAATGTGCTAGGAGTAAAAACAGTGCCGCTCTTTGGCGCTATAACCAAAGCAAGACTGTCAGATTTTGCAAAGGTGGTTTGAATTTCATCAAACGCAAGTAACTGCTCATTTGTTCCATCAAAGAAGATGTCGTAATCTCCTCTAAAGTAAAGGTTTTTTCCTCCAATAGTTGCTATGACAATCAATAAAACGGTAGCAAGCATCACCAATACACTGTAATTCGTTGGTAGCTTACCCCACCCTGAACGGGCGTATTGTTGAACGTTGTGATGTGGCATCACACTCTCCTTTTGTGACGTTTCGTCAAATTTAAAAACTAAAAAAACAGCAAATGCTGTAAATAACCAGACAAACTCGACATGCAAACTTTAGATCGAATGAATTTGGCTACATAAGTCAGTTTTTAGTAACTTCCTATGCTTCTCGTGATCATTGGCTGAACGCCAACCCTCGAGATTTAATGACGATTCGTCACAATAGTGCGATAAAAAAGCCAACCATAACGTCAGATTGGCCTTTCCAGTTTATTAGCGATTCACTGACTCTAAATAAGCAAGCTCTTCACTAAATAACTCCTGCTCCACTCGACGCCAGGTTTTACGGTAGTCCCATTCTGTAGATAAAGGCGACCAACCTAAACCATCAAGTAACATATTCGCGTTGTGCAGTACTGAGAATGGGTCCTGAATTCGCTGAATACATCGACTGTTCGATGCATTTTGCGCCAAAGCGTTTGAACCGAATGCAATAGACCAGTTGGCGAATACAATAGCATCAGAACCAATTGCGGGAGAAAACTTAAGATCACCACATTCTACTGCATTGTTCACCAGCGCATCAGCACCATCTATTACTTGTTCTTCCAAGTTATTCAGTTCATTCACACGTTTAGGCGAAGCCTTCTCTAGAACCCAAGGCGTCTTTGCAACAATCGCACAGGTTGATAGTACTGGCTCCATACGAGCGTAAATACGATAACCTACATGCATCGCAATGATTTTTTCTCTGGTATTGCCATTAAATTTGGCGGTACGTTCGAAAAATATTGCTTCGCTTTTCAGCGAATGAATACAAAGCGCAAGAATCACATCTTCTTTGCTGCAAAAATGATTGTAGATCGTCCCTTTAGAATAAGGGCTTGACGCTGTAAGCTTGTCCATCGTTAAGTTGGCAAAGCCTTGCTCTTGAACTAGAGACTTAGCCAATTGAATAAGCTCTATCTCACGATCAGCAATCGCCTGTTGCTTTTTTGTTAGCCCTGAAGACACACGACATCCGTCTTGCTTGCTATATTTTTTACAGCGAAAGTTAAACATAATCCTTTGATCCGTATACCAACACACTCCCAATAATTGTAACACGATTCTTTAATACAGGAACGCAACTAAAGTTGACGAACCGTCACAAATGACACTTCGTCATAATAGATCAAAAAACAAACATTTCAAGTATGAATTTATAATTAGAAAATAAATAGCCACCAATTATGCATACCCAAGTAGCTACAGGATGCTTGGTTCAACGAGAATGGTTTCTTTGTAGGGGAAGAGAGAGGCTTTGGGAGGAACAACGAAGGAAGTCAGCATGTTAAAAATAACGAAAGTAGATGCTGAACAGGTATTATTCGAAATAAGCCCAAAACACTTTAAGTCTGAATTAAGAGCAAACACCGCTGAATGCCCTACTTACAAAGTATTTGCTGTCTTAGGCTTTTTCTTTTGCAACGCCCTTTCAGAAACTCTCTTCAAAAAAGGCTCAAAATCTATATAGATAGGCTTGGCTTATCACCTGCAGATGCGATGGCATAACGAATATCATCAATAAATCGCCCCTCTGTCTCAATAATGCCGTCAGAGAATGTGACTGGCTGATGTGGCCCAGCAAGTAGAACAATATTAGTAAAATCAGAGACATTAAAGTTCTCTGCTACAACATTTTTGGAATGAAAATCGATGACGGTCTTTGCGACTTGATCTTCCAGTAACAAAAGCTGTTCTTCGGTAATTTTCATACGCGCCAAAGCAACGCGAACACACTTATCGTGGGTAGTCGTCTGCTCTTTTATGATTTCGGTATATTTGTCGTTGAGCTTGGAGTTCTCTGCATAGCTATAATATAAAGGTCCGTGCAGCGTTATATTTTTATCTTCATCAACGTAAACGAGATCCAACAACTCTAATGCTTTTAAGTAATCGGACATGCTCTGCTCAGACAAGTCATACTTTTTCTTTAAAATAGAATAGCCGTCTTTACCTCGTAACATTCTCAATTCACGATAAAAGTCGTAAAGGTGAGGGAATTGAAAGAATACTTCATCCTGTGTGCGACTAAAGTAATCCTCGTCTTCACCTTGCAATTGATTTGCGAGCTTTTGTAGTTCATCTAACGTGCAATCAACCGCTCTACAATATTCCAGCAACTTATCTAAAGCGAGATTCGTGCTTGTAAGATGTCTCTTAAAAGTAGATAGTGGCATACCCATTTTCTCAGATAGCTCTCGATATGTTAGCCCTTTTGTTTTAATCGCTTGGCGTAATGCGGCTAGCAAGTATTCGGGAGTCAGATCTCTCATCTACAATTCCTTTTGGCAATGTTACAGCTGTATAGTATTTGTAACAATTTAGAACCGCTTGGCAAGGTATAAGTTCATATTTTTATAAGAAAAACATGAATTAATATACTGAAAGGAGAATTCACACAACAAATGAAAAATTCAATATGAATTCAATTTCATTATAGGTATAAAATAATATGCAAAACAAAAGTAAAGCAATCACTCTAAATTATCGTGATTAATTTTAATAGTAACGTAAAGTTGAGAATATAAATCTATTCGCTCTGCAAAAATCTAGAATAATTAACCTAAAAGGAACAGAACGGTAAATGCATAATAATTCACCGCTCTCTATTAGCATTTTTGCAATGCTATTCAAGTAGACTGGTCCGCTAGTTTCACTGCAGTACCAAACGCCAAAATTTCCGAAGAACCATCTACGATTGAGCTTGTGGTAAATCGAATCCCTACAATTGCATCGGCACCTTTAGATTCAGCGTCCGCCACCATGCGCTGTATAGCAATATCACGCGCGTCGGTCATCATTTCCGTGTAACCACGAATTTCGCCGCCAACAATGCTCTTGATACCCGCCATGAGGTCACGGCCAATATGCTTTGATTGAACAACATTACCAGTTACAACCCCTCTGATTTCAGAGATCTGCTTGCCAGGAATGCTTTCGGTCGTTGTGTAAATCATTTTTAATCCCTTATAAACGTAAAAATTTATACCCAAGCTACCTTATAACTAACATAAGATGCTAACCAATAAATTGAGAAGACTGATAAACAATACTCTAAATAGCCAAGCTAAAAGTCATTTGGGTATAA
Organism: Vibrio sp. Vb1127; assembly: GCF_033338735.1. NCBI lineage: Bacteria > Pseudomonadati > Pseudomonadota > Gammaproteobacteria > Vibrionales > Vibrionaceae > Vibrio > Vibrio sp. Vb1127. The sequence goes on along the minus strand of NZ_JAWOTF010000002.1, from coordinate 100,249 downwards.
ATTTTAGCAATAAAAAAGGAGAGCTAATGCTCTCCTTCTCTTAATCCTAAACTGCTAATTAAAGAGCAGCTTTCGCTTTTTCAACTAGAACTGCAAATGCAGCTTTGTCGAATACTGCGATGTCCGCAAGGATCTTACGGTCGATCTCGATAGATGCTTTCTTAAGACCGTTGATGAAACGGCTGTAAGATAGACCGTTTTGACGAGATGCCGCATTGATACGTGCAATCCATAGTTGACGGAATTGACGTTTCTTAGCGCGACGGTCACGGTAAGCGTATTGACCAGCTTTAGTAACTGCTTGGAAAGCTACGCGGTAAACGCGTGAACGCGCACCGTAGTAACCTTTAGCTTGTTTTAGAACTTTCTTATGACGTGCACGAGCTTGTACACCACGTTTTACGCGAGGCATTATGCTTCTCCTAAACTAAACGATTGATAACTAAAAAGAATTAAGCGTATGGCAACATACGGATTACTGCAGCCACTTCACATTTTGGAAGGATTGCATTCGGACGTAGTTGACGCTTGTTCTTAGTAGTACGCTTAGTCAGGATGTGACGTTTTGTAGCGTGCTTGTACTTAATACCACCAGCAGTTTTCTTAAAACGCTTAGCAGCACCTTTGTTGGTTTTCATCTTAGGCATGATGAATAACTCCGCATTGAGTAGGTTTAATAAACAACGTAATTAGGGCGAACAAAACCCAGCCATATGCCTTTATATAAAGGAAAGCGGCTAGGTTTTAATTACTTGATGAGCCGTTAATTACTTCTTTTTAGGGGCTAGCACCATGATCATCTGGCGACCTTCAATCTTCTTAGGGAAAGATTCAACTACAGCAATTTCTGCAGTATCTTCCTTAAGACGATTTAGAACGTCAACACCGATGTCTTGGTGTGCCATCTCTCGGCCACGGAAGCGAATTGTTACTTTCACTTTGTTGCCTTCTTCAAGGAAACGCGTCAGGTTGCGTAGTTTTACCTGATAGTCTCCAATATCAGTTCCAGGACGGAATTTTACTTCCTTGATCTGGACCTGCTTTTGCTTCTTCTTCTGCTCTTTAGCAGTTTTGCTCTTCTCGAAGAGGAACTTACCATAGTCCATCACACGACAAACAGGTGGCTCGGCGTTAGGACTGATCTCAACGAGATCCATACCAGCTTCTTCAGCAGCTGCAATGGCTTCTTGAATCGATACAACACCAACTGATTCACCGTCAGCGCCTGTTAGTCGAACTTCACGAATACCACGAATTTCACCGTTGATACGGTGCGGGTTTTGTTTTACCGGCTGTTGGCCACGTCTTCCGCCTTTAATAGCTTATTCCTCCAGATTGAGCTTACGGCTAGAGATCTCGTCTTGGATGTATGCAATAAAATCATCCACTTTAAATTTACCAAGATCTTTACCTTTACGAGTACGCACTGCAATTTCGCCAGCTTCCATTTCTTGGTCACCAACAACAAGCATATACGGTACACGCTTCAAAGTATGTTCGCGGATTTTAAAGCCAATCTTCTCATTTCTCAAGTCCGCTTTAGCTCTAATTCCACTTTTTTGTAGTTTTTGTACTATTTCTTGAACATAACCTGACTGTTTATCAGTAATGTTCATAAGAACTGCTTGTTCTGGCGCCAACCAAGTTGGGAAGAAACCAGCATATTCTTCGATAAGGATACCGATGAAGCGCTCTAGTGAACCTAGAATCGCACGGTGAATCATTACCGGTACAAGACGTTCATTGTTTTCACCTACATAAGTTGCACCTAAGCGACCTGGTAGGTTGAAGTCTAGCTGGACAGTACCACACTGCCACGCACGGTCTAGACAATCGTATAGTGTGAATTCAATCTTAGGACCGTAGAACGCACCCTCGCCTTCTTGAATTTCGTATGGGATATCCATCGATTCAAGAGACTGCTTCAATGCTTCTTCAGATTGATCCCAGATTTCATCTGAACCTACACGTTTCTCTGGACGAGTAGACAGTTTCACTACGATGTTGTCGAAACCAAATGTTTGGTACGTATCGTACACCATCTTGATACAGTTTGTTACTTCTTCTTGAATTTGGCTCTCAGTACAGAAAATGTGAGCGTCATCCTGAGTAAAGCCACGTACACGCATAATACCGTGTAGTGCACCAGATGGTTCGTTACGGTGACATGAGCCAAACTCAGCCATACGTAGCGGTAGGTCGCGGTACGATTTTAGACCTTGGTTGAAGATCTGTACGTGACCTGGACAGTTCATTGGCTTAATCGCGTATTCACGGTTCTCAGAAGAAGTTGTGAACATTGCATCAGCGTATTTGTCCCAGTGCCCAGAGCGTTCCCAAAGAACACGGTCCATCATAAGTGGACCTTTCACTTCTTGGTAACCGTACTCATCTAGCTTAGCGCGGATGAATACTTCTAGATCACGGAAGATAGACCAACCATTGTGATGCCAGAACACCATACCCGGTGCTTCTTGCTGCATGTGGAATAGGTCTAGTTGCTTACCAATCTTACGGTGATCACGCTTTGCCGCTTCTTCTAGGCGAGTTAGGTGCGCTTTCAGTGCTTTCTTGTCGTGGAAAGCCGTACCGTAGATACGTTGAAGCATTTTGTTGTCGCTGTTACCACGCCAGTAAGCACCTGCAACATTCAGCAAAGTGAAGTGTTGACAGAAGCTCATGTTAGGAACGTGAGGACCACGACACATGTCGATGTATTCTTCATGGTGGTAAAGGCCTGGACGATCATCACGAGATACGTTTTCGTCTAGGATTTCCACTTTGTATGGTTCGCCACGTGATTCAAACGTATCACGCGCTTCCTGCCAGCTTACTTTTTTCTTAACCACTTCGTACTTGGTTTTCGCTAGCTCTTTCATACGCTTTTCAATCTTTTCAAGATCTTCTTGCGTTAGAGATTCGTCTAAGTCGATATCGTAGTAGAAGCCATTGTCGATGGTTGGACCGATCGCCATTTTAGCTTGAGGGTAAAGCTGCTTAAGAGCGTGACCAAGAAGGTGAGCACAAGAGTGACGAACGATTTCTAGACCGTCTACTTCATCTTTAACTGTGATGATTTCAAGGCTTGCGTCTTCTTCAATTAGATCACACGCATCAACGCGGTTACCGTTTACACGACCAGCGATAGTTGCTTTTGCAAGACCAGGACCGATCGATTGCGCAACTTCCATAGTAGAAACTGGGTTGTCAAATTGACGCTGACTGCCGTCAGGAAGAGTAATAATAGGCATGCTATGTCCTTTACAGTGGTGTTGCACACCAAGCAACACATGTTATTCAAATTAGAAGCTATTTGTTGAAAATAGTTGAGAGTCAATAAAGGCCTCTCGGTAACACGAATACCGGACCGTTATCGAAAATGGGATTGTACCTAGCTCACAATTAGAATGCAAAGCGCGATTTTGTTTTGTCATAAGAACTTAACCGCAGACCCGTCACGACAATCTGATCATGCTTTTTAAGAGACCGCATAACTTGTAAACGGAATTGCCCCCCAATGAACTTACACAACAAATTACAATATCGCCTATTACGTTTGAACCGATACAAAGCTTAACACGCTTGGCGAGAGCTCAACGTGCGATTTAGGTATATAGTTGTTTTATAGAGTAGTTTGTATGTAGGTATTCATCATGGTCTATTTCAAATCGCGCTTTATGGTGCTTCTAAGCACCTCGATATGTTCTTTGCAAGCCTTCGCATCAAATGACTTATATGGCCCGCTGCGTTCTTACGCACAATCCCCAATGCAAGTGGTTAGTCACACCAACATACTGCGTTCAGGACATAGTCTGCCCTATGGTTTTGTCGAAGCCTATGGTTCGGGAACCGTGGCAAGTGTTTGGGCTCATACTGATGAATACGCACTGGATTATTACCACAATCAAATCGAATTAGGCAGCAAATGGCAAGTCAGCAACCGTTGGCAGTGGGAGCTCAACTATCGATGGGTCTTTGCCGCTGACAACCATTTAGATGGACTGACGAAAAGCTTCCATAAACTTTTCGGTATCGGACAAAATGGGCGAGATAAAGTAGACAGAGATCGTTTTTACATTTCAATGCCGCAATATAATGTGCTTGAAGATGATTTCGAAGGACAAACACTAGCCAATAACCTATCTACTTACTTACAGTATCAAGTGTTCCAAAATGAACATCACGGCCTATCGATTGGCGGCAGTTTGTATTTTAACGATGTGGTTCACGGCACTTTTCAAGGTAGCAGTTTCGAGCAAGGCTTCCAATTGAACTACAGCTACTTAAGTGATGCTCATGCATTTTATTCGATGATTGGCATGACTTTTCGCTCGGATGACCGTGCCTTGCTCGATCTGCCCTATCGACATAATACGATTGCCATTGCGGGTGGGTACCGTTATGCCTTAGAAGATAACCATCACCTGATGTTGGAATATCATTGGTATCAAGGCTCAACAGAAGGGCCCACAGAGTTTGCTGATGCCTCTAATGAACTGGTATTAGGCTATCGATATCTAATGGAAAATTCAGCGCTTGAGTTTTTAGCCGTAGAGAACGCAAGAAACATGGATAACAGTACCGATATCGCTTTCACAATAGGATATCGGTACATATTTTCATCAAGTTGATGAGAGCTATAGATTTAGCGTTGGTGCAACTGCGGCAGCGACTTGAGCATCGGTTGCATTGATCGGCAACGTAAACGAGCGATATTGGTCACCAGCCAAGCTGAGCGAACGGTCAATCTCTGCCAAACAATGCATGACCTGCCCTTCCAGAATAAAAGAGAGCTCAATTTCTTTTGATGAGATAAAGCCGCTGTTACGGAATTCTAGCTCTTGATAAATACCAGAGCGAGAGGCAAACGAGCCACCGCGCAAAAAGCCTTTTTCAACATCGGCTTTAACCATAGTGAAGCCAGCTTGCTCGATCGCTTGAATAACCCGAGATGCTACTGGTAGTGGTTTCACTTCAATATAGTCACGGTCACGCGGATCAATTGCAAAATCAATATCTAACGTCGTCTCGACCCAAACATGACATTGATTCTTAAGTGCGCTAACCGCAGTAATTGGTGTTTCGTCATGCAGTTTTAGCTCAAACGGAACCTGCTTTTCTTCATTAGGTTGAATCACAAAAGGGTCAACTGCTTTCAATTGATCGATAGTGAAGGTTTGATAACTTACGCTATCATCCACTTCGACTTTCATTTCCGTGTTCAATTTAATCGTAATAGCATCAATTTGTTGTTCGACGTCTCCACCTTTGATATAAACCTGCCCTTTCAGCGTCGCTCCTTGAAACACGCTCATTTCGTCCAAAATGGTATCTACTTTTGCAGAGCCGATCCCCAGTGATGCTTTCAATTTTTTAAACATATTTTTCCTTTTTTAGCGACTTTTCTTCTAATAATCGTTTGTTTACACAATTGTTTTCTGCTGTGCAAGCAATAGACCACAAGAAAATGCTTGAATTCAATCATCAAGCCAAATAATGCTCAACAGCAAGAGTCATTCAGCTCTGCAATAGGATTGTTCGGTCACTAAGCGGTACATTCGTCGAGAAATGTTTGCAATTTGTACCTAAATTAAGCAGTATTTGTATAGTCAAATAAAGGAAAATGATTATGTCTGCACCACTCTACATTCAAATTAAACAATTTATCCTGGATAAAATTGAGGCTGGAGAGTGGGTAGTTGGTCATCGCATCGCCACCGAGATTGAGCTTACCGAGCAATTTGGTGTCAGTAGAATGACAGTGAACAAAGCAATTCGGGATTTAGTTAATGAGGGCCGATTACAACGTCGCCCACGCTTAGGCACGTTCGTGTGTGATCCTGGTGAAAAGTCAGAATCTCCCCTGCTAGACATTCGAAACATTGCCGAAGAAGTCAGCGATAGAGGGCGAAAGTATGGCAGTAAAGTGCTCAAACAAATTGCCATAAAAGCAGATGACAACATTGCGACAAAACTCGGCGTTATGCTAGGCACGACAGTGTTTTACAGTGAAATTATTCACTATGAAGACCAAACGCCGATTCAATTGGAGCTCCGCTGGGTGAATAGCCAATATGCCCCGAGTTATTTAAATCAAGACTTCACACAAATCACTCCAAATCAATACCTGTCAAATAATTGCCCACTCAGCGCGATAGAACATACTGTAGAGGCAATTGTGCCTGAAAGCCGTATTAAGCAAGACTTAAAAATGCAAGCCAATGAACCTTGCCTTCTCTTGAATCGCAGAACGTGGAGCCAAGATAAATTAGTCAGTACCGCCCTACTTTATCACCCTGGTAACAAATATAAGCTGAGCTCAAAAGTGCTAATTTAAGGACAAGATTTGTCCTCTAGATCTACGTTTTGATCACATTTTAGCAACATCAATCTTGTCAGTGTTCTTATTTTGCTCTATTTATTTGTATATACATTTAATGATACAAATAAACACAGGGACACAAACATGGATTTGCTGATTGAAAACGCACGTCTAGTTACCATGCAATCGGGAGAATGCGGATACCTTCCAACGCCTCCAGCGCGCATTGGTATTAAATCTGGAAAAATCGTTGCGATCAGTACTTGTGCCATTGGTGAAGACGCACCGCAAACCGAGTCTCTGCTGCCTGCCCAACATTACGCTCAGAGTATCGACCTTCAAGGCAAGTTAGTTCTGCCAGGTTTGATCGACTGCCACACTCATCTTATTTACGCGGGCAATCGTGCCAACGAATTTGAAATGCGCTTAAACGGCGTGCCATATCAAGAAATTTCCAAACAAGGCGGCGGGATTCTCTCAACGGTACATGCGACGCGTTCAGCAACCGAAGCGCAATTAGTTGAGTTAGCGTTGCCACGTTTAGACGGGCTACTCGCGAGCGGCGTCACTTCTGTCGAAGTGAAATCAGGCTATGGATTGACACTGAATGATGAAATAAAAATGCTCCGTGCCGCCAAAATGCTAGAGCAAGAGCGCAAAGTTAAAATCACCACTACACTTCTCGCCGCTCACGCTATTCCGCCAGAGTTTCAAGGTCGTGCAGATGATTATATTGAGCACATTTGTCAGGACATAATCCCTGTTGTCGCAAAGGAAGAATTAGCTACGAGTGTCGATGTTTTTTGTGAATCGATTGGTTTCAATCTTGAACAAACAGAAAAAGTGTTTGTAGCTGCAAAACGCCACGGCTTAAAGGTTAAAGGGCATACTGAGCAACTTTCTAATCTCGGTGGTACAGCCCTCACTGCGCAATACAACGGTCTGTCAGCGGATCACATCGAGTTTTTAGATGAGCAAGGTGTTAAAGCACTTGCTCGATCAAACACCGTCGCCACTCTATTGCCTGGCGCTTTTTATTTTCTAAGAGAGACTCAGTTACCACCGATTGAGTTATTGAGAGAGCATAACGTGCCGATGGCAATTGCTACGGACGTCAACCCAGGTACATCACCATTTTCTGATCTCACACTCATGCTGAATATGGCGTGCACGCTATTTCGCCTTACACCGCAAGAAGCACTGCGTGGTGTAACGCAACATGCAGCCAAAGCTCTGGGTTATCAAAACTCACGTGGCGAAATCAAAGTAGGGTTTGATGCGGACTTCTCTATCTGGGATATCGAAAGCCCTGCGGATTTAAGCTATCAAGTCGGAGCAAAACGTCTGGTAGGTCGTATAGTAAATGGTGAATACATTTCACACGGAGGCCAATAATATGTCTCAATTCGACCTACACTCTCCCCTATTTCATTGGCAAGGCCGTCATGATGCCGAGGACGGCAAGCTTGGTCAGCGAATTCATCACGTTGTTCAACGCCAAAAAGCAGATGAGTTGAGTGCCGTTGCGCATGGCGTCTCATTACTCGGTTTTGCTACCGACGCTGGCGTTGCGAGAAACAAAGGACGCATTGGCGCGAAAAAAGCGCCAGACTTAATCCGACGAGCACTCGCTAATTTAGCATGGCACCAAGACGCCCCACTATATGACTTAGGTACTGTGGTGTGTGAAGACGACTTACTGGAAGAGAGCCAAGCTCTATGTGCAGCAACCATTTCAAGCGCACTGCCCCATACGCCAGTCATCGTGCTGGGTGGTGGGCATGAGATTGCGTGGGCCTCGTTTTCCGGCTTAGCGGAATATTTTAAAGCGCACCATCCAGAGAAGAAGCCTAAAATCGGCATTATCAATTTCGATGCGCATTTCGATTTGCGCGCATTCGAGAGTAACCTCGCCGACATAAGACCGAGCTCTGGTACACCCTTCAACCAAATTCATCATTTTTGTCAACGTAACGATTGGGACTTTCATTACGCTTGTATTGGTGTAAGCCGCAGTAGCAACACTAAAGCGCTATTTGAAAAAGCAGATGCGTTAAATGTTTGGTATGTAGAGGACAATCAGCTCTGCTACTTAAACCACAGTTATCACTTAACTCAGCTTCAGCATTTTATTGACGACTGTGACCACCTCTATTTGACCATTGATCTGGATGTATTTCCTGCCGCAACCGCACCTGGAGTCAGCGCACCAGCAGCTCGGGGAGTGAGTTACGACACAATTGCCCCCTTTTTAGATCGAATTCTTCATTACAAAAATAAGTTAATGCTGGCTGATATCGCCGAATACAACCCAAATTATGACGTCGATAGTCAAACAGCACGATTAGCTGCCCGTTTGTGTTGGGATATCGCCAACGCAATGGCGGAAAAACAGCACAAACCATAATGCATCCCAGATGCCACTGATTATTACGACCAAGCAAGTACTTGGTCATCACGAGAAACTAAAGGAGTCTGAAATGACACAGCGCCAGGGACAAGATCCACGACTTGATACAAGCAGAACAATTCGTGCACCTCACGGAGATAAACTGCGCGCAAAATCTTGGCTAACCGAAGCCCCTCTTCGTATGCTGATGAACAACCTTGATCCTGATGTTGCAGAACATCCACATTCACTGGTTGTATATGGCGGCATTGGCCGAGCAGCGCGAAACTGGGAATGTTACGACAAGATTGTTGAAGTACTTGAAAGACTCGAAGATGACCAAACGCTTTTAGTTCAATCAGGCAAGCCTGTTGGTGTTTTCCCTACTCATAAAAATGCCCCACGCGTGCTTATCGCAAACTCAAACCTTGTTCCGCATTGGGCAAACTGGGAACACTTCAACGAGCTCGATAAACAAGGCTTGATGATGTACGGCCAAATGACCGCTGGCAGCTGGATATACATTGGCTCGCAAGGTATCGTACAAGGCACATACGAAACGTTCGTATCTGTTGCAAAAAAACACTTTGACGGTGAAGCAAAGGGCCGTTGGATTCTAACAGGTGGTCTCGGTGGCATGGGTGGTGCTCAACCTCTCGCTGGTACAATGGCGGGCTTCTCCATGATTGCAGTAGAGTGTGATGAGTCACGTATCGATTACCGCCTACGTACAGGCTATGTCGATAAGAAAGCGACTTCTTTAGATGAAGCGCTAGCTATCATTAAAGAGTCAGACACACCAGTATCGGTTGGTCTACTAGGTAATGCAGCAGACGTTTTCTCTGAGCTGGTAGAACGTAATATCACGCCTGATGTAGTAACAGACCAAACGTCTGCACACGACCCGCTCAATGGCTATTTACCACAAGGCTGGAGCATGTCTCACGCAGCAGAAATGCGTTTGCAAGATGAAGCAATGGTCGTAAAAGCAGCGAAAAAATCCATGGCTGTGCAAGTTCAAGCGATGTTAGAGCTGCAAAATCGCGGCGCCGCAACACTCGACTACGGTAACAACATCCGCCAGATGGCCTTGGAAGAAGGCGTAGAAAACGCATTTGATTTCCCTGGCTTCGTTCCAGCCTACATTCGTCCTCTATTCTGTGAAGGTATCGGTCCTTTCCGTTGGGCTGCTCTCTCTGGCGATCCTGAGGACATTTATAAAACCGACCAAAAAGTAAAAGAGCTAATTCCAGATAATCCGCACTTACATAACTGGCTAGATATGGCTCGCGAACGCATCCAGTTCCAAGGTTTACCTGCGCGTATTTGCTGGGTTGGTCTTAAAGATCGTGAGCGTCTTGGTCAAGCATTCAACGAAATGGTGAAAAATGGCGAACTTAAAGCGCCCGTTGTCATTGGTCGAGATCACTTAGACTCTGGCTCTGTAGCAAGCCCGAACCGTGAAACCGAAGGTATGATGGACGGTTCTGACGCCGTATCAGACTGGCCATTATTAAACGCGCTACTCAACACGGCGGGCGGCGCAACTTGGGTTTCACTGCACCACGGCGGTGGCGTAGGTATGGGCTTCTCGCAACACTCAGGTATGGTTATCTGCTGTGACGGCAGTGAAGATGCCTCACAACGTATTGCCCGCGTGCTGCATAACGACCCAGCAACTGGTGTCATGCGTCATGCTGATGCGGGATACGATATCGCTAAACAATGTGCAGCAGAGCAAGGGCTAGATTTGCCAATGCTCAACGAAGAACTGAAGAAGCTCAAGTAAGGATGAAAGAGATGTTAAATTTAACGCTAAAGCCAGGTCATATTAGCTTAAACGAACTACGCCAAGTGAGCCGTTCACCAGTCAACCTTACTTTGGTTCCTGAAGCCATTCCGGCCATTGAAGAAAGCACACAGGTCGTAGACCGAGTCATCGCGGAAGATAGAACGGTTTACGGAATTAACACTGGTTTTGGGCTATTGGCTAACACACGAATAGCACCAGAAGATTTAGAAACACTGCAACGCAGTATCGTTCTTTCTCATGCGGCAGGTATCGGTGAGTTTATGTCAGATGAAACGGTTCGTCTGATGATGGTATTAAAAATCAATAGTCTGTCTCGTGGCTTTTCTGGGATTCGCCTAAAAGTCATTAATATGCTGACCGACCTAGTCAACGCACAAGTTTACCCTTGTGTACCTAAAAAGGGCTCTGTTGGCGCATCAGGTGACTTAGCTCCTCTAGCCCATATGAGCACTGTATTACTGGGAGAAGGACAAGCTCGCCACAACGGTAATATCATTTCCGGGCAAGAAGCATTAAAAATCGCAGGTCTAGAGCCTATCACTATGGCGCCAAAAGAAGGCTTAGCGCTACTAAATGGGACTCAGGCATCCACAGCGTTCGCATTGGAAGGCCTGTTTATCGCGGAAGACCTTTTCGCGTCAGCAACCGTTTGTGGTGCAATGTCTGTTGAAGCCGCTCTCGGCAGCCGACGTCCATTCGATCCGCGCATTCACCGTGTACGTGGTCATCGCAGCCAGATGGACGCAGCACTCGCATACCGTCATTTGTTAGACACATCGAGTGAAATAGGTGATTCGCACACTAACTGTGAAAAAGTGCAAGACCCGTATTCTTTGCGCTGTCAGCCTCAAGTGATGGGCGCGTGTTTACAGCAAATCCGCAATGCGGCGGAAGTATTACAAGTAGAGGCGAATTCCGTATCAGATAATCCGTTGGTGTTTGCTGAAGATGGTGACATCATCTCTGGCGGTAACTTCCACGCGGAGCCTGTTGCAATGGCAGCCGACAACCTAGCACTTGCGATTGCCGAGATCGGCAGCTTGTCTGAACGTCGTATGGCATTACTTATCGATAGCGCGCTATCAAAACTGCCACCGTTCTTAGTCGACAATGGTGGTGTGAACTCTGGTTTCATGATTGCTCAGGTTACCTCCGCTGCGTTAGCAAGTGAAAACAAAACACTCGCTCACCCAGCGTCAGTAGACAGCTTGCCAACATCTGCAAACCAAGAAGATCACGTGTCAATGGCAACATTCGCGGCTCGCAGATTGAAAGAAATGGGCGAAAACACTCGCGGTATTCTGGCGGTCGAATACCTCTCAGCAGCACAAGGCCTAGACTTTAGAGCGCCAAACAAGTCCTCTGAGCGTATTGAGATTGCGAAACAAATGTTGCGTGAAAAAGTATCGTTCTACGATAAAGATCGCTACTTTGCTCCAGACATTGAACAGGCAAACACTCTGCTTAAGCTGGCTATCCACAACACGCTCATGCCAGAGAGCTTGTTACCCAGTGTTCAATAATTAAGTACAACTGGCATTTCACCGAATAAAAAGATGATGACTTGAAGGCTCTACGTTCTGCGTGGAGCCTTTTTATATACGATTAAACATATTGATGGCACTATTTATGAACACCTGTCTACTTTGATGGCTATACTTTACAAGATAGGCGAGCGAAAAGGTCGTTGTTTATTGTTTTAACAAATAAAAGCGTTGCTAAAGTATGCGTTTTTAACGGTTTATCCGCCGAAATAGTGTCTTATTGTTAGGATACGGTGAAGTTTTCACTGGATGGACCATTGCTACGCAGATATTCGCATATAATCCCACACAGTTTTGGTTACTACGTAAAAATTATGTTTCTAACACCTTATTTTTCAAACACTAATCACCAGTTTCAGTTCACTCGCGAACAAGCAAGCCACTTTGCAAAACGTGTCGCAGGTGACTACAACCCAATTCATGATGAAGACAACAAACGCTTTTGTGTCCCTGGGGATTTACTTTTCGCTGTGCTTCTTAGTAAAGAAGGCGTTAGCCAAAAGATGCGTTTTAACTTCTCTGGCATGGTAAACGATGGTGTAGCACTTCATATTGAAAATAAGTGTGACAAAGAAAGCGCTGTTGTTGACGAGGCAGGTAAAGAATACTTACACATGTCCCGTGAAGGTGAAACTAACCACGATCCGGCATTTATTGAGCATGTAGTGACAAATTACGTGCAATTTTCTGGTATGAACTTCCCCCACATCATGGTTCCTCTTATGGAAGAGAAGCAAATGATGATTAACTGCCAGCGTCCATTAGTTATTTATGAAAGCATGGAAGTCGAATTTTCACGCTTAGACCTTACGCATCCAGAGGTGGATTTCACTGGCGCAACATTCGACGTAGAAGGAAAACGAGGTGTAGTCACCTTAAACTTTGCGTTCAAAGAAGACGGTGAAGTCGTTGGTAAAGGTATTAAGCGCATGGTTGCAAGTGGCTTGAAGCCATATGACCAAGAAGCGGTTGACGACCTTGTACGCCGCTTTAATGAACGTAAGGATGCATTCCTAGCAAAGTTCGTTAAGGCAGCCTAGTCGACTGCCCTATCAGAAGCGCACAAAAAACGTGTTTACTAAAAGAAAGCCCAACGTCGACCGTTGGGCTTTCTTTTTATGTCTCATCCAAACAAAACTAAACGCAATGCTTAGAGCCAACGACGAACATGGTTTTTATAATCCACATACTCTTCACCAAACAATCGCTCTAAAACGCGTTCCTCAGGCTTGATTTGAAACCGATTCATATAACTGACAAATATCACGCCACAAAGCACCACACTCAAGTGCTGCCACCACAAACCAGTTGCTATGATTAGAAGCAATAATGCCGTGTACATAGGGTTGCGTGAAAAGGCAAACACACCAGTTCTTACAACAGAAGATGCCGCTTCAGGTTTTACTGGGTTCACTGTGGTTTTTACCTTGCGAAATTCATACACGCCAGCAATGCCCATGTAGCCAGACAACAAAGTTAATACACCTACTACAAATTCAACAAAGGGTACTCGAATGTTCATGCTCGGCGTCAAAACTTTAAGTCCGTACATCAAAAGTATGACTAGCAAAAACACCACAACAGGTGGGACTTTGAGTTCAAGTTTTCTCAAGATTCATATCCTTTGAAAGGGTCTAAATACGGTTTCTAAAAAGCCCAGTAAAACTGGGCTTGATTTAGTCCGATTACAACAAAGTTAACAGCGCCTGAACGGGATGCTTGGGCTTCGTTCCTTCAAAGCGTTTAACTTGGCTGCGGCAAGAATAGCCTGTAATCAAACATCTCTCGTTATCCAACTTATCTAAGCTTGGCTTCCAGCTTAAATTGTAAATATCTTTCGACATCGACAACTTATCAACCTCATGACCAAACGTACCCGCCATACCACAACAACCAACAGGTACCGTATTCAAAACTGCACCAAAGTGAGCAAAAATAGCGCCCCACTCTTTTTCCGCATTTGGCATTTTGGTTTTCTCAGTACAGTGCGCAAACAGATACCAAGGTTCCTGCGCCTTATGCTCTCCGCTTTCAAACGCTTCTAGTCTTGGGTAAAGCCATTCGTGGGCTGTTAGTACATCGAAATTACCTCGCTTACTGCCAAGCACTTCAGCGTATTCATCTCGATAACACAGCACCAAAGCAGGATCGACGCCAACTAATGGAATATCCAGATCCGCTACCATCGCCAAGAACTTCGCTGTGTCGGCTGCTGTGTCCTTAAACTGACGTAAAAACCCTTTAATGTGTTGTGCTTTACCATTCGGCTTAAACGGCAGAAGCACCGGATTCATACCCAGCTTTTTCAATAACTTAACGAAGTCTTCAACGACATCAGCGTCGTAGTAACTAGTGAATGGGTCTTGAACAATTAAAACATGCTTGCTCTTTTCAGACGAAGACAAACCACTGAGCGCTTGCAGATCATAAGGCGTTGTCAGCGACTCTACTCGTTGTTTCAAGGTGGGTACTGATAACAACGGCGCATCGACATACCCGACCGTAGATGCCGTTAAACTTTTCACCCACGACTGCTTCAAAACACCATTTACGACACCTGGCGCTTTTGCCATCATCGGCAGCATAGTCTCAATGTTCGCAACCAGATAGTCTTTTGCAGGACGTTGATAACGAGAGTGATAGATGTTTAAAAAGCGTGAGCGAAAACTCGGAACATCGACTTTAATCGGACACTGGCTCGCACATGCTTTACACGCCAAACAACCATTCATCGCTTCATACACTTCGTGGGAGAAATCGTATTCGTGACGACGATTGATAGAATGACGTACACGGTCAATCATGGTTTTGATTGATGTTCTGTTTTCTAGCGTTTGCTTTTCTAAGTCAAGGATATCAATGCCTTGTTCAGTGAGCTGACGCAACCACTCGCGAACCAAACCCGCACGACCTTTCGGTGAATGACGACGATCGGCTGTTACTTTCATCGATGGACACATTGGCGAGCTAGTATCGTAGTTAAAACACAAACCGTTACCGTTACATTCCATCGCTTGTTTAAAGCTGTCACGTACTTGAACGTCAATCTGACGGTCATAGTAACCACGTTTGGTATCGGTAACTTTGACAAGCTCTGCATCACTATCCAGCGGTGTACAGATTTTGCCCGGGTTCATTTTGTTGTGTGGATCGAATGCCGCTTTCACACGTCTCAGTTCAGTAAACAACTCGTCGCCGAAAAACTCAGGGCCATATTCTGAACGGAAACCTTTGCCGTGTTCACCCCACATCAAACCACCGTATTTCGCCACCAGCTTGACCACTTCATCAGACACTTCGTGCATCAATGCTTCTTGGTGCGGGTCACACAAATCCAACGCAGGACGTACGTGAAGCACCCCAGCATCGACGTGACCAAACATGCCGTAATTCAGAGACTTGCTGTCTAACAGCTCTCGAAACTCTACAATAAAGTCCGCCAGGTTTTCTGGTGGCACACAGGTATCTTCAGCGAATGCGACCGGTTTAGCACGACCTTTTGCTGCGCCTAACAAACCCACCGCTTTTTTACGCATGTTGTAAATACGCCCAATGCTCGCTACATCATTACAAACTTGGTAGCCGATAATGCCCGCTTCTTCTGTTTCCAACATGGTATCGAGCTTGGCGGTCAACGCTGCAACCTGAGCAGCAACTTCCTCTTCGTCCTGACCTGCGTATTCCACCATATTGATGCCAAGCATCTCTTTATTTGGAACATCGGTAAGTAAATCGCTCACGGTGTGCCAAACGATATCTTGCTTCGCGAGATTAAGCACTTTTGAGTCAACGGTTTCTACAGACAGCGCTTTCGCCTCTACCATAAACGGTGCATTACGCAGTGCAGAATCAAAGCTGTTGTATTTAACGTTAACCAAAGTACGTGCTTTCGGAATTGGCGTCAGGTTAAGCTTTGCTTCGGTAATAAATGCCAATGAACCTTCCGCGCCGCATAGTACTCGTGTGATATCGAAACGGTCGTCGTCTTCATTCAAGGCATTTTTTAAATCGTAGCCCGTTAAAAATCGGTTAAGAGAAGGAAACTTATCTACGATCTGCTGGCGTTTTTCACGACATACGGATTCCGTTACTCGTAGCGCCTTGGCAGCAAACTCGCCTTCTTTTGGGTAGCCGTTGGACAGATCTGATTCTAAAACTGAGCCATCAGCAAACACCGCTTGTAGCGACAAAACATGATCGGATGTTTTCCCGTATTTCAGAGAACCTTGACCAGAAGCATCGGTGTTGACCATGCCGCCAATCGTTGCACGGTTACTGGTAGATAAGTCTGGAGAGAAGAAGTAGCCATAAGGGCGAACTGCGTCATTTAACTGGTCTTTCACTACACCAGTTTGTACACGAACCCAGCCTTCTTTCTCATTAATCTCAAGCACTTTGTTCATGTGGCGAGACATATCCACCACAATACCTTTGGTTAGCGACTGACCATTGGTCCCCGTGCCGCCACCACGAGGTGAAAAGGTAATTCGTTCGTACTTTTCTTTATTGCTCAGTTTCCCGAGGAGAGAAACATCTTCTGTCGTTTTGGGATGAACGACAGACTGAGGAAGTTGCTGGTAAACACTGTTGTCAGTGGCAACCGCTAGTCGACTTGAATATTGGCTTTCGATATCACCAGTGAATCCGGCGTGCTCAAGCTCTTTCAGAAAACTAAGAACAAGAGGATCGACATCAGTTTGCGAGTGTAATCTTGGTAACATTTGCTTCCTGCCCCTACGACGCTGATCCGATCAGCTGCGGGTTGTGTAATTATTTGCTCACTTCTCATACAAATTGGCGCTAAGCGAAAAAACACCACAAAAGAGTTAGTGAAGTAATATTCTTTGAATTTCGTCACTTTACAACATTTAAAAAGACGAGCAAATCAGAATCTCGATACAATAATTAAACTTATGCTTTATTTTTTCACGCTTGATGCCTTACATTGGGGAACGAATCGCGTTTCTAGATGAGTTTTCAGAATGAAAAAAAATAAAATTGTGACCACTGAAGATATCCTTCTCAAACTTTGCCAGTCTGTTTCTGGCGTACTTACTTCGGCGACATCTTCTCAAGTAAATTATTCAGCAATGGTGCAAAAAATCCACAAGACTAGCCTCAAACCAGATTTTGGCTGTTTTGTTCTGTTTGATGGCGGATTTACCGGGCTAGTTGTGATTAATTTTACGGCAAAAGCCGCACTGGAGATCTACACCAACTACATGCGTAATATGGGCATGCCAGAAGAAGAACTGGCAATATCTCATACTTCTGACGAGGTAGGCGATGTTCTGGGTGAACTCATGAATCAACTGGTCGGAGACTTCACTAATAAAATTCGTAAAGACCTGCAAACGAACATCACACAAAACCAACCAAAAATGCTGGCGCTGAATAAGCAAGTTATCTTACAAGTTGATACCAACCTTGACCGCCCTCAAGCGCGCAGAGTGACGTTCTCCACCGAAAACAACAATATTTTCTATCTCGAGCTAGCAATGGATAAAACTGAGTTCATCCAACTGGAAGAGTTTGAAGTTGCTGAAGACGAAAACCCAGACGACATTTTAGAGGCAACACGTAAACAGTTGGCTGAGAAAGAATCTAAATCGTCGGGATCAAACGATGATGCCGATGACTTGCTCAACCAGCTCGGGTTGTAATTCTAACGAATCTTAATGAAGAATGGCTTCTTAGACACAAGTACGGCTTCATACTGATTACGACGAACTAAAACGCCAGCCTCGCTTAATGCGAGGCTTCTTTTTATGTGCAGAAATTATCTTCAGTCCCACCTTGTATTTCGTTTTTATGTCAAAAAAGGTAATATATCTGACTTCATAAATTTTCTGCTTTCGTTACTGGTTGTCGATGGATAAACAAAAAGCTCTGAAAAAAATCGCCAAGTGCTTAGAACTGGGCAATTCCGCTAATGTTAATGAGGCTGCCAATGCTATCAAAATGGCACATCGCCTCATGCTTAAATATGGTCTCGATAAAGACGATATTGAGTTCATCAGAATGGGAAAAACACAATCTTCTCATCTGCTACCAGCGAACATCAGTTCTACCATATTGCGAGTGATTCGCGGCATTAACACAAAATTCGGTGTCGAAGCAGTATTGTTGAATCACAAAGGGCTCAAACGTGTCGAATTTATCGGTGAAGCAGATCGCGCTATTTTTGCTGCATTTGCTTTCGATATTGTTTATCGCGAGATGAACGAAAGTACCGGACAATTCCGAAACAGCTTTGCTGGCACCGGCACCTCTTCTCAGGAAGTGACTCGCCGTGTGAACTCATTTGTATCTGGCTGGGTGGAAGGCGCGATTGAAAAATTGCCAATTATTTCTCCAGATGAAGAGTCGGCCAATAAAATTAATGACTATATTGATAAAGAATTCCAAAACATTGACCGCGAAACGTTCAAGAAGCAATTGAAAGAAGCGATGAAAAACCTAACTGAAGACTACGAAGTGGGCTTAAAGAAAGGTAGAAAGGTTTCAGTTAACCGTGGAGTGGGCGGCGAACAAGCACGCAAAATGTTGGGCGATTCATCGAAATAGCCAGAATAGTAAAGGATTCACATAAGCAGCAATGACTTCGATGTCGATGGGGCTTACTTTGAGAGCTTTGGCAGTATTGATAGGAATTTTCTTACAGAAACTCTTATCAATCTTACTTTCTCATAACAAATATCAATGCTTGTTTATTCATAATTCGCATCCCACTATGAGGCATGGTTTCGCCTCAGTTTTATACGGAGATTTTCCCTTGAAAAAGATGCCTATTGCACTAGCTCTAGTGCTAGCTCTTACTGGCTGTCAAGCCACTCAACGCCAAAATGCAACAACGGGTGAATACGAAACTAACTCCACCACGCAAGGCGCGCTTATTGGTGCGATCGCTGGCGCAGCAATCGGCCTAGCAACGGGTGATGATGCTAAAGAACGTCGTCAGCATGCACTCATTGGTGCAGCCGCAGGCGGAGCGACTGGCGCTGGCGTTGGTTACTACTTTGACCAACAAGAAGCGGAATTACGTCGCGCTTTGCTAAACTCTGGCGTACAAGTTCAGCGTGTTGGTGAAAATCAGCTTTTACTGCGTATGGAAAACGGTATCGGCTTCTCTTCAAGCTCTTACCAGCTTGATGCTAGTATCCATAATACTCTACGCGGTGTTGCTCGCATCCTAGTTGAGTACCCAGATACCAGTCTCGTTATTGACGGTTACACGGATAGCACAGGCAGTGAGTCATACAACCAAACGTTGTCAGAGCGCCGTGCAGAGTCCGTACGTCAATTCCTAGTATCTCAAAACGTTGCACCTGGTCGTGCAATTGCACGCGGCTACGGCGAACGTAACCCAATTTGCTCAAACCAAACTTCTGAAGGTCGTGCGTGCAACCGTCGTGTTGAAATCCAGATCTTGCCACTGAAGTAATTTGGTTGCACCATAACGGTAATAATAAAAAATTACCGGAGCAGGCCTAACCATTATCGTTAGGCCTGACATATTAATGTCTGTCAAAACGTCTGCCCTACTCTGCTTATTTAGCCTCAGCTTTTCTGGCTACTCACTTGCCTCTCAAGCTCCAAATGACCCCATCGAACAATACGAGTACGCACAACAATTATTGGCATCAAACGAAGCTGAAGCCTCACCAGAAACGCGCTACTGGCTAGAGCAATCCGCCAACCAAGGTTACCTCCCTGCACAAAAACAGCTCGCGAACGACTTTGCTAAAGGGATAAATGGCGAAAAAAATGAAACACAAGCGTTATATTGGCTAACCTCTATCGCACTCAATGACCCAACCGATCGTGGCTTTCTTCTCGCCGATTTTATTCAGCGCAATCCAGATAAGGTCACAACTTCTCAATTGACTGAAGCCTTGTATCAAATGGCTTCTCAGCATAATCCAGCAGCAGAACAAGCTTATAATCAACTGTTAGAGCAGCGCTTCAACCAACTGCGAGCTAAACAAGTCTCGCAAATAAAGTCGCTCGATAAAAAGGCTGAGCAAGCACAGGAAGAGAAAAGCACAGTTGCAAACCCCAAAGTAGAACACTCGCAGTTTTTATGGCTGATCTGGCTAGCGGCGATACTCATCATCAGCGGCTTAAGTTTTCTCGTAATCAAGAAACTTAAGCAGAATAGAAAAGCGCTTGAAGCCAAAGAGGAAAGCCAAAATCAACGAATGGCGAAAAAAATAAAAGAGCTAGAGTTTACGAACAAGCAACTGAAACGCCAGCTAGAGAAAGTATTCAAAGAATTTAAGAAATCCAAAACCCAGGCAGAGAACCATAAGCTAAGCGTCGCGTGTGCTATGTTTGGCTACACACTACAACACATCCCTGATTTACAAGCAATCAAGCTACGCTATAGACAGCTATCAAAGCTTTATCATCCTGACACAAGAGGCAGTGAAGAAGAAATGAAGCGACTCAATCATGCCTTTAAGCTCGTCTCACAAAATGTTACAAAACAGTAAAAATAGGTCAGGATACTTTGGCTGCCATGCTTTTATTCCCATATAATCAAGCACCGCAATCGATCTCCCTCTCAAAGAAATTAACAGACATTTAACTTAAGTCGCGCTTTTATGCCATAATGCCCGGCGCAAAATAACACCTAACGACTCAAATTAATCTAGGTGGGGAGAAAATCAATGTTCACTGAAGAAGGCACCTGTGATTGGTGTAAAAAACCTAGTCTTGTAACTCGTCACGATTATTTAGATGGCAAGCACCACTACTCATGTAAAGCTTGTTACGATATGGCGAAAATCGACGTGCGCCTATTTAACCAAGGCGAATTGCAAATGCGTGAACGTTTGCAACGAGCGAGCTAAGCAAGACGGAATCAATGGAACTGATTTTCAAAAGCGCCTTTTATAAGGCGCTTTTTTGATCGCCCAAGCCTATTTCCAATCTCTATCTCGTATTCCCTCCTATCCTACATAGCATGTCGCATCGGTTATCAGCCCTCTTCCACTGTATACAAACCACTGTCCGTGAAAAACACCTGTATATACAGTAGTAAACCCCTGTATGTCTCTCGTCCAACTTTCTACTCACCTCACATTTTTAAATTGATGTTAGACATATCAGAAATGAAAAATAAACAAATGAATTCAATTACTTAAAGTAAAATCCTTTTATTTCCTTCTCAAAAAACCGCAAATAACTTTTGAGAAACTTGTTGATCAGGTCGCCAAAACAAACTACTGTATGCACATACAGCATGTATAAAGGAACAGTAAGATGCAGTTACAAAGTCAATCTCATACATACTCTCGTTACAACGTATTGGCACAAGCAACTAAGCCCATGGCCGTTTCGGATCAGCTTCTATCTAAGCTGGCTGTTTTATCGCAGCAGAAACAATGGATTTTGTTTACAGCAGACTGCCCTCGTCCAGACTTTGAACAACTCACTGCTTCTAATATTTGCTGTAAAAACGTTATTCAAATGAAGCCCTCTCAACAGCTTTCAGAAGTCGAGATCGTGATAAAAGCCATCCGATCAGGTAATGCCAGTGCTGTTGTCGCATCCAATAAAATTGCACTTATGAATCAATCTATGTTGCGCGACGTGGCGCAGCGCTATCAGTGTGAAGTCTTTTTCGTCGAAGGCAGAGTTAATAAGTACCACTAATAAGTTCGACGTTATCTATCCTGCATCTCGCCTCCTTTTTAAGGGGGCTTTTTTAGTATTAAAGAAAACAGGCAAACGTTTGCTTTTTCTCTGGCGAGTTAAAATAGTTCTGGTATGATGCCCACATTCGATTTATTCAGCGCCCACATTTTGCTGAATATCTTCTCTTTCTGACGTTTGATTAAGATGATAGGAATGTCGCAATGAGCCTTGCTAATCAAGTACTTGCCGTCAATGACGACCTGCCAATTCGCACCCATAAACCCGTTCATAGTGGAAAAGTTCGTTCAGTTTACTGGTTAACTGAAGAAGACAGCACTCGACTGATCAAAGAAAAAGGATACAATGTCGCTCCAGATGCGCCTTTGGCTATCATGGTGATTAGCGACCGAATCTCTGCATTCGATTGTATTTGGCATGCTGAAGGTGGTCTTAATGGTGTCCCGGGTAAAGGGGCGGCGCTTAATGCGATTTCTAATCACTGGTTCAAACTGTTCAAAGAAAATGGCTTAGCAGATAGCCATATTCTAGACATTCCTCACCCTTTTGTTTGGATTGTACAAAAAGCCAAACCGGTAAAAATCGAAGCCATCTGCCGCAAATACATCACGGGTTCGATGTGGCGCGCTTACGCAAATGGCGAGCGCGAGTTTTGTGGAATCCAACTTCCTGAAGGGTTAGAAAAAGACAAAGCACTGCCAGAGTTGCTAATGACCCCATCCACAAAAGGCATTCTAAAAGGCATTCCCGGTGTGCCAGAAGCGGATGACGTTAATATTACTCGTCAAAATATCGTAGACAACTACGAAGCATTTAACTTCTCAAGTGCGGACGATATCGCACTCTACGAAAAACTGCTGAAAGAAGGCTTTAACGTTATCAGCCAAGCATTAGAAGCAATTGACCAAATCTTTGTCGATACCAAATTCGAATTTGGTTATGTTCATGATGCTGCTGGCAATGAAAAGCTGATTTACATGGATGAAGTGGGTACACCAGACTCATCTCGTATATGGGATGCTAAAGAGTACCAAGCAGGTCACATCGTAGAGAACTCAAAAGAAGGTTTCCGCCAGTTCCTACTTAACCACTTCCCTGACCCAGATATCTTGCTAAATAAAGAACGTATGCCAGAGCGTGAAGCACTCGCTCGTGATAATGCTTTACCCGTCGAATCTTTGATGGCGATTTCGAGCACTTACATTGGTATTGCCGAGAAGATTACAGGCAAGCCGATTCATTTGAGTGAGAATCCGAAAGCGGAAATCATCGAAGTTCTGAGCAAAGAATACGGATTGATTGACTAGCACTGTCGCTAGATTGCTAAACGCTTTCCAATAAAAAGTCCGCACTAGCTTGCGGACTTTTTTCGTATTAGGCTCAGTTTAGCCGATATTTAACGTAGTGCCATCTGTTGTAGAGGCTGACTTGGTCGTCACCTGATATGTTTTGTCTTTAATCGTTGATACGAAATACCAGGTCGACTCTGCCTTGCCGGGCGTAAAAGTAACGCGCATAAAGCCACGCTGTTTGATGTCTGCCCACTGTAATTCTGACACTAAGTGCGGCAGCGTGTATTCCATTTGAGCGATCGCGACAGGGTCTAACGCGAGGTAGGCCTCTAACCCAGGGGAACTCACAGAGCTAGTCGCAAACTCTACCCCGATAGGATGCTTAGATACGTCTTTAAGCTCACTTGCCCATGCGTTGTGCGTATCTCCGGCCAAGCAGACAAAGTTACCACTGCTGGCTTTGACCAGTTGATAAACTTTCTCTCGCTCAACGTAGTAGCCATCCCATGCATCTAGGTTATATGGCAAAGCAATGGTATCTAAACTTGGGTCAGAGAGATAACCCGTAATCGCAGAGTTTACCGCTAATAACGCCTCTGTTTTTTGTTCTTCAGTGGCAGTAAACAATTGAAACATCGCGGTCATAACCGAACTTGGCAACTCCATACGAGACATTAACACTTGTTGCC
This sequence comes from Vibrio sp. Vb1127, assembly GCF_033338735.1. Taxonomy (NCBI): domain Bacteria; kingdom Pseudomonadati; phylum Pseudomonadota; class Gammaproteobacteria; order Vibrionales; family Vibrionaceae; genus Vibrio; species Vibrio sp. Vb1127. The sequence continues at coordinate 76,540 of NZ_JAWOTF010000002.1, read as the reverse complement.
CTAGCACATTCCAAGTTGCGTCGTGCGTACTGAACGCATCCATCAGCCAAGCGAGTTGGTCACCGCCTAACAGCTCTCGGTCTTGACTGCGCGACTGGGCAACTAAACCGCCAATAGCTTCCATCGTTGGTGAGCTGAGCGAGAAATAATCCAACGGTTTATCACGCCCCACAAGTCGCGTGTCGAGCATCATCAAATTGACTAAACTTCCAAACGAAAACTGACGGTAAATCAGCATGTTTGAGAAAGTGTTTTCACGAACGGGCAACCATTCTGTCCACGCGGCAGCCGCAGCTGCACGACGATCATTAAAACTGCCTTCCTCTTCTTGATGGTTTTCCGCACCATTTTTCCAAGTATCATTTGCAAGCTCATGGTCATCCCAGACAGCAATCATTGGTAGGCTCGCATGTAACGCTTGCAGATCAGCATCTTGGCGATATTGCGCATACCGTTTTCGGTAATCATCTAAGGTAATGCATTCAGTGCCTTTGCTTGGCTCTCGCCCTAGTGCCTCAGCATCTTCATTAGCGTAGCCACCAGCACCATACTCATATATGTAATCACCGAGATGAAGCACCACATCAAACGGGTCTTGCTCATGTTGATTTAAAATCTCTCGGTACACATGGAAATAGCCAGCAGGATAGTTTGCACAAGAAACAACCGCCATGGATGCCTTTTCTACACCATCTTCTGGTAATGTTTGAGTTTGCCCGACTTCGCTAGTGACATCACCAACCATGAATCGATAGTAGTAACGAGAATTTGCGTTGAGATTTTGAACATCGACTTTTACCGTGAAATCTCGGCTCGTGTCTGTGGCAAAAGTGCCACTTTGCACGATATCAGTAAAATTTTCGTTAGATGAAACTTGCCAGCTTACATCTGCGTAGCTCGCTGAGGTTGTAACACGAGTCCAAATGATTACTTGTGTTTGAGTAGGATCTCCACTCGCCACTCCGTGCTCAAAGGTAACCGCAACAGATTCACTAGCATCGCTACCACAGCCCACCAGCCCGGTAACAATCGCCGTTGAAGAGGCAGCTTTCATAAAGTCTCGACGAGACAAAGACATATTGACTTCCTTTCTTATTGTGTTTGTTTTTATGCCCAAATGACGTGGTGACTCAATCATCCTTGTGTGCCAATAAGGGACGTTAATTCGAACTTACAGTACCAACCACTTAGTCGGTAATTTGTCCTAAAAACACAAAGTTAGAAGCTAGTTATGACAATTGCATTTCCAAACGTTACATTTTTGTTAATTTAAGTGCAAATACTCTATATTCATCACACTTCCAAGACCTGTGACAAAAACCTCAAAATAAAAAAGCGACCTACTTTGAGGTCGCTTTTCATTGCACTATTGTTAAGTGGTACATCGACGAAGTGGAAATGCTCAGCCTAAAACTTGATGTTAAGGACATCTTGTTCTGACGTGTCCACTTTCAACTGACTGCGAGATTCTATGTACTCGATTTGCTGAACATCGAGCGAATATGGCATAACGACTCGCAATTCATTGATCCCTTCATGTTTAGCTAACTGGGTTAAGCGGACCAAATTGGATTCATCACTTTTACGAGAAGACATCGATTTTAATGCGGCATCCCACAACCGATCTTCAGGCTTGCGCAATTCCGCAATGTTCTGTTTCCACATCAAACCGAAAATAGGCGCGATGGTGGCAAATGCCTCTAAAAAGGTCCATTTTTTACTACCTGTCGCTCCTAAAAAGCTAGTGTAGTCGAATTCAATGCACGTCTTTCCTTGTTGATCCATTCTATGCCCCCGACACTCGAAAATGAGATATACCAAATATCGTTCAACTGTTTTGATATAGCAATGGGATATAAAACATTCGTCTTTTATGCCCTAATTTACATACAAAAGGAAATATTAAAACCAGCTTTGTAACAACTGATGTACAGCTTCGCCATATATAAGCATTCAATTGATTAATATTTCAATTAAGAAACTAAAAACAACACGCAAGTAACGCTATCAATATGAAATCATTATAGATTCACCAAGAAAATATCAATTCTTGTCACAACGTCATCCGCCGACCTACTTTACATCAATCACTCGACTGGCCTTTTTATACTGTATCTTCCAACCAGCCCAACGTGGCAGCTCCCAACGCTTCGGGTCTCCCTTACGGTTTCCCTCTCGATAAACGACCTGTACTAGCTTGCGAGACGCGTAATACTCAACATCCAGTTGGAGTTCTGGCAGCGAAAGTTCTAAAGGGTACTGCTCCGTGAAATCGTCGTATTCCCATTCTGGAACACCGTTAAATGTTAAGTCTTCTGGTTCAAACAACGCCATATCATCGGTGTTTTCAACGCCTAATGTTTCCAACTGATCCTTTAACCAGCGAGAAAATGTCAAGGAGGCCAAGTCGTTAACCTCTTCTCCTTCGACATTAAGGCCCAATGCGTTGTAGAGTTTCCAGTGTTGGATTTGCTGTTTTCTTTGAGAAGCAAAACCTGGTAACAGTGTCTCGTCTTCTATCATTTCGACAATAGACTGAACAGCAACATCACCTTGTAACGCTTGGTGTTCAGTACAGATTGTTCGTCCGGCGTAGACAAAATGCATCGTTGCTCTTGGGGTCTCCTCTTCATAATTCGTCTCACCTTGTTGCCATACCCCTAGCTCAAGTTCGCGTAATAACGTCAGCGGGATAGGCATCATAACCGATGCGAGGTTTAGTGTTTGCTTAACGCCTCGTCCTGGCACGCTATGGCTATCTAGCACGATGGCCGCTTCTTCTTTATCAGGAAAGCGGCTGTTACGCCCAACCAGCATCTCGACTACGCCATTTCCTAGAGCATCTCTTCGACGAGCTCGTCGGACAAACACAAGCTCAGGGTGCAATGAGGCGATGGAGAAAAAGAGCGCTTCACGTTTATATCGAGAGGCAACGTCAAGTTCCGGTAATTCAAATACTTCTCGCATTTGTTTCGCTAAACCTTGCGCCTCTTCGAGTGCGCTGGCATCAATGACAATGCCCGGAAGTCGCTCCCCCCGAACCAAACGGATAAGCAAAGAGGCATCACACCCGTATGGCTCCTCTTGAGATAGAAGCTCAGCAACTTCACCACTTTGTCGCTGATAGAGCTGCGCAGGCACAGATAAGGCGGCAGCCAAATCAATCATTACTTCCTTCTCTGGCTTCGCTTGAATTCTGGTAACGAGATCGGCAAACAGTGCATCAATGGGTAGTGGATATACTTTTCTCCCATGCTGCGTGACATTGCCATCCTCATCAATCGCTTCCATAGATAACAACGTCGAATGAGATGCCTCTAGCGACTTTGGGGGAATTGAGTCGAGAAAATCGAGTGTTGAGAGACGGTACCCACAACAAGCCGCTGCCAGCATGGGCTCGACGAGCTCTTCTCTGTGTAATTCTGGAGGTGTCACCAACTCTAAAGGCGCGTGCTCACCATATAGACGAATACAAGCCCCTTCGGTAACGCGACCTGCTCGCCCCATTCGCTGCGCGGCACTGGCCTTAGAAATGTTGGTTAATGTCAGTGCTGTACGTCCATTTCGTTGTACAGTTCTGCGCTCTAAACCACTATCGATTACCACACGGATATTAGGAATGGTCAGAGAGGTTTCCGCGACGTTGGTTGCCAATACGACTTTCCGTTGCTTTTGTACCGTCAGCGCACGATGTCGTTCTTCATCACTGACCGAGGCATGAAGTTTAACCACCATGACATCACTGCTGCTTTGTAGCATCTGCGCGCATTGGGCGATCTCTTTACGTCCTGGGAGAAAAACAAGAATATCGCCATCTTCATCTTCCAGTGCTTCTTTTACCGCTCCGACAACTTCCTGTTCACATCCCTTTTTGTTCGGTAAATAGCGGCTGTCTGTGGAACGATGTGTCACCGTGACTGGAAAGCAACGTCCTTCCGAACGCAGACGCTTAGCATCCAGGTAACGCGCTAGCTTTTCGCCTTCTAAGGTAGCGGAAGTGACGATCAATCGATGTTGATTTTCTTGCTTCAAAATGGCGGTTAATAGATCAATATCCCAGCGTCGCTCGTGAAATTCGTCCACTATCACGACATCAAAGTCTGCTAGCTTGTTTTCCGAAAACCAACGCAGTGCAACCCCCGGAGTCACAAATACAACTTCGGTTTTTTCATCAAAGTAGGCATGAAGCTTGATCGCGTAACCGACTTTGCGACCTATTGGCTCTCCAGATTGCTCCGCAAGAAATTCAGCCAGCGAGGTACAAGCAATTCGACGTGGTTCAATAACCAGAACGCGTCCGTGTTTTGCCGCCCACATGGGCAAGCGAGTAGATTTACCCGACCCGGTTTCGGCTTCCACCACAAGATGGTTAAGGCTTACATGATGGTCAAACTCAGCTTGCAGGCTGTCGATAGGTAGTTGAAACATAGAAATTGGATTTGATTTGATGATGCAAAACATTATACCCAAGTAAAAAAATCCTGCTTTAGGTATCTCTAAACAACCAATATTGCCGATATTTTCGTCGGTATCTGAATTTTTTTGCGACATTACATTGATGTGCATCAACGCATGTTTACAACTAAATAGTGAACCCGTTAAAATTTGGTGCGCATCCTTCAACCCTACATAAGGCACCCAATGAACAACGATAAACGCCCACTATATATTCCATATGCGGGTCCGGCTCTTTTAGCAACCCCTCTTTTGAACAAAGGCAGTGCATTCTCTGCTGAAGAACGTAGTTCATTCAACTTAGAAGGTCTGCTTCCAGAGTCGACCGAAACTATCCAAGAGCAGGTGGAACGTGCCTACCAGCAATACAAAAGTTTCGAAAGCGATATGGATAAACACATTTATCTGCGTAATATCCAAGACACCAACGAAACATTGTATTACCGCCTAGTGCAAAATCACATTTCTGAGATGATGCCAATCATCTACACGCCGACTGTTGGCGCAGCATGTGAAAACTTCTCTAACATTTACCGTCGTGGTCGCGGTCTGTTCATTTCATACCCGAACCGTGACCGTATTGACGACTTGCTGAACAACGCAGCAAACCACAACGTTAAAGTGATTGTTGTGACAGATGGCGAACGTATCCTTGGCTTGGGTGACCAAGGTATCGGCGGCATGGGTATTCCTATCGGTAAACTGTCACTATATACCGCGTGTGGTGGTATCAGCCCTGCTTACACGCTACCAATCGTGCTTGATGTGGGTACCAATAACCCGCAACGCTTAGCTGATCCGATGTACATGGGTTGGCGTCATCCTCGTATTACGGGTGCAGAATACGATGCATTTGTAGAAGAGTTTATCCAAGCGGTACAGCGCCGTTGGCCTGATGCTTTGATCCAATTCGAAGACTTTGCTCAGAAAAATGCGATGCCTCTTCTTGAGCGTTACAAAGACCGCGTGTGTTGCTTCAATGATGATATTCAGGGTACTGCTGCTGTTACTGTTGGCTCTCTACTTGCAGCTTGTAAAGCAGCAGGAACTCAGCTTTCTAAACAACGTATTACCTTCCTAGGCGCAGGGTCTGCTGGTTGTGGTATCGCAGAAGCGATCATCGCACAAATGGTATCGGAAGGAATTTCTGACGAGCAAGCTCGCTCACAAGTTTACATGGTTGACCGTTGGGGTCTGTTACAAGAAGGCATGCCTAACCTTCTTGATTTCCAACAACGCTTGGTGCAAAAGCATACCAATACGAAAGAGTGGGAAAATGAAGGAAATGGCTTCTCACTACTCGATGTTATGCGTAACGCCAAGCCAACGGTACTAATTGGTGTTTCTGGTGCTCCTGGCCTATTTAGCCAAGAAGTCATCGAAGAAATGCATAAACACTGTAAGCGTCCGATTGTCTTCCCACTGTCGAACCCAACAAGCCGCGTGGAAGCGACACCGAACGACATCATTCGTTGGACAAATGGTGAAGCACTGGTTGCAACAGGTAGCCCATTTGAGCCAGTGGTTCATGAAGGTCGCACTTACCCTATTGCACAATGTAACAACAGCTACATCTTCCCAGGCATTGGCCTTGGTGTACTTGCTGTCAATGCAAAACGTGTCACTGACGAGATGCTAATGGAATCAAGCCGCGCGCTCGCAACATGCTCTCCTCTAGCAATCAACGGTCGTGGGGCACTACTTCCACCACTGGAAGAGATCCACTTAGTATCGAAAAAAATCGCATTTGCCGTTGGTAAAAAGGCAATTGAACAAGGTGTCGCATTAGAAATTACTGATGAAGCATTGAACGTGGCGATTGAACAGTCGTTCTGGCAACCTGTTTACCGCCGCTACAAACGCACTGCGTTCTAAGCTTGAGACAATTCGTTTAATAATTAGCCCCTACCATGTAGGGGCTTTTATTTTTTTATCATCCTAACCAGATTTTGGCATAAATGGGCTTCTCTCTTTTTGTTTCTATCAGATATGATGAGAACTACATTTTTAGTTAAGGATATAAAACGTTTTGTTGTTTTCTCGCATAAGATCAAAGTGGAAGCTGAAATTTTCCTGGAAGCGATTTGCTTTGATTTTGTCGATCTCTGCACTTAGTCTGCTTGTTTCTGTTATTGCCATCGACCGGTGGGTGGTTTTACAAGCCAAAGAGAGCATTTTCACTGAATACGAGCAAATCCCTCAACATGAGGTTGCCGTAGTTCTTGGTACCAGTAAATACATCGGAAAGATCCTCAACACTTACTACACTCATCGCATTAATGCGGCGATTGAGCTTTACAACCAAGGCAAAGTAAAACAGTTTTTATTGAGTGGTGATAACGCCCACCGTTCATATAACGAACCGTGGACAATGAAACGCGACTTACTTAAAGCAGGCGTGCCTGAAGAAGTGATTCACCTTGATTATGCTGGCTTTCGTACCTTAGATTCGATTGTACGAGCAAAAAAAATTTTTGCTTCGGAGCGATTTCTGATTGTGACTCAACGCTTTCACTGCGAACGCGCACTGTTCATCGCTGATGCTTACAGCATTGATGCGCAGTGTCTCGCGGTAGCAGGGCCGACGGCCAACAAGCAAAAAACATCGATGCGTGTTCGAGAACTGCTAGCCCGTGTGAAAGCGTTTTTAGACCTGTATATTATCAATACGCAGCCTAAGTTTCTTGGCCCTCAAGAACCTATCGTCGCAGTAAAAGAGCCAAATAAAGCAGCTAACGAGCCTCTTCAAGTCCCCGTCGAATAGAGGAATAACGTGGCTCACAAGCCTAGTAACATTTCTATAAAACAAATGGGTAGTTTTCTACCCATTTCCAATTCTCAATATCACACTTTCTAATTTGCTCTACGATTCAGGCAAAACTCTTTTTCGCATTCAAAGTAACATTTCATCAATAAATAACTACAAGTCAGTTACTTTGCCATAAAAAAACCGACAAAAGGCAATGCAAAAGGAGCACTACCCATGACCGCACTCGCTGTGACATTGAAGAATTGGTTCTTCACTCGCAACAGCATGATTTTGAACGCGAATATCCTATTGTTCATTATCTTGTTTAATACCTTACCCTTTGAACCACAAGTAGTAACCGGCCTGAGCATCTTAGTTTTTGTTGCTATTCTGTGGCTAACCGAAGCGATTCACGTCAGCATTACCGCGCTGCTCATACCACTACTTGCGGTATTTTTGGGTGTGTTCAACACTCAAACCGCACTGAATAACTTTTCCAACTCCATCATTTTTCTATTTTTGGGTGGTTTTGCACTAGCTGCGGCTCTACATAAACAAAAGTTAGATCAAGCTATTGCAGATAAAGTACTATTGCTGGCAAGAGGAAAAATGTCTGTCGCTGTATTCATGCTATTTGGTGTGAGTGCTGGCCTGTCAATGTGGATTTCAAACACCGCCACCGCCGCGATGATGTTACCGCTTGTGCTGGGTGTGATGACAAAGCTAGACGCCAAGAAAAACCACAACACCTTTTTGTTTGTTCTACTCGGTATCGCTTACAGTGCTTCAATTGGTGGTATTGCAACACTGGTTGGTAGCCCACCAAACGCAATTGCAGCCGCTGAAGTTGGCCTAAGCTTCACTGAATGGATGAAGTTTGGTGTACCTATTTCCCTAGTATTAATGCCAATCGCTATCCTCGTATTGTACACGATGACTAAGCCTGACCTTAGCCACAAGTTTGACCTTGACCATCAACCAGTCGAATGGACAAACGGCAAAATGATTACGTTGGCGATTTTCTTACTGACCGTGACGTTGTGGATATTCAGTAAGCCTATTAACGCTATGCTGGGTGGCTTCGCGAAGTTCGATACTCTTGTAGCTATTGGCGCCATCCTTCTACTTGGTGCTTCTCGCGCCGTCGAGTGGAAAGATATTGAGAAAACAACCGACTGGGGTGTGTTAATCCTATTTGGTGGTGGTATCTGTCTGAGTAACGTCCTAAAAGCAACCGGAACAAGCGTATTTTTGGCTCATAGCTTGTCAGGCTTCCTTGAGCAAGCCGGTATTCTCTTAACGATTCTTGCAGTGGTTGCTTTTGTTGTCTTCTTGACTGAGTTTGCGAGTAACACCGCCAGTGCTGCGCTACTTGTCCCTGTATTTGCGACCATTGCAGAAGCCTTAGGCATGTCTCCGGTTATTCTTTCTGCACTGATTGCCGTCGCTGCATCTTGTGCATTTATGTTACCAGTTGCAACACCTCCAAACGCGATTGTGTTCGGTACGGGTCATATCAAGCAAAAAGAAATGATGCGAATTGGTTTCGTATTAAACATTGCGTGTATTGCTGCACTAACGCTTTTCGCTTGGTTGTTCTGGTAAAAATAGCAAGTTCGATTAGCACTACACTGCTGCTCACGGTAATCGTATCGATAACCCAAACTTCCCCCCCTAAGTGGTGTTCAGCAGTTTCCCTCTTGGTGGCCAGTTGGCCACCTTTTTTCTTTCCTTTCAGTGAACGGCTATCAGGCTTGCTTCTTTTCTCAAGCAAGTAAACCATAATGAGCTTCCACTCGGTTGCGGCCATTGCGCTTCGCCTGATACAACACTTCGTCAGCTCTCGCCATGGTTTCTGAGACGCGTTCATTCTGCATTTGGGCAACGCCAATACTGCAAGTTAATGAATCACCGTGCACCCACAAATGATCCTCCACATTTTTGCGAATCATTTCTGCCTTCTCTAACGCTTGTTCAATATTGGTATCAGGGCAAAATACGACAAACTCTTCGCCGCCCCAACGAACGAGTCGATCGTCTGAGTAAATAGAAGTCGCTACCACCATGACAAATTCGCGCAATATGTCATCCCCCATTTGGTGCCCAAATTTGTCGTTCACCTTTTTAAACTTATCCAAGTCCAAATAGAGAATACTGAAGGTGTTATGCCCCCAGCGAACCTGACGAGATTGTTGTTCCAGCCAGTGTTGCACAGCATATCGGTTCATCGCGCCCGTCAAAGCATCTCGATGCGCTAACTCTGCAAACTCATAGTTTTGAGCTCGCAAAGTATCATTCACCTTTTCCAAATGACGGTGACGCTTTTGCGCTTTTTCATAAGCCACTCTATTTTTTCGTAACTCATGCAGTGAAAAAGCCAGTCCAAGCGCCATCCAAGAGAGTAATAATGCATACAACAATGTTTCTTGCGCAAGGTAAGCGCCTTCAAACTCAATTTTATCAATCACAATTCTATGTTTACCAAGTGCCGCACCAGACCCAGTTGCAATATCAATACGTGTGATGTTTGAAAATTCAGGTGCAGAGTGTTCAATCGCGACTCCGTTATCTGCTAACCACCAGGTCATCACCTGAAGATTTTTAATCGGAATTTCGACAATATCGATCGAACCCGACGGAGAAAACTGCATGCCATTATATTTAATGGTGTACTCGTCGTCCGGCTTGGAATACTCAGAATTATAATTGCGAAGATACAAACGTAGGTCGTGGCTAGTGTTAGCCCCTATTCCTGCCTCTTCATATCGCACCTTCAATCGAATCGTATGGTAGTTGGAAAGGTCAATACCCTGTGTTGGCGTTGCTGAATCGGTATAAACCGAGATTCCGCAGTAAGGCCAAGCATACGAGCTCTGCTTTAGTTCACAGCTAAGAACTAGGCTTTGCCGATCGTATGTGATATCAGCCTCACTCACACCTCCTTCACTGGCATCTTTAGTTGCATAGATATTGAAATGCTCAGGTGTAATGGTCAGCTTTCGCGTATCGCCAAGCACACTATAAAGGGCAACCAAACTGATAGTGCAAATAGAAAGAGCAAAGATAAAGTTATGGATCCACTTCATGGGCAAGTGACCTGCTGAGATTATATGCAATACGTGAGGTTCAATAATTTCAAAAAATGAAATCAAGGTGATTTATCAAGAAATAAAATCACTTTCTCATTCAATTCTTAGTTTCGACACATAGTAACGGATTTTGAACCGTTATCACGTTTTAAAATTTCTAAAAAGTGCAGCTCAACTTCTATTTGCGAAGCATTTCACAGCCATAATTTTTAGAAAATAAAACACGATGCATAATAATTTAGTGCAAGACATTTACTTTAAAGCTCCTGTCAACCCTGCATCTCTTCTCCACTTCAGTATATACTGTGCAAAAACACAATAATGAGTAATGTCATGTCATTAATTGCAACTGGCACGCTAAACAAAATGCGTGTTTCTCTGGACGGTGCCGTCAACTACCGTCTTCCTGTCGGTGAGGAAGAAATCGACTTAACTCCGTTTCTGGGTAAAACGCTCACACTGACTCACACTGGCAATATTTTTTGTTGCTCATGTGGAAAGAAAACGAAAAAGAGTTATTCGCAAGGCCACTGTTTTGTATGCATGAAAAAGCTAGCAAGCTGCGACATGTGTATCATGAAGCCAGAGACCTGCCACTACGATCAAGGGACTTGTCGCGAACCACAATGGGGTGAAGAGAATTGCATGGTGGATCACTTTGTCTACCTGTCCAACACATCCAGCTTAAAAGTTGGTATTACTCGTCATACTCAAATCCCGACTCGTTGGATTGACCAAGGCGCGACTCAGGGCTTGCCAATTTTTAAAGTAAAAACTCGCCATATCTCCGGTTTAATTGAAGTTGAACTGGCGAAACATATCGCAGACAAGACCAATTGGCGCACACTGCTAAAAGGTGACGGTGAACCTATGGCATTGCAGGACCGTTTTGCTGAGCTATTGCCTTTAGTCGAAGAGAAAATTGCCGAGATAAAACAGCAATTCGGCGAAGATGCCATTGAAGTATTAAACGAAAGCATTACCGACCTTAGCTACCCGGTACAACAGCACCCAACGAAGATCACTTCGCATAACTTCGATAAAAACCCGGTTGTTACTGGCACTTTGCAAGGCATCAAAGGTCAATACCTCATCTTTGATACCGGCGTTATTAATGTAAGAAAATTCACTTCCTATGAAGTTGAAGTTAGTGAGTAATCGCTTGCAGAACGCGTTGATTCAAATAAAAATGAAAAAAGCTCGAGTTTGACTCGAGCTTTTGTTTTTCTATTAGGAAGAAATCGTTAGTTATGCGTCAAGGATGCTTTCTAGCACATCGAATAACATATCGACTTCTTCTATTGTGTTGTAATGCATACAACCAATTCGCACTACACCACCCGATTCTTCTAAACCAAGTTGACGAACTAAGCCCAACGCATAAAAGTGACCATTCCATACACAAATGTTATGTTCACCCAGTGTTTTCGCGATGAACTCTGGAGAATATCGGTCAAACGTTAGCGCAAAAGTTGGCGTGCGGAGTTGGCTATCTTCCTTTGCGATACCGAATAGATTGACACCATCTAATGCATTCAAACGCTGCAAGAAACGCTCACTCAAGCGCTGCTCATGTTGTTCATACAGTTGGTAGCTTTGCTCCAATCGTTGGCGAAGAGGTAAACCGACTTCACCAAATTGAGCCAGATACTCAACCGCAGAAACGACACCAGCAAGACCTTCAAAACTTTGCGTTCCTGTTTCAAATCGACCAGGGCCTATATTAGTGGCAGGCTCGACTTTGTAAGGGCGAATACTGTGGAGCCACTGATCGGCTATGTAAGCAATACCAACGTGTGGTCCGAAAAACTTGTAAGCTGAGCAAGCTAAAAAGTCACAACCTAACGCTTGAACATCAACCAAATGATGAGGCGCATAATGGACGGCATCCACATAAACTTGTGCCCCAACATTGTGCGCCATGCTGACTACTTGCTGTACATCCACAATAGAGCCCGTCGTGTTCGATGCATAAGTCACAGCGACAAGGCGCGTTTTATCAGAAAGAAGGCGGCTTAAATGCTCCATATCAAGCGTACAATCTTCTTCGTTGATACGAACTTGATGAACCGTAACGCCTTTATCTTCTGCCGCTTGCTGCCAGCTGGATACATTTGAATAGTGATCCAAAGCGGAGACAATGATCTCATCTCCTGCTTGCCAATCTCGACTAATCGCGCGACTAAGCTGAAAGGTTAGTGAGGTCATATTGGCACCGAAGACAATATTGCCAGATGAAGGGGCATTAAGTAGAGCCTGAGCCGACTCACGCGCATTTTGCATTACGTCAACGGTCACTTGGCTAGAAAAATAATGCCCGCCTAAGTTAGCGTTGAAACGACCTAAATACCCAACCATGCTGTCTAGTACTGGTTGAGGCACTTGTGAGCCACCTGGACCATCAAAAAACGTCACGGGCTTGTCGTTGTGGTATTGAGCCAACGCCGGAAATTGCTCTCTGATCTGATTAAGATTGAAGTTCATTACGCTTATCCGTAGCAGTAAGTACAAATACATCCATATGGCCCGCTTCGTCATCAATAACAGAGCGGATTGGGCACGCGTTATGCCACAGCTTGCTATCAGCCAAGATTGCGACCTCTCCGGTTTCTAGCACTTTACGGAAAAATGGGGCTTGGTTATGGCTGCTGTACAGCATGATGTCGCCACCGATGATGTTATGGCGTCCCACACCAACCATTGCAATATGATCAAAACCGTCTTGGTGCACACCTTCAGGTGCTACTTGGGTTTCTTCTTCCAGTGCCCTGATACGGATTTGGTGAATTTCTATTTCTTGACCGTTTGGCAGATGATTCGCATTGACAAACAATTCACACATTTCTCGAAATCCATCGCTGGTAAGAATATCCTTCTCAATTGGCTCGAATTGTCTTACTACATCACCTTGAAATCGGTTGATATCAGAGGATTGAACAAAGCTATTTTTATTTAAGTCGATGACTTTGCCGTTATCAAAGCCAACCACAGAATAACGTCGTAGTCGATACTGACCATCTGCATGTTCGGTACGAGGCAGTTCTTCAAACGATGGGGAAAGCTGCTCAATTGCTGCCATGCTGAGCTGTGTTAAATGTAGAGTATTCTCACGTGAATGTAACATCATTTGCTCCTTTAATGAGGCACATTAATTAACATTTAATTTACAAACTAGGTTACGCAAATATTCTGCAATTACCAGCTTTTAACGTTGATAGCTTCAACAAAACGACGAAAACAACATAACAAACCAAACCAAACCACAAAAACAGAGCCATGTTTCAGTTTTACGCTTTGACAATATTTGAAACTAGACTTCTCTACTACGAATAGAATTTTATGCTAGAAGTCAACGTTCTCAATCAATATTTAGTGGGTTCTAATCTATAACCAATTATTCGATCACAATCGTTGTTTATGCTTTTAAAGCACTAAGAATTTCCATACAATCGAGGGAAATGTTACGCCCTTTTTGGAGCCATAATGAGCGACGTAAAACACTGTAAATTATTAATTCTTGGTTCTGGTCCTGCAGGATACACAGCTGCCGTCTACGCAGCGCGTGCAAACTTAAACCCTGTGCTTGTGACGGGAATGCAACAAGGTGGTCAGCTAACCACCACAACTGAAGTTGAAAACTGGCCAGGCGATGCTGAGGGACTGACAGGTCCAGCATTGATGGATCGCATGAAAGAACACGCCGAGCGTTTTGAAACTGAAATCGTATTTGATCACATCAATGAAGTAGAGCTATCACAACGCCCATTTCGTTTAAAAGGCGACTCAGGTGAGTACACTTGTGATGCCTTAATCATATCTACCGGCGCATCAGCAAAATACCTTGGCCTTGAGTCTGAAGAAGCATTTAAAGGTCGCGGCGTTTCTGCTTGTGCAACCTGTGACGGTTTCTTCTACCGTAATCAGAAAGTTGCAGTTGTGGGCGGTGGTAACACGGCTGTTGAAGAAGCGCTATACCTATCTAACATTGCGTCAGAAGTTCACCTGATCCACCGCCGCGATTCATTCCGCGCAGAGAAGATCCTTGTGAAACGTCTGATGGATAAAGTTGAAAGCGGTAATATCGTTCTTCATACCGATCGCACTCTCGATGAAGTACTGGGTGACGATATGGGCGTAACGGGCGTCCGCATTAAAGACGTGAACAGCGGTGCGACAGAAGATATCGATGTAATGGGTGCATTCATCGCAATTGGTCACCAGCCAAACACACAAATCTTTGAAGGCCAAGTAGACATGAAAGATGGCTACATCATCGTTCAATCAGGTCTTGAAGGCAACGCAACACAAACTAGTATCGAAGGTGTATTTGCAGCTGGCGACGTAATGGACCACAACTACCGTCAAGCGATCACCTCTGCAGGTACAGGTTGTATGGCTGCATTAGATGCTGAACGTTTCTTAGACTCACTTGGTGACAAATAACTTTTCACATTTGTGTCATATCCTTAAAGCCCAGCGGTATTCCCGCTGGGTTTTCTTTTGTATACTACCGCCTCATTAAAACAATTATCATTAAGCCTTCACGATGGATAAGAAAAAGCAAAGCAGCTTGAATAAGTGGCTGAAGCAACAAAGTAAGTTAGCCAAGCGCTGGCTTATGATTGCGATAGGCCTAGGCGTACTTTCAAGCGTGTTTTTATTGGCTCAAGCAGCCCTGCTCGCCTCCATTCTGCACCAGTTAATCATTGACCAAGTCGACAAAGCCGAGCTCATTTGGCATTTTGTTGGGCTCGGTGGCACGGTTATCGGTCGAGCTGCTTGTACCTGGGGTCGAGAGCTTGCCGGTTACCGTTGCGGGGAGCAAATTCGAGTTTATATTCGCCAACTCATTTTAGATAAAGTTCATAAGCTTGGGCCAGCTTACATCAAAGGCAAACCTGCTGGCAGTTGGGCAACGCTCATCTTAGAGCAGGTAGAAGATATGCAAGATTTCTTCTCACGCTACTTGCCTCAAATGTCATTATCGGTACTAGTGCCTTTCATCATTTTGGTTGTCGTATTCCCAGTAAACTGGGCAGCAGGCTTGATCTTCCTGGTCACTGCACCACTAGTGCCTATTTTCATGGCACTGGTTGGGATGAAAGCCGCAGAAGCAAACCGTAAAAACTTTAAAGCGATGCAGCGTTTGTCGGGTCACTTTTATGACCGCTTGCAAGCAATGACAACCATTCGCTTATTCGATAGAACAAAATCTGAAACTGAGACGCTAAAGGGTGCTTCAGAAGTCTTTCGTACTCGTACCATGGACGTTCTGAAAATCGCGTTTCTGTCTTCTGCGGTGTTAGAGTTTTTCACTTCCATTTCTATCGCAATTACCGCTGTCTACTTTGGCTTTAGTTATATCGGGGAGCTGGACTTCGGCTACTACGGCACAGGTGTTACGCTCTTTGCTGGTTTGTTCATTCTGATTCTTGCTCCAGAGTTTTATCAGCCATTACGTGATTTGGGCACGTTCTATCATGCGAAACAGCAAGCGGTTGGGGCAGCAGAAAGCATTGTCGAGTTTCTGGATTTGGAAGTCGATCAAATCAAAGATGGTACCCAAGCGTTAGATAAAAACAGCCCTATCCATATTGAAGCGAACCAGTTAACCATTTTTAGTCCGGAAGGTAAGCAGCTCGCAGGTCCCCTATCCTTCTCTCTTGAAGCCAACAAAAGTACGGCTTTAGTTGGACCAAGTGGCGCAGGTAAAACAAGCTTGGTAAACACCATCCTCGGTTTCATGCCTTATCAAGGTAGCTTGAAGATTAATGGTTGTGAATTGTCGCAACTGGATCTAGCCACATGGCGAGAGGCAGTAAGCTGGATTGGTCAAAACCCGATGCTATTACACGGTAGCATTCGAGATAACATCACACTAGGTAAGCACAATGTTCAGGATGCAGACGTACATTCTGTGTTGAATGACTCTCACGCTGCTGAATTTGTTGAAATGCATGGGTTGGATTATCCGATATCTGATCGTTCTGGTGGTTTATCTGTCGGCCAAGCGCAGCGTTTAGCACTGGCTCGCGCCATGCTACAAAATGGTCGTTTTTGGTTATTAGATGAACCAACCGCAAGCTTAGATGCTCGCAGTGAAAAACTCGTGATGGAAGGCATTAACAAGTATGCGCATGCCACAACGAATTTGATGATTACTCACCAACTTGCGCCTTTACAAAACGTATCGCAAATTCTTGTTATGCAGGACGGCCAGATTGTTCAACGTGGTGATTACGCCACACTGTCGACAGAAGATGGCTTATTTAAAGACATGTTGGAAGCGAACCTCGCACAACGTGAAACAGACAAGGGGAACTTAGATGCGTGATTTACTCCCTTATCTAAAACTCTATAAGAAACACTGGTTTGGTCTTTCGCTAGGTATGCTACTGGCATTTCTGACCTTAGCGGCATCTATTGGCTTATTAACGCTATCAGGTTGGTTTATTTCAGCCGCAGCGGTGGCAGGCTTGACGGTTGCTCGTGAGACCTTCAACTACATGTTACCAGGTGCCGGGGTACGCGGCGCTGCAATGGCTCGAACCGCAGGTCGATGGGGAGAACGTGTCGTTAGCCACAATGCAACGTTCAAGCTGCTTACCGATCTACGTATCTTCTTCTTTAAGAAACTTGCACCACTGATTCCGGGTCGTGTTTCTACGATGCGTGATGCCGATCTGCTCAACCGTCTAGTAGCGGACGTAGATGCGATGGATCACGTATACCTTCGACTTATCAGCCCTGTCGTGATTGGTATTTTTGGCATATTGAGTTTAACGGCTGTCCTAGCGTTCTTTGATTGGCATCTCGCCCTACTGCTTGGCTCGATTCTTACCGTCATGTTGTTTGTATGGCCAGTGCTGTTCTATAAACTGGGTAAAAACAATGGCGAGAATCTCACTCATCATAAAGCGCAATTGCGAGTGGCGACACTGGACTGGCTTCAAGGCTACAGCGAACTGAGTATCTTTGGAGCAGAAGAACGTTATCGTAATCTCATTCTAGAGAAGCAGAAGCAGTTGCTGTCTAACCAATTTGTGAACGCGAACTTAACGGGCATGGCTTCAGGCCTGCTTATGCTGGTGAACGGCATTACACTGGTTGTGATGCTTTGGTTTGCTGCAGACGGCGTAGGTGGTCGTGCTCCTGATCCTTGGATTGCGCTGTTTGCGTTTGCAACCATGGCGAGCTTTGAGATTCTGATGCCTATCGCGGGCGCATTCCAGTATCTCGGTCAAACGTTGACCTCTGCTCGTCGTTTAAATGAAGTAATTTTGGCTGAACCTGACGTTGTCTTCCCTGAGCAGTCGAAACATAAAGACACAACGTTAGACATTGAATTCGACAACATAGATTTTACTTACCCTGACGGTCAGCAAAAGGTGCTGAAAGACTTGTCACTCTCACTACCGTTGGGCACTAAAACTGCAATTGTAGGTCAAACAGGTTCAGGTAAATCAACACTGATTCAGCTTCTTTGCCGCTACTGGGATGTTAACCAAGGTGAAGTTCGAATCGGTGGTACAAAACTGCAAGATTGGAGCGAGTCGGACCTGCGAGCAGCAATGACTGTGGTCAGTCAACGCGTAGATGTACTAAACGGGACACTACGTGACAACTTACTCATGGCCGCTCCGGATGCAAGTGATGAGCAACTGTCTACTATTTTACAAAAAGTCGAACTTGGCGGACTTCTTGAAGAGCCGGGGTTAGACGCTTGGTTAGGCGACGGCGGTCGTCAGTTATCTGGTGGTGAGAAACGTCGAATCGGTATTGCTCGAGCATTGCTACGTGATGCCCCAATCCTACTCTTAGATGAACCGACTGAAGGCCTCGATAAGCGTACGGAACAAAAAGTGATGGCGCTTTTCAATGAACACTTTGCTAATAAGACAGTAGTATTCATTACACACCGACTGATAGAGCTAGAAAGTATGGATAGCATCTGTTTGATGGAACAAGGTGAGATCATCGAACAAGGCGACCATCCAACGCTACTCGCTCAAAAAGGTCGTTACTACCAGCTATTACAATCTCTATAATTCGATTTTCAGTGACGAGAAGGGCTCATCAAACGATGAGCCCTTTTGTTATTCCTGTATTATTAGTTACCTAATTAAGCACGTATACAGTGCTGATTTACCGACCAGATTTTTTGAGATAAGCCGCCATTTCATCTTCCGGAACCATGCCCCCACCTGTTGCCCAAACAAGATGTGTTGCGTTTTTGAGTTTTTCTTCGTCAAATTTCATTCGAGACTGGTAAGCATGGTTATTCGAGACGTGCACTGCACCAATCATACCGGCTAATGCAGAAGGCTCTAGATTAATACCTTCCAGTTCACTTAACTCACCCAAGTGGTGATACATACGAGCGTCATCAATGGTGTAAAAACCATCAAGTAGCCTTTCCATCGCTCTTCCGACAAATCCCGAGGCACGCCCGACTGCCAAACCATCAGCTGCGGTGATGTTATCGATACCCAAATCTTGTACCGAAATATCGTCATGCAAGCCTGTATGTACGCCCAACAGCATGCACGGTGAGTGCGTTGGCTCTGCGAAAATACAGTGGACATGCTCGCCAAATGCTACCTTCAAGCCAAATGCCACGCCACCAGGCCCGCCGCCAACACCACAAGGAAGATAAACAAACAATGGATGATGCTCATCAACCACGATTCCCAAGTCATCAAACTGCTGCTTAAGACGCTCACCCGCAACAGAGTAACCTAGAAACAGCGTCCGTGAGTTTTCATCATCGATAAAGAAACAGTTGGGATCTTTTTCTGCCTCTTTACGACCTTGCTCGACAGCAATACCATAATCTTCTTGGTGCTCTACGACATTAACACCATGCGACCGGAGCTTATTTTTCTTCCATTCCCGCGCATCCGCAGACATGTGGACTGAAACTGAAAAACCCAGCTTCGCACTCATGATGCCGATGGACATACCAAGATTGCCGGTTGAGCCAACCGCAATACTGTACTGCTTAAAAAACTGCCGAAACTCATTGCTGAACAATTTTCTGTAATCATCGTTTTCACAGAGCAAGCCGGCTTCAAACGCCAACTTTTCTGCATGAGTGAGCACTTCATAAATACCACCTCTCGCTTTGATCGAACCAGAAATTGGCAAATGACTGTCTTTTTTGAGCATTAAATGGCCCAATATTGGTGTGTCGTATTGCTGCTCCAAACGCACTTTCATATTGGGAATATCCACCACTGGGGACTCAATAATGCCACGCGACGTTTCCGTTTCGGGAAACGCCTTCATCAAATAAGGCGCAAATCGTGTTAGCCGTTCACTCGCCGCTTGAATATCTTTTTCATCTAACCCGACATGAGGTAAGCCTTCCTCCAAGGAACTGATATGGGGGTTGAACCAACAAACCTCTTCAAGATCAATAAGTGCTGCCAAGAGTGGGAACTGCTTAGTCAGCGCTTCAATATTTGCCTTGGTCATTTTACCTTCCTGGAATGATGTGAGTTGAGATAAACAAAAGCGCCGCAATAGCGACGCTTTGGAGAACAACTATCAGTTTGAGCTTATGCGTAGTTTTTCTCAAACTCTTGCATGAAGTCTACTAACGCTTGAACACCTTCTAGCGGCATTGCGTTATAAATGGATGCTCGCATACCACCAACTGCTCGATGACCTTTTAGCGCTTTCAGCCCTTTAGAGTCTGCTAGCTCAAGGAAGGTTGCATCTAGTTCAGGCTTAGCAAGTTGAAATGGCACGTTCATCAAAGAACGGTTTGCTGAGTGCACGCCATTACGGTAGAAATCAGACTGATCGATGTAATCATACAGTAGCGCGGCTTTAGCGCGGTTCACTTGCTCAATCGCTTTTACTCCACCCTGTGCCTTCAGCCATTTGAAAACAAGACCAGACAGGTACCATGCAAAGGTTGGTGGCGTGTTGAACATTGATTCTTTTTCTGCCAAAACAGTGTAATCCAAGATACTTGGTAGTACCTGCTTCGCCATACCTAATAAATCATCGCGCACGATAGCAATAGCAATGCCGGAAGGACCAATATTTTTCTGAGCGCCCGCGTAAATCACACCGTATTTAGACACATCGATTTCACGAGAAAGAATTGTCGAAGACATGTCAGCAACAATCGGTTTGTCGGTGATAGGAAGATCGTTAATCTCAATACCATCAATGGTCTCATTTGGACAGAAGTGAACGTAAGCCGCTTCTGGAGCAATTTTCCATTCACTTGCAGGTAGAACCGCGACTTTCCCGTTGATTTCTGTTTTTGCATCAAACACGTCTGGTTCGCAGTATTTTTTCGCTTCAGCTACCGCGCTTCCAGCCCAATAACCACCATCGATGTAAGTTGCCGTATCGGCATCACCAAGTAAGTTTAGAGGAACAGCAGCAAACTGAGCACGAGCACCACCTTGGCAGAACAGCACTTTATAGTTGTCCGGAATATTCAGAAGATCACGTAAATCCTGCTCGGCTTCTTCTGCAACTTTGATGAACTCTTTGCTTCGGTGGCTGATTTCCATGACCGAAGTGCCAAGACCTTGCCAATCGATTAGTTCCTGTTGTGCTTGCTGCATAACTGCTTTAGGCAGACCTGCTGGCCCTGCACTGAAGTTAAATACGTTGTCCGTATTTTGTTCCATGATGCTCATTGCTCCTGCTATGTAAATATTAAGAAATTAATATCACGTTTTCGCAGTGATAAAAACAAGAAAAGAGGTCTTACGACCTCTTTTTAAAGACTAAGCGTTGAATTGAAACAAATTCGCAACAACACGAATTACTGTTGTTGCATCAAAGCAGGCATAAGTAGAGCCACCAATGGGAACTCATGCCCATTTTCGAACTTCAATTTGCCTTCACCAATTTCTGCTTTTAATTGATAACCGCCCTCTACTTTTTCGATCAACTCCATAATAAGGAGCTCATCAATCCCTTCTTGAATAAATGGGTAATGCGTTACTAATTCATCAGAGAAGTAAGTGCTAAGTTCACCAGTAGTGGCCGTCACCAACTTCATTGGATCTTGAGTAATATGCTCAGTACCTTCAGGGATGGATAGTTGCCACTCGTTGTGGAACTTGCCGTCACCGAACGCGAGTGAAAGCTCGTTCACGGATAAATCAAAACCTTTGCTAAACAGCGTATCGACATGCGGCAATAAATTCGCAATTTCCTGCTCATCTAGCATAGGAGAGCCTTGATAGATAGACATAATTTGATCAAAAGACTGGCTATCCACATCTGCAATTGAGAAATCCAACTTAAAGTTATCGACATCCGTCCCATCAGTTAAACGTAGTTTCTTAGCATCTAGGTTTAATTGACTGTTCAGCTTATCACCAGACTCACTCATCGTAGTGTTACCACGGTAGCTCGCATTTTCAATCAAAAAGACAGGCGTCAAGTTCGCATCAACCACATCTAGCTTCTCTAGAGAGAAAGATTGCTCGCCTAACCAGTAGCCTTTTGCTTGCTTTCCTTTACCTTGCCCTGTCAATGCATTCAGATGAAGCTCTTCACCGTTTTCAAAATCCACTTGAACAGAAGGAACGGAAACTTGGTAATTGAGATCACCCAATACCGTCACATCACCTGTTACTTTTGCAGGGCTTGTAGAAACAGAAACACCTTGCGCTTCGTTACGATAATGCCAACTGTCTAGGTCGAAGATAAATGCTGTATTGCCATTTAGTTGAGTCTGGCTATGCATCGTGAGAGGCAAAAAGTCATTGTCCACCAATTTTGAATCAGCTGTTAGGCTTGTTAGACCGTGGCTAACATCACTGGTTACGTCAAACGTCGTTGGCATACCATCACGCTCTAGCTGAGTTTTAAGCTCAGGATCAACAACTGAATAACGAGTCAGCACGACTGAAGACAAGTAGCCACGCTGATACTCGACCACTTCACCTTTAATCATTTCATCATTCATATTGGTAATACCATCTTCAATGATGGACTGACCAATTTGTCCGACAGCCAATGGCCAACACAGTGCTAATGAGATAGCACCACCAATGGCGCCGATTTTTTTAAGATTTTGCATAACGTCACTTATTAGATATTTTCGGTCAGTCTACCCCAAACCACCTGCGGAGAAAACATTGAGACAAATCAGACTATTGATGCTTATTCTAGTCCATTAATCAGGAATCATACTTGGCTCCCACTCATCATGTCCTTTTATTGTTAAAGTTTGCGTGGCGAAGTTTTAACCGGAGCTAAAACATCTGTGAATCGTTATGCTGTGTTGTGTCTCGACAACAACCCAATCAGTGCTGAACAGTTTCGATTGGAGCTGTCTGCCTTCTCAAGTAAGTTTGATATATTTTCTGTCGAATCGATAGAAGAGGCTCAAAGCGCTTTAGAGTATCTAGAAGAAAGAGAACAGACTGTTGCTTTAGTTATAGCGAGCCATCACGCTCATTTTAACGGCGTGGATTTTCTTATTGGTTTAGACCGGATGCCACATACCGAGCAAGCAAGAAAAATTCTTATTAGCTGCTCGTCTGATATAGAGGCAATTCTCACTGCCGTTAATGAGGGCAGGCTCGACCACTGCCTCACTAAACCTTTGCCAGATCACGTCTTATTTAACACAGTGCAAAAAGAGCTGACCCAATTTATCTTGCGAAATGGCAAAGAAGACCTGCTAAGTTACAGTCAGATATTGGATCATCACAGCTTGTTGCGAGCGCACATCAATAACCAGATGAGCCATTATCAAGCCGGATTCTTACACGACTACCACTCGATGTCTGATGCCGAGTTAGCCGAGCAAGTGATCTCCGCTCTCCAGCAATTTTTCAAAGATAATGACGAAACAAGAGCGTGCCGTACATACTCACCTGAACATTTGTTAACCGTGGAAGGCGAGCCAAATAGCTTTTTGTGGTTTATCACCGAAGGTGAAGTGGCTCTGTACAAGCGCGATGAGCAAGGCATGCAGCGAGAGGTTGTACGCCATAACAAAGGGAATATTGTCGGAGGCATGTCGTTTGTTACTGGGGAATGTTCTTTCTCGACAGCTCTAACACTAACCAAAACAGAAGTTATCAAACTCGATCGCAACGTATTCAATAAAGTGATGCAAAGCGACTCAAACTTACTGCCTCTTTTTACAAACTTGCTCTTACGCCACTTCAACCGCCGATTGCAAAGAAGCATCAACACCAAACTGCAACTTCAAAAAACGCTCGAATCTTTAGAATCAGCCCACCAGCAGCTCATTGAAAGAGAAAAAATGGCGATGCTTGGTCAATTGGTTGCGGGAGTGGCCCACGAACTAAACAATCCAGTAGCCGCGATATTAAGAGGCGTAGAGAATTTAACGCATACACTAGAACGATTACTTAACGATGCGCCCAGTTCCGATATACAAACCAAAGGCATTGAATTACTGAACAAAGCGCAAACCTCAAAACCCGCTTCAACCGCCGAGCTCAGATCACGCGTAAAAGCGCTTAGCCATACTCTTCCAGACCGAGCGTTGGCAAAGAAAGTGGTGAGCCTTGGTTTAGAATCCGATCACGAGCTACTTACCCAACTAACGAGAAAGCAGCAAGCGTCTTATCATGCTCTCAATACACTAGAGCAATACCACAAAGCAGGTTCTACACTTCGCTCAATTAATGTCTGTGCAGCACGAATTGCTGATATGGTAAAAAGCCTGAAAGGATATGCTCGGTCAGATGATGAGACCCTGCACTATGCCGATATTCATGAGGGCATTGAAGACACCTTGGTGATTTTCGAGAACAAATTAAAAATGCACCAAGTTTCAACCGACTATGCAAACTTGCCTTCCATCCTTTGTCAACCGATCGCACTCCAACAGGTGTGGACGAACTTGGTCTCTAACGCCATTGACGCATTTCCAGAGAAAGGTGTGTTAAACATACAAACACGCCTTGTAGAAAAAGAGCACACACATTATGCCGTTATCTCATTTGAAGATAATGGATGTGGCATTCCTGAATCGCAAAGAGACGCCATTTTCGAGCTGAACTTCACCACAAAAAAAGAAGGTAATTTTGGCTTAGGCATCGGGCTGTCCATCTGCCAGCAAATCGTAACAGCACACAGAGGGTGGATTGACGTCGAATCAGAGATCGGCCAGTTCACACGAATGACCGTCTGGTTACCAGTCATCGAAGAAGGAGATGAAACATGACCAAGTATCTAATTTTATGTGTCGATGACGAACGAGAAGTCTTGGATAGCGTGCTCCAAGATCTTGCTCCCTTCGAGGAGAACTTTGTCGTCGAAGGAGCGGAATCGGTGACTGAAGCTCGGCAAGTGATTGAGGAGATGGCGGAAGAAGAAGTTCAGCTTGCGCTCATTTTATGTGACCACATTATGCCGGAACAAACTGGGATCAGCTTCTTAATCGAACTCAGTCAAAATGGTGACACAAAAGCAGCGCGCAAAGTTTTACTCACAGGACAAGCTGGTTTGGAAGACACCGTAGAAGCCGTAAATAACGCGAGTCTCGATTATTACATTGCCAAACCTTGGAAAGGTGAAGCATTGAGAAAAGCAATCGTGTCTCAGCTTACCGCGTTTGTGATTGAGAATGATGATAACCTGCTATCCTGGACTCAAATCCTTGATTCTGAGGCAATCCTCAACGCCATGGCAGAAAGAAGAGCAAGCTTTGGCGAGTAATAAAGTGTTTGGTTCTAACTTGAACTCAACGATGCTCATTGAACCACGTTACCTCGCATAGTAGAACGAGGTTAGAAAAACATCGTTACTTGTTCGAGTGAAATTCTCGGGCACTACGTATATGGCGTAGTTTTTGCTTAAACCAAGGAACTATTAAGTTAATTGACAAAACATCGACACATTTTTGTTGGTCGTGGACCTTCCTTTTTATTAT
Organism: Vibrio sp. Vb1127; assembly: GCF_033338735.1. Lineage (NCBI taxonomy): Bacteria > Pseudomonadati > Pseudomonadota > Gammaproteobacteria > Vibrionales > Vibrionaceae > Vibrio > Vibrio sp. Vb1127. Next base: position 51,351 of record NZ_JAWOTF010000002.1, on the reverse strand, counting down.
GATGTCGGACAAATCAGATTACGGTTCAAGTGGTTGCTTGAATCCATGGAAATAATGAACAAGGTTTATCGTTAGTTATGCGTAAAACACTATTAGCCGCTGCCTTACTAGTGGCATCAAGCCATGCCCTAGCTGCAAACGATCGCAATGCGCCAGCAACTATGAGCAACTTTAGCTACGACTATTTCGAAGCACGTATTGGCGCAAGTCCTGTGACATTTGGTGCTGGATTCAGCAAATCAATTCACCCGAACGCGCATGTTATTGCTCGTATTGACTCTGAGTTTGAAAGTGATTTTGACTCAGCTGCAGGCTTTGGCTTCCATTCTCCGCTGAACAACTGGGCAGATCTTACTGGTGAAATGCTAATGCGCGTTGTGCAACCTTCGAATGAGAGCAGCACAGATGTTGGTATGGAGCTGAACTTAGGTGTTCGCCAATGGTTGGGCCCTCAATTAGAAGTAGGCGGCAAAGTCGGCTACGTTTCTATCGATAACGATGACGATTGGACTGGCTCTGCCTACGCTCGATTCCACTCAACAGAGCTTTTCTCTTTGGGTGCTGAAGCACGTATCAACGATTTTTACGGTGATCAGGTAATGTTCACTACGCGTTTTAAGTTTTAAGATTTGTACTGTAAGAAAAGAGCAAATTCAAAAACAAAAACCGAGGTCTCTGCCTCGGTTTTTTTGTCTAATTTAATGACTAACTCAATGAAGTGGTAAAAAACTTCAACGTCCTTTTTCCGCTTTTCACACTTGCCTTTACGACCCGCTAACTCCATCGAAACGAGTCAATCATTGTGCGATCAGCTTCGCTTAGTCACACAGTGCCAATAACTGTTTTTTACGCGGCTCTTGGATCAGTTTCCAATGTACGCCATCAGTTGCACCAGCAAATTTCCACAGTAGCTTTACATCAACATCATTACCGTAAGCCGTTTTAACTTTGTTGAAGACTTTTACAGGTCCAAGTTCTAAAAAGGTTTCTACGTCATCAACACCGGCTTTCTTGACCATACGTTCAAGGGTTAGTTGCATGTTGGGTAAGTCTCTTAAGCGTCTACTGGCAGAGGACTTTTGATATTTCCGTTCCTTAATTGAGTATTCAATTGATTTTTGTACCAGTTCATCAAGCCCTACATATCCGGATTCGAATAAATCGGTTACATCATAATAATTTACGGTTGCCGTCGTCTGTTTTTTGACGTGCTTATACTTCTCACAGCTCAGTTGAGTAAACACTTCATCTAGCCCATTACCACCACGTAAGTAGCAGCAATCATTGCTGACAAGCGCAAACATAGCATCATCGGTGAATAAACCAATACCACCGAACATAGAACGTTTTTGGTACTCACTGAAGGTGCGTACATATTTAAAAAAAGCTTGGTCTGTCATGTCCATTGACCTCTTTAATCTGAATAAATTACCCCGATTAGCGATGTCACCAGATAAACAGCAGCTTATAGCGAATTATAAATGTCGATTTGTTGGCGATATTTTTGTGAGTTGTGCTCACCAACTTGCTTAATCATACTTAACGTTGAAAAATAAGTTAGGACATAGGTCACATATAAAAAAGTATAAATTCTGCATACGTGATTAGTTTCACACTTATTGTTCGTGTGGTGATATTTTTTTGACGCATAGCATGCCTAAAACGCGCCATCATTATGATCTCGCTGGCAATTACGGGCACATAATACGCATTTAATTGATAAAGAATACGCTGTAAGGGTACACTGTACGAAAGATCTCAAGTACAGCGTCACAATGGAACATTTATCATTTTTTTGGCTGCCAAATAATAAAGATAAGCTTATAAACGCACTGGAATCCGAGTTTGCTCAGCTGGTAGAACAGTCCATCTCCACGGGTAAGATTTCGTTACCTCCTATTCCTGATGTCGTGCTTAAAATTCAGCAGTTATGTGTCGAAGAACACACCACGATTGCCGATGTTGCTAACTGTTTATTGGAAGATCCCGGATTAGCAGCGGTCGTTTTACGAGTCGCTAATTCTGTGATTTTCAATCGCAGAAATATCACCTGCAACGACTTAACTACAGCGGTATCTCGTCTCGGAATACTTCGTGTACGTGATATTGTTACCGCACAAGCGATTGAGCAACTTAAACACTCAGTTAATCTCACTAAAGAATGCAATGCCATCTTGGTGAAGAGTGCCGCGATATCTCGTGAGCTCGGTGCCGTCATGGTGATGTTGGTTCAATCGTTTCGTAGCCACGAGCCAGGCACTTATGGTCATCTAGAGCAAGAAAAGGCGTTATTGGTCGGTCTATTAGCCGATATAGGGTTATTTTGCCTAATTAATGAGTACCACTTGTACTTAGATAGGGGCAATTACTTAGACCCAGATATTGCATTGCAGATCTTCCAAACACGTTGTTCTGCCACAAGTAAACTGGTACTTGAGCGTTGGGGGTTTGACAACGACTTTAGAGAAGTATCCTCAAATGAAAAATACGAGTTAACGCGACCAGAAGTGAGTTATCTCGACATCGCTAGAATTGCGCATCATTTATTGATGTTCCGCAATCACGATGAACGCATTGACGAACATGAAGTTGAATTCAACTTAACTGGTGCAGAAGTCTTGTATGAACTTAGTAACATGAGTGATACTGACTTCAATGATCAAATCCGTGCTGTACTCAATGCTAGCGGTTTGTAATTTATCGCTTTCTGATAATACCTTATCCGTGATAAAACGATTCGCTCAAGGCTGAGCTGTGTGTGGTGAAATGTCTTTAATTTCAACCGATAGATAATTTGATTTATGCGTGTTGATGTTATCTCAAAAAGGAATCATTGAGCTTTATGTTTTCAGGGATGCTATTTATTTTCGCTCCGCTTGTGGTGGGGTATCTAATTCCTATATCTCGATCTTCGTTATTGGAGAAGATCAATCAGTCAACGTCCTACCTTATTTACGTCATTTTGTCGTTGATGGGTCTTAGCTTGGCGGCGCTCGATAATTTAAGCAGCAACTTACAAAGTATTCTCCTCTATGCGAGTACGTTTTTTTTGTGTCTAAGTGCCTGCAACCTGTTGGCTCTGCCTATTATTGATAAAATTATTCCACTCCAGACCAATCAGAATCAAAAGAAGCTACCGTTATCTTCGATGGCTTTAGAGTCTGTTAAGCTTATCGTGGTCGTTGGCGGAGGGTTAGTGGTTGGCCTGCTGTTACCCATTGATTTGAGTTGGGTAGATACAGCAAGCGAATGGATACTCTTTCTACTTCTATTTTTTATTGGTATTCAGCTGCGCAATAGTGGACTTACTCTGCGTCAAATCCTATTAAATAAACAAGGAATGGCCATTGCGGCTGTTGTCATCGCAACATGTATGCTTGGTGGCGTTCTTGCAGCGGTGCTTTTGGATCTTCCTCTTTATCAAGCACTCGCAATGGCTTCAGGTTTTGGCTGGTATTCACTCGCAGGTATTTTAATGGGTGACGCTTTTGGTCCGGTATTTGGTGGCGCGTCGTTCTTGATTGAATTGATGAGAGAGTTAGTCGCACTGGTTGCCATTCCTCTCTTTATTCGTAGCTATCCGTGCACCGCAATTGGTTATGCCGGTGCAACAGCAATGGACTTCACCCTACCCGTTATTCAAACTACCGGTGGTGTGCGTTGTGTTCCTGTTGCTATCGTTAGCGGCTTTATTTTGAGTTTATTGGTACCAGTTATGATGCTTTTCTTTGTATCACTTGCTAGCTAGATCTCAGGTTTTCGCTTTAACATCCATTACAATACGGCAAAAATTTAAATACCCAGTTAACGTCAAAGTGGTCAATATTTTTTGGCAAGACCCCTCTTTCTTTTCGTCATTCAGCCTAACGATTTGTCACGACCAAATAGAAAGAAGGGAGAAACATCAACTGATGTGCATTGCGTTAATAAAGGGATAACAACCAGAAGGAAGAAGAATGAAACGCTTTGTCGTTGCAGCGCTCCTCGCTACAAGCTCAACTTTTACGCTTGCCGCAGATCAACAATGTCTTGCTAGCAAATACGATGGCTACGTCGATGCCTCACTACAGTGGTATCAAGATCTTGTTGATTTGACGGTTACCCAATATCCAGATCTGAAAGAAGTTAGTCAATGGTTCTTGGATGGACGTAAACATCACTTTGAATTAAACCGCGAAGCGGTTCACTACTTTCTAGAGAACGACCCTAGCCGCGTTGCGACGGAACAGCCAATCGAAGCATGGTTAAAACTAGAGCAACATGACGTTAAGCAGTTAGCGACCCGAAGCGATAAGTTAGGTGAAGTTGCAAAACAGACATTTAGCGACCGTCAATCAACTAACCACCCAAAAAACTACGAGCTTCGTTCAGCATTCGCTGATCTGCTTAGTCATCCCCAACAAATTGATACCGCACTTAATAAGTACAATCAGTCAATAGAAAAGATTGAAAAGCAGAAATGTGACTAAGATTGCTCGCATTAGTCGTTGATTAGCATTCGAAAACACTAGAATGTTTTAACGTACTCAATCTAGAATTTTTTAATGTGAATATCGTAACCTTCACCTAAAATTTTCATTTCTACAACTTGGGTTTCAACAATTAAAACGGGACTTTGCGCCCGTTTTAGTTTAGATTGTGCCGCTCGCATTACCAAAATAACTACAAAGATTCTTTGCTATGGTTAAGGAACAAAAAACCGCTGATGTTAGCTTTGAGAGCTTGCTAAAGATCTTCACTGTCCCAGAAGGTCCGGACTCAACGTTAACTAAAATTGACGAGAGCCTCTCGCGAAATCTAAATCAATTTCTTCGTGAACACATCGTGGCAGAAGAAAAGCCTTTACGCGAAATCGAAAAAGACTTTTCTTCTGCTCAGATTCCTGAGCAGCCAGAGTTCGTGTCAGATCATACAGAGCACTTACTCGACACTTTGGTGTCGCACTCAGTTCACACATCTTCACCAAGCTTCATTGGTCATATGACATCGGCACTGCCTTATTTCTTGATGCCACTGTCAAAGATCATGATCGCCTTAAACCAAAACCTGGTAAAAATAGAGACTTCCAAAGCCTTTACGCCACTTGAGCGTCAAGTTTTGGGTATGCTGCATCGCTTGATATATGGTCAGAATGATACGTTTTACAATCAGTGGATGCACAGTGCAAACCACTCATTAGGCGCATTTTGTTCCGGCGGCACCATTGCCAATATCACTGCGCTTTGGGTAGCACGTAACAAAGCGTTAAGAGCCAATGGCTCATTTAAAGGTGTGGAAAAGGAAGGCCTTTTTAAAGCCATGAAGCACTATGGCTATGATGGCTTAGCGGTGCTAGTGTCTGAGCGTGGTCACTACTCCCTTAAGAAAGCAGCCGATGTATTAGGGCTAGGCCAAGAGGGTTTGGTTGCGGTTAAAACCGATGCCAACAACCGTATTATTGTCAACGACCTGAAAGCGAAAATTGTTGAGCTCGAAAAACAAAACATCAAGCCTATTGCTGTTATTGGTGTGGCTGGCACAACAGAGACAGGTAATGTTGATCCATTGCCTGAAATCGCTGAAGTCTGCCAAGCTCACGGCTGTCACTTCCATGTGGATGCCGCATGGGGTGGCGCAACACTTATGTCTAACCATCACCGTCACCTTCTTAAAGGTGTGGAAATGGCAGACTCAGTAACTATTGATGCGCACAAGCAGCTCTACATCCCGATGGGCGCTGGTATGGTTCTGTTCAAAGACCCTGACGCAATGAAATCCATAGAGCATCACGCTCAATATATATTGCGAAAAGGTTCAAAAGACCTAGGCAGCCATACATTAGAAGGTTCACGTTCGGGTATGGCGATGTTAGTCTACGCCGCAATGCACATCATAAGTCGCCCAGGTTATGAGCTTCTTATTGACCAAAGCATTGAAAAAGCTCGCTACTTTGCGGATTTAATCAAACAGCAAGATGATTTCGAATTGGTTTCTGAACCAGAGCTTTGTCTGCTCACATACCGTTATTTGCCGCCATTCATCCGTGAAGCATTAGCACAAGCAGAAGGCTCACAAAAAGAACAACTGAATGAGCTGATCAATGAGTTAACACAGTTTATTCAAAAGCGTCAGCGCGAAACGGGCAAATCGTTCGTTTCACGTACAAGACTGAACCCAGACCAATGGCAACGCATGAATACGATAGTGTTTAGAGTGGTTTTGGCAAATCCACTGACCACAAAAGAAATTTTGAGCTCAGTGCTTGATGAACAACGCGAAATCGCCAAGCAAGCACCAAATTTGATGAAAAGGATTCAACAGCTGGTTGTTGATATTCAATCGTCTTAACAGCCAGATCGAGTTACATCAATTTGAAATTTTTTTTCGTTTTGATGTAACTCAAACATCATTATCGTGCGACTAGCGCAACAAAACTTCGTTTACACATCCAATTCTGTAGTTTTTACAACATTTTGTTTGAGGCCTGTCAAATTCTCACTAAATAGTACCCGTTATTGGTTTAGACTGATTGAAGATCAGGTTTATACTGATTCCATGGCGCTGGTTGTTTTCGTTAACGCCCCACTCTACTCCGGAATCTTCGTGTTTCCTTTCGTTAGCAGAGCCAGCGAGTTGTTCTCTATACCCTCGTGAACACTATGAATACATTAGAAAAAATTCAAAAAAACCTGGAGAATTTCAGTAAATCAGAGCGCAAAGTTGCGGAAGTAATTATGGCGTCTCCACAAACTGCAATTCATTCAAGCATTGCAACGCTGGCTAAAATGGCCGACGTTAGTGAGCCCACTGTAAACCGCTTCTGTCGTCGTCTGGACACCAAGGGCTTTCCAGATTTTAAGCTTCACTTGGCACAGAGCCTAGCCAACGGCACCCCTTACGTTAACCGTAATGTGGAAGAAGACGATGGCCCAGACGCGTACACCCATAAGATTTTCGAATCGACGATGGCGTGTTTAGATGTCGCGAAAAATAGCCTAGATCCAATGCAAGTGAACCGTGCGGTCGATTTGCTAACGCAAGCGAAGCGCATTTCATTCTTTGGCCTTGGTGCATCATCTTCTGTCGCCCGAGATGCACAAAACAAGTTTATTCGCTTTAATATTCCAATTACTTGTTTTGAAGATATTGTTATGCAGCGCATGAGTTGTATCAACTGCAGTGATAATGATGTTGTGGTTCTTATTTCTCATACCGGTCGAACAAAGAGTCAGGTAGAAATAGCGAACCTTGCTCGTGAAAATGGCGCAACGGTTATTGCGATTACAGCGAAGGATTCTCCTCTAGAAAAGGCAAGCTCGCTGGCCATCACGCTCGATATTCCAGAAGATACCGACGTTTACATGCCAATGGCAAGCCGAGTTGTACAAATGACAGTGATTGATGTGCTAGCAACTGGCTTCACTCTTCGCCGTGGTACAGGTTTCCGTGAGAACCTAAAACGCGTAAAAGATGCGTTGAAAGACAGTCGCTATGACAAACTAAGCCAGTACTAAGCACTAAAGCTTAGTCAATACTTTATCTAGGGGAGCTCAAGGCTCCCCTTTTGTTTTAATGCAGCTAAGGGAGCAATCATCCTAAGTCGTTGACACTCGATAAGTCCGTTCTTGATTCCAGTACTTCAACAGAACTGACATGTTGTGCACTCTCAGCTGCGCACTCTCCGCTACAATCACAGACTTGCTGCAATATGTAAATCAAACGTTCCTGATTCAGGGGTAAAGGATTCCCTTTGATTGCCATTGATTTAAGCGCATCATTCGCCACTTGCTCAAAAGAGGTTTGGCATACTCCAAATTGAGCCAGTAGCGGTAACGCTAGCTTATCTAGCACCATATTGACCCAAAGAATTCCATCGTGTTCGTTAGCGTTTACTCGCTCGGTGACTAATTGGGCCAGCTTGCGATAACGACTTATCACATCATTCCTACCCGCGAGTTTAGCGGCGTTAATGTTCTCCTGCATCACGTGCGGAGCTAGGCGAGCCGTAATAACGCTATGGGGGGCGTCTAACTTGCCTCCTAACGCCGATGCTAACCCATGAGCGGCACCTAATTTGGCATTAGTAATCGCCATACCACCAAGCAATGCAGCGAACGATAAATCAGAGCGCGTCTTATGATTATCTTGCTTACAAGCGGCAATCACTGAACGGCTTAAACGGCGTAGCCCCTCTTCGCAGACCATATCAGTAAGAGGGTTTGGCTCACCACACACATACGCTTCCATTAAATGAGTGAACGCATCCATTGCGCCACGTCCAGATGTGTATTGGTCGGTCCCGTAAGTAAGTGTCGGGTCTACAATGGCAACGTCTGCGAGCATATCAGGGCTTCGAAGACTCACTTTCACTTTATCTTGTCCAGATTTCAGCACAGCATTTCTGGTCACTTCTGAACCGGTGCTTGCTGTCGTAGGAATTGCAATAAAATGAAGAGGCTTTGCTTTTAAAGGGACGCTTCTTCCTACCACTTCTACGTAATCGTAAACATTGCCTTGATTGGGAATAATGGCGGCTAAGGCTTTGCCCATATCGATGACGCTGCCACCACCTATCGCAACCACCATATCAGGTTGGAATTTTCTACCGAGCACTGCGGTCTCTTCTACCATCGTGATGTATGGTTCACCAACGATAGCTACGTGCTGGTAACGCATATTTTGAGCTTTAAGATATTGGATAATGGGGGCGGCTCGTTGGGTATCCTGCCCAGTAACCAGCAAAACACTGTAGCCAAATTGGTTAATAACGGATAATGAAGATTGAAGTGCACCTTCACCAAATATAATCCTTGTTGCAGTCATAAACTGAAACATACACACCCTCCCAAAAGAATATACCCAAATAACCTCTCGCCCTCTGATTTAACACTTATGTAAGAGTTGAAGTTATTTGCGTATAGCCAAAATAGATTGCTATTTTTTTAAACAAAAAAAATTGACCAATTCCACCTTGCCATCATTAACCCTTTAGAATGTATGTTTTTTATGCGTCACTTCACATACTTCAGAGCCGTAAAATAAGAACGCGCGTTTAGTTTTTATTCGATAGATTTCACCTATAGAACCAAGAGGTAATTGCCGCTTTATTTCCGTATCTGGATCGGGCATAGTTACTCCAACAAAAGAAAGCGCACTCAGCCGCTATGTTTTGTACGCTTTCAAAAAAGAATAGATTTAGGAGAAATAAGATTATGTTCGTTGTTATCTTTGGTCGCCCTGCATGTCCTTTCTGTGTTCGTGCAAAAGAGCACGCAGAAACGCTAAAAGCAAAACGTGATGACTTCAACTACCGTTACGTTGATATTCACGCTGAAGGTATTTCTAAAGCAGATCTTGAGAAAACAGTTGGTAAACCAGTTGAAACCGTTCCTCAGATCTTTATCGACCAAGAGCACATCGGTGGCTGCGACGAGTTCGAAGCATACGCGAAAGAGCACCTAGGTCTATTTGACGAGTAATAAAGACTGTTTTCAAAAAAGCCGCTTCATGCGGCTTTTTTATTATTTTTCAGCTGGTTATTACGTTAAGTCAACTAATGGTAAAACCTAAAAAAATTCACTTATCTTTTTGCTATATTTAGTTACAATTCACAGTTCTTAATCTTTTTTGGCACACACTCTACCGAGCCACACAGTGAACATAGACGTCGTATACCTTCTCGAGCAAAACCCTATCCTTCTAATCTTCGTCGTATTAGCCATTGGCCTTGCCATCGGAAAAATTCGATTTGGCAAATTACAACTAGGTAACTCTATTGGCGTTCTTATTACCTCTTTGGTAATGGGCCACCTTGGTTTCTCATTTAATGCAGAAGCTTTAACCATTGGCTTTATGCTGTTTATCTACTGCGTTGGCATTGAAGCTGGACCAAACTTTTTTGGTATATTCTTCAGAGATGGTAAGCATTATTTTATTTTAAGCATGACTGTTCTCGTGTCTGCGGTCAGCTTAACGTATGGCTTGAGTCACTATTTCGGCCTCGATTTTGGCTTATCCGCCGGTATGATGGCAGGCGCATTGACCGCAACGCCAGTACTGGTTGGTGCACAAGATGCTCTTAACTCTGGCCTTGCGACTATACCGCGGAATATGGAATTTTCTCTGGTATTAGAAAATCTATCCGTAGGCTACGCGATGGCTTATCTGGTCGGCTTAATTAGCATGATCATGTTTGCTAAATTGTTGCCAAAACTGCAAAAACAAAACCTTTCTGATTCCGCGCAGCAAATCGCACAAGAGCGTGGCCTTGGAAATTCAAGCCAGAGAAAAGTGTATTTACCCATTATTCGAGCTTACCGAGTGGGCCCAGAGCTAATTGACTGGACTGATGGTAAAAACTTGCGAGAACTGGGTATTTATCGTCAAACTGGCTGTTACATTGAACGAATCCGTCGCAATGGTATTCTCGCCCACCCAGATGGTGATGCTATCTTGCAAGAGGGAGATGAAATTGCACTGGTTGGCTTCCCTGACAGCCATGCTCGCTTAGACCCTAGCTTCCGTAATGGTAAAGAAGTATTCGACCGTAACTTGCTTGATTTGCGCATCGTTGAAGAAGAAATCGTCGTAAAAAGTGACGCTATCGCTGGTAAGCGTTTATCGGATTTGAATTTGTCTGAGTTTGGCTGTTTCTTAAACCGCGTAGTTCGCGCTCAGATTGAAATGCCTATGGACTTAGACATTGTGCTCGCTAAAGGGGACGTCCTTCAAGTGAGCGGCGAGAAAAGCCGAGTACATGGACTGGCGGAAAAAATCGGTTTCATCTCGATCCACAGTCAAATGGCCGATTTGCTCGCTTTTTGTAGCTTCTTTATTTTGGGTATTCTGTTTGGCCTCATCACAATGACGTTCGGTCAGGTGTCTTTCAGTTTGGGTAATGCGGTGGGTCTTCTGTTGTCCGGTATTACGCTTGGTTTCTTACGAGCAAATCACCCTACTTTCGGTTATGTCCCACAAGGGGCGCTGAATATGGTCAAAGATCTAGGGTTAATGTTCTTTATGGTCGGAATTGGTCTAAGTGCAGGTGGAAAGATGTTCGAGCACCTAACGCAAGTAGGACCAAAAGTCATTGGTTTGGCATTTATTGTCAGTGTTGTGCCTGTAGTTCTGGCTTACTTAGTTGGCGCACACGTACTCAAGATGAACCGTGCCCTGCTCTTCGGTGCCATTATTGGCGCCCGTACTTGCGCTCCGGCTATGGATGTCGTTAACGACTACGCTAAGTCCACCATCCCTGCCCTTGGTTATGCGGGTACCTATGCGATTGCGAATATTTTAATGACGTTAGCTGGTACGATTCTGATAATACTAAGTTAATACTCACTTTGACTATGAAATATAAAAAGGCGCTCAATGAGCGCCTTTTGTTTATTGGTTATCTAGTCTGTGATTCGATTAGATTTGAATGAAGTCTGCTTCAACTGCTGGATTCACATCCGCTTCGTAATCTACGCCTTCAACGCCGAAACCAAATAGTTTCAAGAACTCTTCTTTGTACTCAACGTAGTCAGTCAGCTCTTTTAGGTTCTCAGTCGTAATTTGAGGCCATAGCTCACGACAGTGCTGCTGAATGTCGTCACGAAGTTCCCAGTCATCCAGACGTAGGCGGTTCATCTCATCAACTTCTGCCGCGCTACCGTCTTCTTTGTATAGACGTTGGCTGAACATACGGTAGATTTGTTCCATACAGCCTTCGTGTACACCTTCTTCGCGCATTTTCTTGAATACCATTGCGATGTACAGTGGCATAACAGGAATTGCAGAACTCGCCTGAGTTACAACAGATTTAAGTACCGCAACATTGGCACTGCCGCCTGTTGCTGCTAACTTGTCGTTTAGCGCTTTCGCTGCACGGTCTAGGTCCATTTTTGCTTTACCTAGTGCACCATCCCAATAAATTGGCCAAGTTAGCTCAGTACCAATGTAGCTGTACGCGACGGTCTTACAACCTTCAGCAAGAACACCAGCATCAGACAACGCATTGATCCAAAGTTCCCAATCTTCACCGCCCATTACAGTGACAGTGTCTTTGATTTCTTCTTCTGTTGCAGGCTCAACGCTAGCTTCGATGATCACATCTTTGTTGGTATCAACAGCCGTTGATGTGTAAGTTTCACCGATAGGTTTAAGAGATGAACGAACTAATTCACCAGTTTCTGGCATTTTACGTACTGGAGATGCCAGTGAGTAAACCACCATATCGATTTGACCTAAGTCTTCTTTGATCAGCTCGATAGTTTTCTGTTTCGCTTCATTTGAGAAAGCGTCGCCGTTTAAGCTTTTTGCGTACAGACCTTCTTCACGCGCTAGCTTTTCAAAAGCAGCTGCATTGTAAAAACCTGCTGTACCTGGTTTCTTCTCAGTACCTTCTTTTTCGAAGAAAACACCGATAGTTGATGCACCGCCACCAAATGCCGCAGCGATACGAGAAGATAGACCGTAGCCACTTGATGCACCAACAACAAGAACACGCTTAGGTGCGTTTTTGATTGGACCTTGCGCTTTGGTGTACGCAATTTGTTCTTTTACGTTAGCTTCACAACCAACAGGGTGCGTTGTAGTACAGATAAATCCACGAATTCTAGGTTTGATGATCATATTCAACTTCCTTTAAAAAACCTTGTTAGGATAAAAGTTTCGTTGGGATTTCGCATCTAATTTCTGTAAAAATGCTCTTAAAAGGCAAGTGGTTGGAGCACTATCCCACCATCCACTCCCCAAGAATACAAAAAAGCACCTCATTGAGGTGCTTTTCTTAACATTAGTTGTCTATTATGCCGCCGGATTCAACTGCGACTTTTTGGGGCTATGAGTTCGCACTTCAGAAAAGTCATGATTAAAGTGGTCAACTTGAATCGCCTTGTAGCGCAATTTATCTGCAGCCATGATTTGATCAATTTCTTGCTCAGTTAACACGCCTGCTTCAAATGCTTGCTGCAAACGGTCATGCAGCAGACCTTTACGAGCCACTTTACCATCCTTGGCAGCCTTCATAAGTTTACGCTCCAAAGGTTTAATGTCGTACATTGCAAGGAATGCATTCTCCATTAAGCCTACGCTGTCATCCTCTGATTTTCCGATGTAGCACAGATGCGTGAGGCGATCACGTTGCGCGCCTGGTGTCATCATCGCTTCAGCCAAATTCACACACAGCTCATCACTTGGCTTATTGAAATGATTACCAAGCGGGAACAATAGCCCCTTAAGCACACCGCCAACGTATTTCACAGGGAAGTTGGTGTAAGCCTCATTTAATGACTTAGAAGCGTTATACAAACAGTGTTGAACAGCGTAATGAACGAAGTCTAGATCGCCTTGTTGACGGCCTTCCTCTTCATACTTTTTCAAGGCAGCAGATGCCATATATAGATAGCTTAATCCATCACCCAAACGTGCGGAGATCATTTCTTTACGCTTCAAGTCTCCACCTAAGGTTAACATCGCAAAGTCTGCACTTACTGCAAGTGCACGACTGAGACGAGTAATGTCTTTGTAGTATTGCTGCGTTGGGCCACTCATGTGCGCGTTAACAAATCGAGAACCAGTTAGTGCTGCACCAAATGCACCGAATGTATTACCGAGAGCGTGCTTGATGTGTTTAAAGAGTAAGTTGTCAAATTCTTTCGCACCTTGTTCAGAATCTGGATTCGCCGCGGCTTCCATTTCTTTTAGAACATATGGGTGACATCGAGTCGCACCTTGACCAAAAATCATCAGGTTACGAGTCAGAATATTCGCGCCTTCAACGGTGATAGCAACCGGGATACCAAGGTAATGTTTAGCAAGATAGTTCATTGGACCATCTTGAATCGCACGACCCGCGTGGATATCAAACGAATCATTTAGAATGGTACGCGCGATTTCCGTCATGTGGTACTTGGCAATCGCGGTTACAATCCCAGGTTTTTCTTTCATATCGAGAGAAGTCGTCGTTAGCGTACGCGTCGCTTCTAGTAGGTAAGTAAGACCACCAATGCGCCCCATCGCTTCTGCGACGCCTTCAAACTTACCGATCGACATTCCAAACTGTTTACGCACGTAAGCATAAGCACCTGTTGTACGTGTAGTAAGGTGACCAATCGCTGTGCCAAGCGCTGGGAGAGAGATACCACGCCCCGCAGAAAGACACTCAACCAGCATACGCCAACCTTTACCTGCGTAATCAGCGCCACCGATCAACCAGTCCATAGGGATGAAGACATCTTCACCACGAGTAGGACCATTCATGAACGCAGACCCCAGAGGATCATGGCGCTCGCCTATCTCGACACCTTCATGGTCAGCGGGAATCAACGCACATGTAATGCCAACCTCTTTCTTGTCACCAAGTAGCCCTTCAGGATCCTGCAGTTTAAATGCTAACCCGAGCACTGTCGCAACTGGCGCAAGCGTGATGTAGCGTTTATTCCAACTAACTCGCACGCCAAGCACTTCTTTGCCTTCATGGGTGCCGTAACAAACCACGCCTTGATCAGGTATGCCACCTGCATCAGAACCCGCTTCAGGGCCAGTTAGGGCGAAACAAGGGATGTCTGTACCATCAGCTAAACGAGGCAACCAGTAATCTTTTTGCTCTTGCGTACCATAGTGCGATAGCAGCTCACCAGGACCAAGAGAGTTTGGTACCATTACCGATACCGCGGTACTGATACTTCGAGTCGCAATACGAGAAACAATGGTTGAGTTCGCCAAAGCGGAAAATTCACGACCACCATATGCTTTCGAGATGATCAAAGAGAAAAATCGCTCTTTACGTAGGTACTCCCATACTTCAGGCGGTAAATCCCTGTCTTCTTTGACAATCTTCTGGTCATCAAGCATTTCTAGCAGGGTTTCAAGCTCATTATCCATAAATGACTGCTCTTCTGCCGTCAGTGTAGGCGTTGGATAATGATGCAATGTTTTGAAGTTTGGCTTGCCTGAGAATAGTTCGGCATCCCACCATACACTACCCGCTTCCATCGCCTCTTTCTCGGTGCTAGACAGAGGTGGCAATACTTTTTTGAACACTTTAAAAGCCGGGTCACTAATCCATTTTCTTCGTAGAGAGCTCATAGTTCAGATCCTTTTGTTCACGTAACCGCTCGGGGTATAATCTTATTATTGGTTTAACTTTCTTATTTGTCTTATGCCAACTGCTTTGCTGACATTCCTGCTGACAAATATGGAATCAGTAAATCGACGACAGATTTCACATCGACTTCCTTTTCAAACTTACTTTCTGCCAGCTCCGAAAGAGCTTGGCTTGAAGCCATCGTAAATACACAGGTTCCTAACGTGAAGTGCAGTCGCCAAAACAACTGTTCTTCACATAGTTCCGGGTTCGCCTTCATTATCGAGAAAGTGAAAAGGTTCAGTACCTCTTCGTATCTGGTGGTAATGAACCAGCGTAGATGACCTTGAACGTCTGTATAACCGCGGCCAATTAACAACATAAATAGCGCAGTACCATTTGGGCGTACATCATTTAATGTACGTAAAGGTAATCGCAATGACTCAAAGACATCGTCCATGTTGTAGCTATCGCGCGTGTTTAACTCAATTAATGAAGTCTTAATGCTCGGCATTAGTGCTTCTAAATACCTATCTAAAACCGCTCTAACCAGCGTTTTTTTATCGCCAAAGTGATAGTTTACCGATGCTAAGTTAACGTTAGCTTTACCTGTTATCGTTCTTAGCGAAGTATCATTAAAGCCATGTTCAGCAAAGAGTCCTTCTGCGACATCGAGTATTTTTTCTTTTGTTGATGTTCTCGGGGCCATTTTAATCACTCGTATTAAACAACTGTTTGAAAATATACTCCCGAAACTTAAGATTAACAAATGATTAACATCACACTTTAACCAATTGGTCTGACCAGACAGTAAAAGGTGTGATCTAATCTTTTGAAATTCAATCGAATACTCCAGTGAAGCTTGACAGAAGAAAGCGATCAAATTTCTCAGACCATCGCAATTGAAACGCTAACAATAGCCTTGACGGCTCGGAGTAAGCGACGAGAGTATGAAATACATCTTCGGTTCTAGGGGATATAAAATGAGAAACACCGAAGTTAGTCACTTTACCAAGTTGGTAATCCATCTCGATTTTTCTATTACTTTCGGGTGTGTAAGAAGCTAGAAAGCATTAAGTAGAAATTTTTTGAAAAAAAATGGAACTGTTTGGAAAAGGCTCGGTCTGAATATACGTAACAGTTAGGGCATTTGAAGTTTCACTGGCCGTCAAACTTGTTTCCATCTAATTGTTACGTTGCTGCTTTTTTCTTATTAACTCCTATGTTTGTATCCGCCCAGTCAAATTTTCGGCTGGGCTTTTTTTCGCCTATAGATTTGCCAAGCGCCTCTTTCGATGATTTGCCCCAACTCCATAAGCTAGACCTTAGTTGGTCACAAAAGTAACCAGCCTGAAGTGGTTGATGTGCCGATCTGCAGACATAAAAAAGCCTCCCGAATGGGAGGCTTTACTAAACAGTGTGTATCTTACGCTTGCGCTTTCTTAGGCAAAGAAAAGTGCAGTAACGCGTAGCCAAGTAACGCGGCTGTCGTCGAGCCCATTAAGATGCCTAGTCGAGCATAGGTATCAAACTCAGGGCTTACATTTCCAAACGCTAAAGAGGAAATGAATATAGACATTGTAAAACCGATACCACACAACACAGAGACCGCAAAGATATGCTTGAAGTTAATGCCCTCCGGTAGCTTAGCTACACCCATTTTCACAGCAGCCCAACTAAAGGTGAAGATACCTAGAGGCTTACCAACCAGTAGCCCCAAAGCAATACCTAATGGCAGCATTGAAGTTAGGCCTGACATCGATACGCCTTCTAGCGAAATCCCCGCATTTGCAAATGCGAATAGAGGTAAGATACCAAATGCCACGTATGGATGAAGTGCATGCTCCATGTGCTTAAGTGGGGAATGTTCGCCCTGTTTACCCTTAAGAGGAATAGCAAAGCCGATCACTACGCCTGCAAGTGTTGCGTGAACACCAGATTTAAGTACCGCAAACCATAAGATCGCGCCGACTATCATGTATGGCGTCAGTTTCGTTACTTCCTTCGCATTCAACATGAACAGGACACCAGTCATGATGAAGCCAACAAGCAGCGCCATGCTAGAAAGATCACCTGTGTAAAACAGTGCAATAATAACAACCACGCCTAAATCGTCGATGATAGCGAGAGCTAACAAAAATACTTTAAGGCTTACTGGTACGCGCTTACCTAGTAGCGCCATGATACCTAGAGCAAATGCAATATCCGTCGCAGCTGGAATGGCCCAGCCAGAAACCGCCTCTGGGTCGTTAGCATTAAACGCAACGTAAATAAGAGCAGGGGCTAACATACCACCAACCGCTGCAATCGCAGGGAAAATTGCGGTTTCTTTTGATTTTAGCGCTCCTTCAAGTAGCTCTCGCTTCACTTCAAGGCCAATAAGTAAGAAGAAAACAGCCATTAGGCCGTCATTAATCCAGTGAGAAACTGACATACCGAATACATAAGTATGCAGTACAGATTGATAAGTTTCGCCCAGCGGTGAGTTAGCAATGGTCATCGCAATTGCCGCTGCAATTACGAGAAGAATACCACCTGCTGATTCCATTTTGAAAAAGTCACGAATGACATCGTTCATGGTTTCGTCCTTATATTTATTATCTTAATAAACGATTAACAAAGAGTGATAAGAGTGTATAGCTGTCGAAAACTTTAGAATAATCGCTTCTTCAGAGTATAAACTTCGGTTTTTTCGATGTTAAGTTTACTATACATCGTATTTTCCAACATGACACTCAATTTTGATCGGAGATCGTATTTGTACTTGTCGCACCAAATATTTATCAAGATGATGAGAAAATCAGCATAACACGGCTTGTACCATCATGATAACCCCGTACTTTTGAGAAAAAGCTAGGAAGCTTCGCGCACCAAAAAACCACCCGTAGGGGGTGGTTTTCTTCACAACTCAATAGCCTGTCAGCTGCATAAAGCCCCAAGCCTCATTGGAGCCGGAAGCTAAAGTAGGCCCTTCCCAGTAAGGTATTACAAAGGGTAGCCACATATCTGACTTGATAATGCGGGTAGTCAAATTAATTTGATGCTTCGGAATATTGATAATCCACTGCAAAGGTAACCTTCTTCCATTGGATAAACTGGTCACTTGCATTGGTTTAATACTGATATCATCGTCTGAGAGGTTGATGACTTTACCTGAGCGTGTCGACAACGTGCCAAATACGTGCGGTGTTTGCCCATGGTGACGATAACGGCTAACAGTTAATGCTCGACCATCATCTAAATTGAAAACAAACCAATCCCAGCCTTGTTGCCCCTCACCAATTAAGCCGCTGCCCCATTCTTTTTGCGCCCATGCAGAACCCGTCACTGAGAATCGCTTACCATTTAAGCTTAAGCTGCCTTTTACTTTTAAAAATGGAGCACTGAAGCTAAAAGAAGCAACAGATTGCAACGCATGTTTAACTTGGAAGCCTTTGTCTCCATTCACCACAAAGGGGCCGCTTGTCATGGTATTGAGCTCAAGTCCAAACGTATCAGTATTCACATTCAAGTTGCCCGGGAAAGGCGTCGCACCGAGTGATCGCCAAGTCCAATTATCAATCCATAACCTGAAAGGACGATTGATCATACCAGCTTGGCCTATCCCACCTCTAGCTACCCGTTGCTCTTTCCATACATGCGAGCCATGACTGACGACAACATGTGAAATGTACAATTGAGGGTTCTGCCAACCGCTGGTTTCTCGCTCGTCCGTCGCAACCCTGAAATAGCTCCATTGAACATTGTAGATCTTGCCTTGCTCATCTTTTAGCTTCGCAAAGTAGTGCCACCATTCATGCTGATACTCGGGATGAAAGCGAAAGTCTGAGGGTAAAGAGACATGCTCATTAGGTAGTACAGGCTCGAAAATCGTTTGATTTTCACGCGTTAAGATAGAATCAAGTTCGCTTTCTCGTGTTGCTGTCGCCTCTAACCAAAAAGTTGAGTAAAAAGCAGCCCCAGTCAGAAAAGCGAACGTAACAACAATGAGCGTTGAAACCAACAAGCGTTTTTTAGAGCCCATTTTTTTCATTACAACGCGTCCCTTAATGACTTCATCGGTGTACTTTTGATCATTCTAATAACTGGCAATGCGCCAGCAACCATGATGGCAAGCATCGCCCAAGCAATGGTTTGAGCATACTCCCATGGAATCGTTTGAAGCTCTAGAGACCAGCCAAATGATTGCTTAATGATAATATCAACGATCAAATGTGCGAGCGCCAAGCCGAGCGGCACTGCAATAATCGCAGAAATGGCTCCGAAGACGAATAGCTGCAAACCACCTAATACGACAAGTTCTTTTCCGGACACACCCATGCACCTTAATAAGGAAAAATGCCGCTGCCGTGAAAGTTCTCCTGCCAACGTCGCAAAGAATAAACCAAACACTGCAATAATCAGCGTGATATTGCCCAAGGTTCCTGCTATCGCAAAGGTATGATCAAACACTCTCATTGCTTGGCTATAAATATTACCGTTATCAAACACACGATCTTGCGGGAGACGGAATACATTCTCTAAGCGATTTTTCAGCCCTTCTCCATTGACGTTATCTTTTAATACTACGCCAAGACCAACATTACCCGTACCTGCAAATGCATACAGCCAATTCCGGTGCGACATCATCACCTGGTTATATGGGTTTCCATAATCGTAGTAAACGCCTACGACTTGCCAGTCACCACCAAGCGGTTCTTGCAAGTTAATGAAATCGCCAGGGCGGATATCCAGCTTCAAGGCCATCGACTCACTGACCATTAAGCTCTTGGTAGCGTGCAGTTGATACCAGTAATTTGGGACACCTAACTTGACGGTAAGTGAGTCTAACTCACCTTCAGAAGAGCCCGTACTCACAACTTGCAGAGCACCATGCTCGGTCGGCATATCTTTTTCCCAGCGCCACCAAACCGAGTTCACCTCTGGCTGATTCTGGAGCCATGCGCTCATCCTAGCGGCTGAATTGTTGGTCGGATAGATGTACACATCAGCCGCTAATCGCTGATTTAGCCACTTATCGGTTGTATCTCGAAAGCTTCCGACCATCGTTTCTACACCAATGTTTGCCGCCAGCGCTAACATAAACGCCATCGTAGCCACACCGCGATAGCTCATGCTCGCTGCTGCATCAGCAAAAAACCAACGGACACGAACCCATCGCATGGTATAAGAAAAACTTTGGAACATATGCCACATAATAAATGGCATAAACAACGCCACACTAACCAACATCAGCGCAATAATAGCAAAGCCGGTTTCTTGTGTTTTCGGCGCCTGATATACCGCTATTGCAGCGACACAAAACGCACATGCCGCAAGCGCCTGCCAAGAGAACTCTCTTCCAGCAAATCGCATTAGCGACAGTCGAGAAGAAAGGCGGATTGGTTGTGACTTCAACAAACGGATTAATGGCCACAGACACGATATCAACGCACCCATCGCTGCCATGATTAGACTGTATAAGCTAGATTGCCATGACCATCCTATGGTTAAGCCTACGTTGGCATCATACAAATCACTCAGGCTCGAAGACACTGCTGGGATAAGTTCATTTGCTAAGATCAAGCCAAAAAAGTTACCACACGCCCACGCAATAAAGACGAGCAAAGACAACTCTAGCAATAAGGCTTGCGCTAACTGTGTTCCGTTAACACCAGTCTGTCTCAAAATACCTACCAAACGTTGTCGCTGGATGAAAGACAGAGACATCGCTTGATAAAAAATAAACAACCCAACCAAAAACGAGAGCATTCCCATCGCGGTGAGATTCATATGGAATGCGTTAGTTAGCGACTCAAGCTCAGTACGCGTATTCCTAACAAGCGTCATTCCGTTTGGCAACATGTTTTTCAGTGCTATCAGCTTTTCCTCTGGCATTTCGCCACAAGAAATCGCAGACAAACCTGAGCTCCGCTTGAGCATACGCAACAACGATATATCAGTAACCAACCGAGTACCCGAAAGCATCTTGTCCTTATCTACTTGAATAGGCCCAAGACGGCTTCCGTCATTCATCTCAATGAAGTCCCCATCCTGCCAACTCATGTAAGCGGCTAAATCTTGACTAACGAGAATAGGATAAGGAGGCTTCATTAGAGATAAAACAGGCATCTCACCTAGCGATTTTCCTTGTTGTAGTGGGATCATCGCGACAGGATCAATCCCCACCAACATCAGGCTCATATCGGTCTTGGCATCTAGATGAAGCACGTCAAACGGTGCACATTGGTTAAACCCAGCTCGACGTAACTGAATATAGAAACCTTGAGGAATTTTATTGGCAGAGTGCTTCGTTCGGATTCGGTATGGCAAAGGATTGGAGAAAAGCTTTTCCCCAGTAGCATAACTTTGTTTTGCATGCTGGTTGATAGAAGTAACACCAACAAGGAGGGACACGCCTAAAGTTAATCCCAGCCAGACAAGAATAATTTGTAGAGGGTAACGACGGTAATGACCGAGTAGTGCCTTAACTACGGGCCATAACATGTAGCTGCCCTCCTTGAAGTCGAATCTTTCCTTCCATATGGGCGGCCACTTTTTCACTGTGCGTCACTAACAGCAAAGTACACTCCAGTTGGCGAGCGAGACTCGTTAATAAGCGCATTACTGCTTCTGCGTTTCGCTCATCTAGACTACCAGTTGGCTCATCAGCAAGCAGGATTTTGGGTTCCATATAAAGGGCGCGAGCAATCGCCGCACGTTGTTGCTGACCACCAGACGCCTCTTCCGGATAACGTCCTAGCAATGGCATTAAGTCCAAAGCAGAAAGAATTTGACGCCACAACTCTTTATCTTCCGGCAGACCTTTTAACTGACGACAAAAACGAATATTGTCGGCAATATTAAGTGTAGGAAGCAGGTTGAATTGTTGGAAGATATTACCAATATTGTTGCGGCGATAAAGGGTTCTTAAATGCTCCGGTGCTTCATGCATAGCAAAATTTGGAAACTGCACTTCACCAGAGTCAGCAGTATCTAATCCGGCGATTAAATTCAGCAGAGTACTTTTACCCGAACCACTTTCTCCCATCAGAGCAACTTGGTCGCCTTGCTGCAATGTTAATTCTGCCCCTTGTAATACAGGGTGAAACTCTCCCCCGTCTACATAGCCTTTACATAGGTCTGACAGTTTTAACATTGATTATGCCGCTCGGATGGTGTTTAAAAATTGGGATCAGAATCTACACTAAAATCCTG
This sequence comes from Vibrio sp. Vb1127, assembly GCF_033338735.1. Lineage (NCBI taxonomy): Bacteria > Pseudomonadati > Pseudomonadota > Gammaproteobacteria > Vibrionales > Vibrionaceae > Vibrio > Vibrio sp. Vb1127. Next base: position 29,102 of record NZ_JAWOTF010000002.1, on the reverse strand, counting down.
TTAGTAGAAAGTATTTTGAATGCTTGATCACACTATGGAAGTACAAATGCAACTCGATTCACTTTCTGTTGCTAATTTTGTTGACGTTTTGAGCAGATTTTTGCAGCCAAAATAAACTCTGTTCCTCCTTACTGGCCAATCAGGTTTTTCATCCATTTTCGGCTAACCATTCTTGGCAAGCAAATCGCCCACTTCACAACTTCTTCCGTCAAAAAGAGTAAGTAAACCCATTGTGGGTCCCAATTGAGATAAATCGCTGCAAATGCTGCGAGTGGAATCCCGATCACCCACTGCGCCAAGATGTCTTGATACAAACAAAACTTAACATCACCGCCCGCGCGTAATACACCAACAATCGCCATCATCGGCACCGAGCGTAGCACGACACCCAACGCAAGAATCACCATAAACTGTTCAGCTAGCTCGCGAGTGTCTGTTGTCAGTGCACTAAACGCATTAAGGATCCATTGATTTGACACTATCAACAAGACGGCGACCACAAATGCGATAAGCACATTCAAAATGACCGTAGCCCATGCTTGATAATAAACGGGTTCAAAATTACGAGCGCCGAGCTGGTTCCCGACTAGAACTGCAGCCGCATTCGATAAACCAATCATCATCGCCAATGCGATCGACTCAACAGGTGTCATTACGGAAAGTGCCGCCAAACCTTGTACGCCTGCTTGCCCCATGATGGCGTGATAAGCAAACAGCCCACCAGCCCACGCCAAGAAGTTAAATGTGGTTGGCAAAGAGAGGCTCAAGAAACGCGTAATTTTATCTAAGACCAATCCTGCGCGTATATCATCCCAACCAAATGCGATTATGTGTTTTTTCAACCATAGATAACCAAACAGGCAACCTACTTCGATCGCGCCACTGATTACCGTTGCGATCGCTGCTCCCGTAATCCCCAGAGCAGGAAAGCCTAATTGACCAAAAATTAAAACCCAGTTAAGAAACACATTAGATAAAATGCCTATACCACTAAAAAAAGTGCTTAAGCCTGGTTGGTGCATCGCCCTTAGGCCCACCGACATACTGGCCACACATGCAACAGCAAACATGCTAACCGACGAAATAATGAGATAGCTGGCCCCTAGCTCAATCACTTCTTGTGAATCGGTAGTCAAACTCATGATGGGCTGTGGAAAAACAACAAACAAAGCAACAGCAATCGCAGCAAACATCATTGCGATCATCCATGTTAAAGCGGTACTGCGACGCACCCCAACTTTATCGCCAGCCCCCCAATATTGAGCGGTTAACAATGCACCACCCGTTGTCACCCCAACTAACATAATGGTGGTGACGAAAGTCGCGCGCGCAGCAACTCCAACTGCGGCAATTTCTGCTTCACCAAGTTGACCAAGCATAAGAACATCGACGAGGCTTCGGCTTGAAAACATCATGCTTTGCAGTGTAATTGGTAACGCGATTGCAAATAAACGACGTAAGAATGCTTTATCTGCGTGTATTGAGAGTTGAGAAAGAAAAGTCACAAGCGCTCCAACGACAACTTATTGATAGAATGGGGAAAGTGTCTCATGATTATACTCTGTGGTGTTTATTCCACCAACGATAAAAGGACAGATAATGAAAAAGGTGTTGGTGCTAGGCGCCTCGGGTTACATTGGCTCTCAACTTCTTCCGTTACTTTTAGATAAAGGTTACGCCGTCACAGCAGCGGCGCGACATATTGATTATTTAGAGTCAAGAACTCAGCCTCACCCTAATTTAACGTTAAGGTATCTCGACTTGGCTGACGCAGAGACCACGAAGGCTGTAGTGAACGATTTTGATTTAGTATTTTTTCTCGTGCACGGGATGGCTCAAGGTGATGACTTTGTTGAGTACGAACTAAACCTTGCTTTGAACTTCAAATATGCGTTGGAACAAAGCTCCGTCGAGCATGTTATCTATTTGAGTGCCATTCAACCTCAAACCGGAAACTCTCGCCATTTAGCCGCTCGTAAAGCCACGGGAAAAATAATTCGACAGTCTGGTATTCCAGTAACTGAATTGCGTGCAGGCGTTATCATCGGCCCCGGCTCTGCCGCTTTCGAAATCATGCGTGACTTTGTCTACAACTTACCTATTTTGATCGCGCCTAAATGGGTCGACTCAAAAGCGAACCCTATCGCCTTGCCCAATCTCAACCACTATTTGTTGAAGTTAGCAGAAGCCCCCTATCCAGAAGAAAGTGAAATTTATGAAGTTGGAGGGCCAGATACACTTAGCTACCGCGAGCAGTTCAAAGTCATTTGCCGAATCACGAACAAGCCGTATCGGTTGTGGTCGACCCCGCTACTTACTCCGAAAATGGCATCGTACTGGCTAGGTTTAGTTACCTCAGTGCCAACTAGTATCGGTAAAGCATTACTTGCGGGCTTAGAGCACGACTACATTGCAGACTCTAAAGCGATTGAAGAACGATTTCCTCAAACGCTGATCAGCTACGAGCAAGCGGTAACTGATACCATTCAAGATGAAGGCACATTTGTACGCAGTAATGTCTGGGGGTTTGAACCCGCAGCGCTTCGTCGATGGCAACCAGGATATGGCTATTACCCAAAACAAGCTGGAGCGAGCATTAAAACCCAAGCCTCAGCGGCAGCATTATGGAAAGTGGCGCAAAAGATCGGGAGTCGCGAAAAAGGCTATTACTTTGCCAACATCTTGTGGCGTACACGTGAATGGCTCGATATCTTTTTTGGTGGCGGAAAACCGATTCGCGTTTCTCCTCCTGGACCAGAGCTTAAAGTCGGTGATTTTATTGACTCTTGGAAAGTGATTCGCTGCGATAATAATCAGTTTCTTTCACTGTTTTTTGGTATGAAAGGCCCAGGCCTTGGGCGTTTAGAAATTACCATCAAAGATCTCGGTGACGAACGAGAGCTGGATATTACCGCCTGGTGGCACCCGCAAGGGTTTCTTGGGCTGCTTTATTGGTTTGCAATGATGCCAGCCCATCTTTTCATATTTAAAGGCATGGTCAAAGCCATCGCGAAAGAAGCAAACCGTTTAGAAAACAAAAAGCCCCAATAACAGGGGCTTCTAAACACTCAAAATGTCACTTTAGTCAGCTTTGAACGAGAGTGGAATTTCGGCTAACTGGTTGCCTTCGTTTGCGGGAAAAATAAGGTACTCGCCATGGTATTTCACCATCGATTTGTAGTCTGTTACCTTATGTACCATAAAGCCCGCTTGCGCTGCTTTCTCAACAAACTCAGCATGATTGCCACGTACAAACCAACTCATTGGCTTTACGAGCAACTCGCCATCAAAACAGCTTTCGCATTGGTCTGCACATAACGCTAAAGAGTTTTGACCTTCAGTGAAGATTTGTACTTTGCCGCACCCAATCAGTTGCTCAGACGTTGAGACTTCCCAGCCTGCTTGCTCCATCAAATCAAGAAAAGACTCAATATCTGAATCTTTGAACACTTTGGAGTCTTCACCTTCAGGGAAGAATTGCGCATAAAAAGCAGAAATACGTTTGAAGATAAACAACAAACCAGCATCGTTCCCCTTTGAGCGACCTGCTTTTTGCCAACGCGTTAAGTCATCGCCTACCGTACGTTCGAAACGTTGTGATTTTAGCGCCTTTGTTACCCAACGCACTAAATAATGGTTATTCGCAACAGGGGCATTGGCTAACTTACCTGAGCGATGCTCTTGATCTAACTCTTCAAGTGCTGAGTTAACCAAGTTTTGAATTTCTTTGGTGTAATTCGACATTACGCCTTTCTTCCTAAAGTCCAATAAAACAGTGCTGAAAGCACAGAACAAGCAAACATCACGATGATCATCGGCCAAGCAACATTCCCGGGCAGTGATGCCACCAGCGCACCAACCAATGAACCGATACCGAATCTTAATGTCCCCGCTAGAGACGACGCCGTACCCGCCATTGATGGGTAACCACTTAAAAGCAGCGCCATCGCGTTACTACCTATCGTCGACAATGTACCGATAAACAGCACAACAAAAGGTACAATGCCCCATAATCCGAAGTCCATTAACCAACTTACGAATAAACCAATCCCCGCCAAAAGTTGCACGAACAACCCAAAACGAAGCATGGCATGGGAACCAACTTTCTTCACCAAGCGACCATTAATACTGGTCATGATGATCATCGCCACAATGTTCAAACCAAATAGGTAACCAAAGTGGTCTGGTCGAACACCATATAAATCAATATAAACAAAAGAACCCGCCGTCAAAAATGCAAACATTCCGGAAAATGAAAACGCACCTGAGAGCATCAAACCGATCGCTTCAGGATTGGAGCATAATCTGGCGTAGTTTCTCAGCGTCGTGCGGAAACGAAGAGGCTGACGATTTTCAGGCTGTAACGTTTCAGGGATTTTCCAAAGTACGAGAAAAATCACGACTACAGCGAAAATAGCTAATACCCAAAAAATGGAACGCCAACCAAACCAAATCGCGAGATGGCCACCGATCATCGGTGCCACCAACGGCGCAATAGTAATGACCAGAGTAACGAAGGACATTGCGCGTGCAAAGTCTTCACGGTCAAACATGTCACGCACGACGGCTTGGATAATGACCGCCGCTGCCGCGCCAGCAAAACCTTGTGCCGTACGTACATAGGTCAGCGCATCAATGCCATTTGTTGTCGCACTCACAACAGCAGCCAAGCCGAAGAAAAGTACGCCTAAAATCAACACAGGTCTGCGACCAAAGCTATCGGCAAGCGGCCCGTGAATTAACTGGCCGATCGCAAAACCCGCCGTATAAGCCGTCAACGTAATCTGAACCGCTCCAGGCGCGACCCCCAAATCTTTCGCAATTGTCGGCATCGCAGGCAAATACATATCGATCGCCAAAGGCGTCAAAGCACCAATCGCTCCTAGTACCAGAAACAATAGAAAACTGATTTGGGATTGCGGAGCACTTTGAGCTTTTTCTGTCATTCTTTTACCTCTTGTTGGAGCCCTACCGTCAATACTTGCAGAACAAAGTGAAAATAACGGACAGTTCTCATATCGCTGAATGTAGAAGCCAAAAACCTGTTCTATCCAACGTTCGAGAATCATAAGGACAAATATGTACCAAGGTGTGACCTTGACGAACTCGACATAGAAAAGCATGTGAAAGCGAAATGTGTTTATGGGAAACAAACACAATGCAGTAAAAATGATGGCGTTGACACCATCATTCCATTCACCGTAGCCGAAGGCTTTGCAATAAGAGTATGCATGCCTCAGCTAAATGCAAAGGCATATCACTGAGATGAGTAAGCACACCGGAATTGTCTAGGCACTAATTTTGGTAGGAAAATTTATTTTGAGCCAATTCCTACCAAAAGACTAGTTCCTATTAGGAACTAAAGAATTTCCCATGCCGACAATTAATTCCAAATAGAATCAATTTCTTCTTGCGTGAGGTAGCGATAATCACCTGGTTCTAGTGCCTCATCAAGTTCGATAGAACCAATACGCTCACGATGTAAGTACTCAACTTTATTTCCTAACGCCGCGAACATACGTTTCACTTGGTGATACTTACCTTCCACGATAGTTAACAATACTTCATTCTCGGCCTCGTTCACGATTTCCAAACGAGCGGGCAATGTTGCTTCTGATTCATTGCGCAAAATGATGCCTTGTTCGAGCTTTTCCGCGTAATCTGGCTGAATAGCATCGACGAGCCAAACACGGTACGTTTTCTCACACTTATGCTTAGGTGAGGTAATACGGTGAGACCACTTACCATCATCCGTAATCAACACTAAACCAGTTGTGTCGACATCTAATCGGCCCGCAAAGTGAAGGTTTTCAATTTTAGGCTCATCAAGCAATGCGAATGCAGTTTGGTTGTAGCCATCTTCATGTGAACAAACAAAGTCAGCAGGCTTATACAACATAATGTAACGAGGACCAGGAGCACCAATAACACGGTCTTCCCACATCACTTCCGCACCTTTAGGTACTTTAAATGCACCACTTTTTTGAACCTCACCGTCAACGGTGATGTCTCCACTTTTGATGATCTTTGTTGCCTGTTTGCGTGTTGCACCCAGAGCGTCACACAAATATTTATCTAAACGCATGAATACCTCATTGAATTATACCCAAGTGATCTCTAAATCTTGGTTTAAAGGTCACTTGGGTATAAAAGTCAGGTATTATAGCGTTCCTCGTTCGAATAGTTGAGCAATTTCACATATTTTCATGTACACACTTCGTCCTTATCAAGCCGACTCGGTTAAAGCCGTTATTCATTACTTTCGTAAACACTCGACACCAGCAGTGATCGTGCTGCCAACCGGTGCAGGAAAAAGCTTGGTGATCGCAGAACTTGCTCGCCTTGCGAAAGGACGAGTGTTAGTCCTCGCCCACGTAAAAGAACTGGTCGAGCAAAACCACGCAAAGTATGAAGGTTATGGTTTAAAAGGTTCCATCTTCTCAGCAGGATTGGGACGAAAAGAAACTGACCAGCAAGTCGTGTTTGCTTCGGTTCAATCGGTCGTACGTAACTTAGATTCGTTCAAAAACCAGTTTTCTCTGCTCGTTATTGATGAGTGCCATCGTGTGCCAGATGACAAAAACAGCAGCTACCAAAAAGTTATTACTCACTTACGAGAACTGAACCCTGGCATTAAGGTGCTGGGACTAACTGCAACGCCCTATCGTTTAGGAATGGGCTGGATTTATCAGTATCACACCCGAGGTCAAGTGCGAACCGAAGAGCCTCGATTCTTCCGCGATTGTATTTTCGAACTGCCGATCCGTTACTTGCTCGACGAAAACTTCCTCACTCCAGCCCGCATGATGGATGCGCCCGTTTTGTCTTACGACTTCTCTCAGCTGAAGCCCGCTAACACCGGACGCTACAAAGAAGCAGAAATGGACATGGTGATCGATAAAGCCAAACGTGCGACTCCACAAATTGTTGAGCAAATCATGCAATATGCGAAAGAGCGCCAAGGGGTCATGATCTTCGCTGCAACTGTTCGACACGCACAGGAGATACACAGTTTATTGCCAGAAGGCGAAACTGAAATCGTCATTGGTGATACACCTACGCCGGAGCGCGATGCGATCATCCAAGCGTTCAAGAATCGTCAAATAAAATACTTGGTCAATGTTTCGGTACTGACAACCGGTTTTGATGCGCCGCATGTCGATTTAATCGCGATTTTGCGACCAACAGAGTCAGTCAGTCTGTACCAACAGATAGTAGGACGAGGATTACGCTTATCAGACGGAAAATCAGAATGTTTAGTGCTTGATTACGCAGGCAACAGCTACGATTTATACCAACCTGAAGTCGGTGATCCCAAACCAGACTCTGACAGTGAAATTATCACGATTCCTTGCCCGGCTTGCGGATTCAATAACAACTTCTGGGGTAAGTTGGATAGTAACGGTTTCTTGGTTGAACATTTTGGCAGACGTTGCCAAGGTTACTTTGAAGATGAAGACACAGGCGAACGTGAACACTGTGGCTACCGTTTTCGTGCCAAATACTGCGGTGAATGTGGTGCGGACAACGATATCGCTGCACGAATTTGTCATGAGTGTGATGCGACGCTCGTAGACCCAGATAAAAAGCTAAAAGAAGCCCTTAATCTCAAAGATGCATTAATCTTTGAATGCACAGAAATGGACCTATCTGTATTTAAGTCCAGTGATGGTAAATCTCAGCTAAAGGTGACGTATTCTGGTGAACCATACCAAGGCGAAGGCAATGCGTTAGTTCATGAGTTTTGGTCATTGAGTACCAAAAAACAAAAACAAACGTTTAAAGATCAGTTCGTACGCCCCCACTTAGCAGACAAGCATCGCCCTTTTGAAGAGGCTTCACCGACACGCGTTGTCGCTAATCAACATCGTTTCCGTTTGCCTCAGTTTGTTATTGCTAGAAAATCTGGTCGCTTTTGGAAGCTGCGAGATAAAATTTTTGAAGATGAGTTGAAATAACATCCACAACACATGGCAAAACTTAATTAGCTGATTCACTCTCTGTTCATCTATATCCGATATACTGCGGCTAACGCTCCAGAAAAGGTTTGACTATGTATAAAGCAACGACTTCTCTACATTCTGCGTTACTTTTCGGCCTTATTGCGACATTCATGTGTGCACCAAGTTTTGCCAAGCATGACAACGAGTACACATCACAAAATGGCCACGCCATCGTGCAAGATGTCGAAAAGCCAGGAACACGCATCGAATTCGATGAAGATCAAGATGAGGTCTATCGCGCGGTTCAACAAGGATATATACGACCATTTTCGGAACTTTACGCCGCAGTAGAAAACGACTTATACGGCCGCATCATCAAGGTCGAGCTTGAAGAAGATGATGATGCTTGGGTGTATGAATTGAAAATTCTGTACAACAATAGCGTCCTGAAAGTTGAGTACGACGCCGCCACGCTGGAAATGCTTGAGATCAAAGGTCGCAGCTTTAACAAAGCGTTAAAGCCGCAAAACAACTAAACTTGTCTAATGCGTAATCCAGACGCGATGCGAAGCTTACTTCGATAAAAATCCAAACATAATAAGAATCATCAATATGAAAATACTTGTTGTTGAAGATGATCCTCGTTTAGGCGAGCAAATCATCGAAACATTAGAAAGTACCGGCTGGGTACCAGAACTGTCCCAAGATGGCATAGACGCTCTGTATCGCGCGACTTCGGAAGAATGGGACGCCATTGTTCTTGACCTCGGCTTGCCAAAACTGGATGGTCTTACCGTCCTAAAAGGCATCCGAGATGAAAACATTAATACTCCTGTCGTGATTCTAAGCGCTCGCGACACCCTAACGCAGCGAGTTGAAGGCTTAAACGCAGGTGCAGACGATTACCTAACTAAACCATTTGAAATGGTTGAGCTTATCGCTCGTATTCGTGCACAGCTGCGAAGAGCCTCTGGTAATGCCTCTCCTGTAATGCAAATTGGCGACTTGAGCTTGGATACACGCACTTCTAAAGTCATGTGGCAAGGGCAAGCGGTAAGCTTGACTGCGCTAGAGTATAAAGTGGTCGCTTACTTTATGCATAACCCGGAAAAAGTGATTTCTCGAACCGAACTCGTTGAGCACATTTACAAACAAGACTTTGATCGTGACTCCAACACAATCGAAGTTTTTATCGGCCGAATTCGCAAAAAAATCGCACCAAAGATCATCAAAACTGTCCGAGGGTTGGGATACCAATTAAATGCCGAATAGAAACAGGCTACCGTTGAACGCAATAAAACGACTGAGTATCAAAAGTCGCCTCGTTTTAGCGGCGATCGTTTGGTTAACAGCAATGATCCTCGCCGCTGGTGTGACGATACCGACGCAGGTCTATAACTATATGGTTGATGACACTCGCTCACAGCTCAGCATTTTTATGGATGAAGTCGCCGCACAGTTAGAAGTCGATAACACCGGGCATCTTTCACTCGCAGCTCAGCTATCAGACCCTCGATTTAACCGACCTTACAGTGGTTTGTATTGGAGCGCCTCTACAGAGGCAAGCCTCGAACGTTCTCGTTCGTTGTGGGACAAAAAAATCGAATACAAAGGTTTGGATAAAGATGCGTATGGAGCAAGAGGCGAAAAACTAATTACGCTAGAAAAAGCGCTGTATCTTCCTGATTACGATGGTCCTATTCACATTATTATTGGTATTGACGAAGAGCCCATTAAAAATACCCTTCAGACGTTAATCGGCCAACTTTGGCTTATTTTGGGTTTATTATTCGCGGGCGTACTTACCGTCATTTTACTGCAAATTGCTTGGTCATTGAGTCCGCTTACAAAGCTACAAAAAGAATTAGCCGAGCTGAAGTCTGGTAATAAAAAGAGTCTAGAAGAAACCTACCCAAAAGAGATTTCTCCTCTAATCTTCGACCTCAACGCTCTGCTGTTCCATTACCAAGAATTACTAGAGAGAGCTCGCAATCATGCAGGTAACCTATCTCATGCACTTAAAACGCCACTTTCTGTTCTAAAAAATGAAGTTCAGACGTTAGAACCTGAGGCACAATCCCGTCTCCGAGCTCCAATCAATCAAATACAAGACCATATCGATTACCATTTGGGTCGTGCCCGTATGGCCGGATCGATGAACATATTATCAGTGAAGTCGAACCCAGCAGAGCGTGTGGATGCTATCTCAATGGCGTTTGATAAAGTGTATGCGAGCCGAAGCATTACCTTAATTAATGAACTTGATTCAGAGCTGAATGTAGCAGTAGAGCAGACCGATCTCGATGAAATGCTAGGTAACTTGCTAGAAAATTGCTATAAGTGGGCCAACAGCATGATTCGTGTGCACTCCTCTCAGGATAAGGAAAATATACACATCATTATTGAAGATGATGGGCCAGGCATCCCTAAAGAGAAACTGAGTCAAGTAATCAAGAGAGGAGTTAGATTGGATGAAACAACCCCTGGCTCAGGTCTTGGTCTAAACATAGTCAGTGAAATGGCACACAGTTACCGAGGTCAATTAACATTGGATACAAGCGCTTTAGGTGGATTAAAAGCATCTTTAGTCTTACATCTCAGCCGAACATAAAGCATATAACACATAAACTTTGTTTTTCGGACCATGATCAGTAAACCGATGAAAATGAAGTCGATGTGAACAAAATCCAAGCAAAGCGTTAAAAGGGATAGCCTTCCACCCCGCTAAATCATACCTTTTTGTTGATTTGGATACGATTTGGGTTGCCCATTTATAAGTGGAATGATAGTATCCGCGCTCGCTTGAACAGTTCCTGTTTCAAGCTTTACCACGAACAACAAGGTCGCATTGTTGATTGTGAACATTTGATTTTTACTAATTTGAGAGTAAATACTATGAAATTCGAAGCAGTAGTACGTACTGAACTAGGTAAAGGTGCGAGCCGCCGCCTACGTCACGCTGGCAAATTCCCTGCAGTTGTATACGGCGGTGAAGAAGCAGCAGTAGCTATCGTTCTTAACCACGACGACATCGTAAACCAAATGGACAAGCCTGAATTCTACGAAGGCATCGTTCTAGTTATCGATGGCAAAGAAGTTAAAGTTAAGCCACAAGACGTTCAACGTCACGCGTTCAAGCCAAAAGTTGAACACATGGACTTCATCCGCATCTAATTCCCTACCAAGGAATTAATCGGATTAAATCCAAACCTTTTGCATAAAAGATAATCGGACTTACCAACCGAGACATCTAAAAAATTTCAAAACCCCGGAGTCTTACCACCTCCGGGGTTTTACTATATTTGGCATATAGCATTTGATTTATGAGCGGGCAATATACTTCACTAAAGTGAGATCGGTCAGCGTCATACTCTCAATCACTTCCGACTCTTCCTCTCCAGTACGCACAAAACCACACTTCTTGTAAAAGTTAAGCCCCTGTTGATTAGTATCCAGTGCTTTCAAACTGATCTGCATAACTGACGTAGAGAGCAAACGTGTCTCTAACTCATCTAACAGTGCACTTCCTGCTCCTTGCCCATAATGTAGCGGCGTAACGTAGCAACATGTCACTAATGCCGTTTTATCTTCGCTGGTGTGGTTAGGTAACTCGTAACTTAAAAAGCCAACAATTTCTCCTTGCCTCTCAACTACGATCAATTGGGCCAGTTGCTCCGTCATCACTCGTGCCCACATCCTTTCTCGACGCTCAATCGTAAACTGCTCTATGTAGCTCTTTGGCATTAATCCTTTATACGCCACCTGCCAAGAATCAACGTGTATCTTGGCGATTTGGGCTGCTTCCTTTTTGAGTGCGTCCCTTACTGTGTATCTCATAAGCATCCTTTATTAGCGTTCACCACTTACAAATTCTTTTAACCCTACCCTTTAAACCAAAGCTCAAAGATAACAGCTACAGTCGCAACGCTTTACATTAATCCATTTCATTTTCATTAATTAAATGATAGTTCACATCATAATATTCGAAGAAGAACGACCCATTATTTACTTTTCATTTTGACTCATTAGGTTGAATCTATTTGTTTAAACACTCGAGTGTCAAATGCGGAATAAGCACGATAAGGTATCGGATGAGGATAAATAAACGATGCCTAAAGCATAAGGTTTCTAAACGATCGCAATTATAGTAAAGAGATAAATACAATTTTTGATAGAGTTAGGCAGAATAAAGCCATAATCAAATGAGTTTCAATTCTGTGCTGTTCATTATGCATACAAACCGAGCCCCTCATCATTAGAGCGAAAATTTATAACGATTTGTGTCATACCTATTAGGGAAAACATAAACTTGGCAAAATTATCACCAAAATCAACGTAATACTTCGCAAAAATGCGCATTGATTCACACAAACAACACACATTCAATTAACTACCTCACAAAAAATTGAGCTAGCTATATAAAATAAATACTAAATACCAATTCTGTTTATTTATAGACGTAGTTTGCAGGCTTATTAATTCATTTCTCCGATAGAAGTATAAATAAGAGATAGATCACTAAAGTTTCACATTAATTCCGTATATTTCACGCCGTAACAATAACAAAATCACAAAGAAAGGATCCCTTATGAAGTTTTCCAAATCTCTTTTGGTAGTGGCAGTGGGCGCTGCGCTAGCAGGATGCGGCTCAGACAGCGACAATTCTCCAGTAACCTGCGAGACTGCAGATTCTTGTACTAAGTTCACCGTTCTCCACACTAACGATAACCATGGTCGCTTTTGGCATAACAGCGACGGCGAATACGGCATGGCTGCGCGTCACACTTTAATCGAATCTATCCGCGCAGAAGTCGAAGCAAAAGGCGGTGAAACCATTCTGCTATCTGGCGGTGATATTAATACCGGTGTACCAGAATCAGACATGCAAGATGCGGTTCCAGACTTCGTAGGGATGAACCTACTTGGTTACGATGCAATGGCTGTCGGTAACCACGAATTTGATAACTCACTAGATATTCTCGATATGCAAGCCGAGCTAGCTGACTTCCCTATGCTGGCTGCGAATATCTATAAAAAAGATACAAACGAGCGTTACTTCGCCCCTTACAAAGTATTTACTATCAACGGCCTTAAGATCGCTGTTATTGGTCTAACAACGCAAGACACTGCGAAGCTAGTCAATCCAGACAACGTATCAAACATCCACTTCGAAGACCCTCAAGTAGAAATCAAAAAGGTACTGAAGGAAATCGAAGAGAACGAAAAGGTAGACCTAGTATTTGCAACGACGCACATGGGTCACTACGAAGATGGTAAAAACGGTAGTGAAGCACCAGGTGACGTGAAACTCGCTCGCTCTCTTGAAGAAGGACAGCTAAACGCGATCATCGGTGGTCACTCGCAAAACCCTGTATGTATGGAACCAGGTACCAATGAGTATGCTGATTTCAAACCTGGGGATGATTGTGCCCCAGACCAACAAAAAGGCACTTGGATTATGCAAGCGCATGAGTGGGGTAAATATGTGGGTCGTGCTGACTTCGAATACTACGACGGCAAGCTTCACTTAGCGAACTACGCACTGATTCCTGTAAACCTTCTAGACGAAAACGATGAAGTTATCGGTGAACGAATTCAACAAGATGCAACAGTAAAAGCGTTACTACTGCCATACCAACAACAAGGTCAAGAGTTATTAGATGAGAAGATTTCTAATACGACGGGTAAGTTAGAAGGTGATCGTAACGTAGTTCGCTCTCAACAAACTAACCTAGGTCACCTACTCGGCGAGGCATACCGTACTTACAAAACGGTAAATGCTGACTTTGGTGTGATGAACTCTGGCGGCGTGCGTGATTCAATCCAAGATGGTGATATCACTTACCGTGACGTACTAACGGTTCAGCCATTTGGTAACTTCGTGACTAAAGCAACTATGACAGGTAAAGAAGTTAAAGAATACCTAGACGTGGTTGCGACGAAATCTGCAGGTTCTGGTGCTTACGCTCAACTAGATAACATCACTTTAGATGTAAATTGTGATGCTGGCTCAGTAACCATTACCGATATTAACAATAAAGGCTTCGATCTAGACGCAACGTACACATTCTCTGTAATCAGCTTCAGTGCTGCTGGTGGCGATAACTATCCAATCATCGATGTTCAATCTACACAGCTAACCGATGCATACGTTTTGCGCGAGTTCTTCGTAAACAACCCACAAATCTCTGCGGATAACTACAACAAGAACTTAGAGAACATCAAGTACTTCAGTAATGGCCAACCAGTAAAAGGTTGTCCTGCAACTGGTAGCTAATACTCAACACCTTACCCCTGGCGCTAAGAGCTTTTACAAGCAATTTCGTCAGGGCTTTCCTTAAAACCGAAGCTTTGTGCTTCGGTTTTTTATTTTCGATAAATTACTGAAAACTCTCCACCTTCACAATATGTTCAAAAATTGTTCATTTGTGTTATTGACGCCCCTGTGTTGGGCTTCTATGTTTGATAAGGTCTTTTAAATATGCAGGTTCATCGGCTAAATTTCGCGAAACATTTTTAATCGCATAGTCAATGATTCTGAGAAAGATGTGAATGGCGTTACAAACACTGCTCTCAAACAATTTGTCTTTGGACTTCAAACGATGGTGATGTGCCTCCACGCGCACACTAATGAGCAGCGATCTGGACGTCAATGTGTTCAAACTGCTGCCATCGAGTTCTGGAGGTCAAAAATGAAACGAGCCAGCAATAGCTACAGACTCCAAATGATCAAAGAAGTAGTTACCCGTAGAGAGCGTGAAGCTTGTACGGATCCTATGGCGAGATACATTCATAAACTGATGGATGAACGCCCAACAAGTAAATTAGATGTTGAATTCAATCATCGATTTTCAGGAAATCACTTCGACGAACAAGCGGGAGGCTGGGTTAGCGACCGTTGGTCGATGAAATAACGCCAATTACCGCTTTATAGGGAAAATGGATAGGAGATTCCCGGTTCTTAAAGGACACCTTGCCGGACCGGGAATATGTAAAAGCCTAATCAGAACCGAAAGCGAAGGCGTAAGTAACCCCACAGACTGAACAAGAACTCTAGAATAAGTCTTGTTGAGGCGATGACTCATCTTGAAGCTGTTCTGGCTTCGTCTTCCCTGGCAACATCTTTCTTCTGTACCTTTGACGACACAACTTAATAACGTGCAACTGCTGAGCGGGGGTTAAGTTAAGCCAATTAAACCTTTCCTCTCTCTTTCTCATACACCCCTTGCAATACCCTTTTTCATCGGAGGTACATACTCCAACACAAGGGCTTGGGACAGTAAAAAACTCCAGTTGCTCCATACTAAAACCGCTCTTTCCATATTAGGGCGTATTGGCCTAGTTTAAATAATGAGAAGATTAGTCAGCAACAAAACTTGCTATATACTTCGTTATGTCAAAAACATACGAAACCATAACCTTATGCTGACAAAAACAGTGTTTTATTACTTATACTTACCGCGTTTATAAAAACGGAGTCTATAAAATGAAGCTTAGCCTAAAAACGTTAGTTACAGCAATCTCTCTCCCTGTTCTTATGACTGCTTGTGCTAGCAACGGTGATGATGTGAAAGAAATAACGGCTCAAGATTTGCAGCACCACAACTGGGAACTTGTTCAAGTTGATGGCAAAAATATCGTTCTAGACGAACACCAAAAAGCGGCTCGCCTAGAAATCGGTGAAAATCTAACCGCAAACGGCAACGCAGGTTGTAACAACTTCTTCGGTCAAGCCGAGTTGAAAAACAACCAACTACGCATCGAAAAAATGGGCATGACCATGAAGATGTGTATGGAAGATCAAATGAAGATCGAAAACGCAATGACACAAACACTATCTAACTGGAGCGATATCACGCTAACTAAAGATGGTCTTGTTCTGAAAAGTGCCGATCACGAATTGACGTTTACACTACGTGACTGGGTAAACTAATCCCAACTAAGTAAACCAGATAGTATCTTAAAGCAGCCAAACGGCTGCTTTTTTTATATCGATGAATCGTTAGTCATGCATGCCAAAGTCATTTAAATGGCCAACTTTCTTTCTCTTTTCGCCCTCAATTCCATGCTTTAAACATCAATTTTGCTCTGTAAAACAACCTATTCATATCTCTGGGGACAATAATTTTCAATTACTTGAAAGAATATCCTCAAACAAACGGTCCGCTCCTAAAATGACACCAAATTTGTCCTTTCTTCGTTTTGCTTCACATTGAGAGTAATTCTTTGAATCAATGAGTGATTCCGTTTGGGATTGGCATTGATAATAGAGAGAGATGAATTACTATCCTTGTAACAGAGCGGAACGACTTGCGAAAACGTCAATAGAAACGAAAGCAAGCACCAAAAGACATAACACGGAATAGATATGAAAAAGCTACTCAGCAGCATTGGCATTTTAGCCACGACTTTTGCGACACCTTCTTTTGCCGATTCATCAGTGAATAGCGAATGGCAAAAAATCGAACAACAAGCCGACGGGCAATCCGTCTACTTTCATGCTTGGGGCGGGAGCCAAGAAATTAATCGCTACATACAGTGGGCGAGTAGAGAGCTAAAATCACGTTATAACGTGACGCTAAACCACGTTAAAGTAACTGATATTTCTGAGACCACTACTCGACTTATCGCAGAAAAAGCGGCAGGCAAAAACAGCGGTGGTAGTGTTGATATGGTTTGGATCAATGGCGAAAACTTCAAATCAATGAAGGATAACCAATTGCTATTTGGTCCTTTTGTCGAAGGTTTGCCAAGCTGGCAATATGTGGATAAATCTCTACCAATTGATGTGGACTTCTCCGAGCCAACAGAAGGTCTAGAAGCACCTTGGGGAGTAGGACAATTAGTGTTTATCCATGACGAGCAAACCCTCCATAACCCTCCAAAATCATTCTCAGAAATGCTGAGCTATGCAAAAGCGTTCCCGAATCGCCTGACTTACCCTCGACCACCAGAGTTTCATGGCACAAGCTTTATCAAAGCATTACTCATTGAACTGTCTAACAACGCCCCTGAGCTGCAACAACCAGTTACCGATAACACGTTTGAGCAAGTCACTCAACCGCTGTGGTCTTATCTAGATGAGTTCCATAAAGTCGCTTGGCGCGGTGGTAAGCAGTTTCCAGGTGGTACAGCAGAAACCCTTCAGCTACTAGATGATGGTCAGACTGACCTGGCGATTACCTTTAACCCGAACGCGGTTTTCTCTGCGCAGTCGAGCGGTAATCTTGCAGAGAGCACCAAAGCGTACGCAATGGACGCAGGAGCACTCTCAAATATCCACTTTTTAGCGATTCCTTGGAACGCAAATGCCAGTGCTGGTGCACAAGTTGCGATAAACTTTTTATTGAGCCCTGAAGCACAGTCTCGCAAAGGTAACCTAAACATCTGGGGCGACCCTTCGGTACTAAGCAACCAATACCTAACTGGTTCGGCCAAAAACACTCAACAATTCAAATCTATCGCTGAGCCACATCCAAGTTGGCAAGCGGCGTTAGAAAAAGAATGGTTGAAACGCTACGGGAATTAGTAAGAATCCATGTTAAGAGCGCTGTATTTAGTCATTATCGCAGTTTGTATTTTGCCTACCATTCCGGGACTACTTGGAGTGGTGGTCTCTGCGCTCGGTTATGTGCCTCCTATCGGCTTGCACCACTTTTCTTTAGATGGCTTTAACGCTGTTTTTGATTGGGAGGGTGTTTGGACATCCATCGGGCTTACTTTCTACTCTGCCATTTTCAGTAGCTACTTGGCTTGCTTCATCACGTTTGCCATTCTACAGGCGTCTTGGGGCAGCAAGTTTTGGCGAAAAATTGAAGTAAGCCTCTCGCCACTTCTTGCCATGCCGCACGTCGCGTTTGCGATTGGCTTTGCGTTCTTGTTTGCCCCAACTGGTATGGGCGTTAGGGTTCTCAACCAACTGTTTGGTTACGACCCGAATGCACAAACGGTGAATGACTTAGCATTGCTGATTAAAGATCCGCACGCACTCGGTTTGATCATCATGCTTGCGATTAAAGAAGTGCCGTTTTTATTGTTGATGAGTATTCCAATTCTTCAGCAATTGAAAGTCGATAAGATTGAAAAAGTCAGTCATTCGATGGGCTACAGTTCGGCGCAAGCGTGGTGGAAATGCGTGTTCCCACAGTGGATAGCAAAACTGCGCTTTCCAATGCTGGCGGTATTGGCTTACAGTTTGTCCGTTGTCGATGTCGCCCTGATTATTGGCCCCACCAACCCGCCGACGTTTGCGGTTTTGGTATGGCAATGGTTTAACGATCCAGATTTATCGCTCCTACCAAGAGCGGCCGCTGGCGCAGTAATACTGTTTGCGATCGCAAGCCTTTTGATTGGATTTGCACGCTTAATGGAATGGTGTATTACCAAAGGCTTCAAACGCTGGCAGTACTCTGGTCGAAACGGGTTTCGTTTACCCGGTAAAACCCTATTTTCACTGGTCGCGCTACTTGCACTTCTAATGATTCCACTCATGGTGCTGTGGAGCTTTGCCCAACGTTGGCGCTTTCCAGATTTGCTCCCAAGCCGTTACAGCCTGCGTTTTTGGGAATACGAATGGCACAGTATTCTAGGGACTCTAGAACAAAGTATGTCAATCGCCCTAATCAGCGCGACTGTCGCGCTAGTTCTTGCTTTAATAGCACATGAGTATCGTCTCCGTTATCGCTGGCAGGTGCCCGGTTACATCATCGCCATCCCAATGCTGATTCCTCAGCTATCCGTGCTATTCGGTATGCAAGTAGTGACGCTGTACTTAAACAGTAATGCGTATTTCTTTTGGGTATGTTGGGCGCATATATTCTTTGCGTTCCCATTTATTTACCTCTCGCTAGACGGTCCGTGGCGCAGCTTCGATAACGGCTTAACTCGCGTCGCACTCAGCTTGGGTAAATCACCGATGCAAGCTTGGTTAAAAGTGAAACTGCCAATCCTCCTGCCTGCAATTGCATTCGCGTGGGCTGTCGGTATTAGTGTCAGCCTGGCGCAATACCTACCAACATTGGTGCTAGGGGCTGGGCGCATTAGCACCATCACAACCGAAGCCGTTGCACTATCCAGTGGTTTTGACCGACGTGTCACCGCTATTTACGCCATTTGGCAAGCTCTGCTGCCATTCTTGTTCTTTTCTTTTGCGATACTGCTTAGCCACTTGCACAGGAAGTATCGCCGCTTGTCTATAAAAGGTTTACTACTGAATGAGTCTTTGTCTCGAAAACCTCGCCATCCGTAAAACCAATGGCGACGCGCTTTTTTCAGCGTTCAACATGACCGTAGAAAAAGGTGAAATCGTTACCCTGATGGGGCCTAGCGGTTGTGGTAAATCCACTTTGTTGGATGCCATTGCCGGGCACCTATCCGCCGAGTTCAACTACTCTGGATCCATTACGCTTGATAACGAAAAGTTGGATGCCCTCCCTGCCCATAAGCGTCAGGTCGGTATTCTATTCCAAGAAGATTTGCTCTTCCCTCATTTAACGGTGTGGGAGAACCTTGCCTTCGCGCTACCAAACTCAATCAAAGGTGAAGAGCGTAAAGCTCACGCTATGCAAGCACTGAAGAACATTTCATTGACCAAACTAGCAGAGTCCTTTCCTGACCAAATTTCGGGAGGGCAACGTGCCCGTATCTCATTGACTCGTATGCTGCTAGCAAAGCCAAAAGTTGCGCTACTTGATGAGCCCTATAGCAAGCTGGATAAAGACCTGCGCGTGCAATTTCGCAATTGGGTGGTCGAACAATTGCAGCAAGCGAACATCCCTACTTTGATGGTAACGCACGATGAAGACGATATTCCTGATGGCAGCAGCTGCCTAAACTGGCCGTGGGAGACAAATCATGCTTGATAGCCTGAGTATAAAGCTCATCCGCAAACCGCTGGCACTCAGTGCGAAATATCTCGATAAATGTGGTATCACTGCAAATCAGACGACAGTGTTTGGTTTTGTACTTGGCTGTTTTGCCCTGCCGGCTTTGATCACCGAACAGTACTTGTTGGCGTTGCTGTTTATTTTGCTGAACAGAATCTGTGATGGGTTAGACGGTGCACTGGCGAGGATTCAAGGCATTACCGATGCGGGTGGTTTTCTTGATATCAGCTTAGATTTTTTGTTCTATTCGTTGATTCCTTTTGGCTTTGTGCTTGCCAACCCAGAGCACAATGCCGTTGCAGGCGCATTTTTGATTTTTTCCTTCATCGGCACTGGTAGTAGCTTTTTGGCTTTTGCCATCATGGCAGGAAAACAAGGCATCGATAATCCGGTATATAAAAACAAATCGCTTTACTACATGAGCGGCTTAACCGAAGGTACAGAAACCATTGGCTGCTTGGTTTTATTTTGTTTGCTACCGCAACACTTTGCCGTCATCGCGTATATCTTTGGCGCGGCATGCTGGTTTACTACTTTTACACGTATTTATTCAGGGTTTCATACGCTTAACGATCATTAATACTGCTTAGACAATCGCGTTTCCTTAAGGGACAGGCCGCTAAGCCACTGTTTTATAAAGCACCAAAACGCAGGTTAAATTGGGGTATATACTCTTTGAATGAAGAAACCATTCGGAGGCTATATGAAAAAACAGATCAATTTAGGCATGTTGCTCACCATTACTTGTGCGCTCGTGCTTGGCGGCTGTAGCTCACCTAACCCGTACGGAGATGCATACGGCTCATCCGACACTCGCAAAGTTCAGCAGGTTTACTACGGCACAGTAGAAAAAGTAGAACCCGTAACCATTGATGCCTCTACCCAATCCAATGCCATTGGCACCATCGCTGGTGCTGCCGTGGGCGGGATCTTAGGCTCAAAAGTTGGGGGCGGTTCTGGCTCGGATATCGCTGCCATTGGTGGTGGTCTATTGGGTGGCTATGCAGGCAGCAAAGCGGCTGAAGCAACCGCGAAACGAAATGGCGTGAATCTGACCATTCGTTTAGAGGACGGAAAGATTATCTCTATTGTTCAAGAAGCAAATCCAAACATGATTTTCCAACCAGGCCAAGCGGTCCAAATCAATGTTTCTGGTAATAACGCCAGAGTCGTTCCTCGTTAATTCGGACGAACCAAACCTTTGGCCTGCTTTGATTCAAACACCTAACCCGCGCAAGCTCACATCACTGGCTTGTTAACTTGCGCGTTTCTTTTCGTATCAAACTTGATCGTCGTCAATGGAACATCAATCTCCCACACCTTTCGATGTTCAAATGACATCAAGTTGCTAGCATGAGCCCATTCCAGATAACTTTGGGCTTGTTATGACTCCGACTATTGACCACGTACTCCTTAATATCGCGCTAAACCTCAGCTCAAATCGCTCTCACGAGCAGCAATATCAAAACCTCATTGATGGGGTCGCGCAAGTATTCCCATGTGATGCGAGCTGCCTGTTTATCTTCGATGAGGATGGGTTTCTAACTCCTGTCGCGGTAAAAGGCTTATCCAGCTCAGTCTTAGGTCGTCGCTATTTCCCCAAGGCGCACCCTCGCTTAGATGCCATTATTCATAGCCGTGAACCGGTGCGTTTCGATGCCGATTGTTCACTGCCGGATCCTTTCGACGGCACACTATTAACTGAAGACCAATGCATTGATGTTCACGATTGCATGGGCTTTAGCTTGTATGTCGAAGGCCAACTTGTTGGCGCACTAACGATGGATGCACTAACGGTGGGCGCGTTTGATGACATTGACCCTGTCGCTATCGAAACCTTTGCGGCTTTGACCGCTGCGACATTGCGTAACATAGCTCAATTAAAAGCGCTCAAAGCGCAAAACCAGAAGCAAAAAAGCGTCACTCAAACCCTTATCCAACAAGCCCGTTCTCAACATGGCGAAATGGTGGGTTTGAGTCCGCAGATCAACCAGTTACGAAACAACATTGCGACTGTTGCTCAATCAGATTACGCGGTACTTATCTTAGGAGAAACCGGAACTGGTAAAGAACTGGTCGCGCACTCGGTACACGCGCAATCTCATCGTAGCGATAAGCCGATGATTTACGTCAACTGTGCGGCCCTGCCTGAAGGTCTGGCTGAGAGTGAACTGTTTGGCCATGTCAAAGGCGCATTTACAGGTGCTAATAGCCACCGTGCCGGTAAGTTTGAACTGGCAGACGGTGGAACGATTTTCCTTGATGAAGTGGGCGAACTGCCTTTGATTTTGCAAGCAAAATTGCTGCGCGTAATTCAGCAAGGCGAGCTGCAACGTGTAGGTAGCGATCAGCATTTGATGGTCAATGTGCGCATCATCGCCGCGACCAATCGACAATTAGAAAAAGAGGTCGAATCTGGCACGTTTCGAGCAGACCTTTTCCACCGTTTGAACGTGTTCCCAATCCAAGTCCCCCCACTGCGTGCCCGTGACGGGGATATTCCCGTTTTAGCAGGATATTTGTTGGAAAAAGTACGCCAACAATTCAATGCACCCAATCTGCACGTTCACCCTAAAGTGTTGACTCAACTGGAGTCTTTACCTTGGTACGGAAACGTGCGCGAGCTCGAACACACTTTAACTCGCGCGGCTTTACACGCCATTCAACAAGGCGCAAGCACGATCATGCTTAACCATTTCGACACCTCATTGGCTCTCGATGATGTAAAAAACACATCGCATTATCTGCCTAAAGAAAGCCAACCAATGCGAGAGCTAATAGAAAGCTATCAACGTGATTTAATTGAACATGCTTTGAGCCAAACTGGTGGCGTTTGGGCAAAAGCAGCGGAGTTTTTACAAATGGATCGAGGGAACTTATATCGGATGGGTAAAAAGCTCGGGATCAATAAATAACCAACCACAAGAAGCCGATGTAATTAAGACATCAGCCCCGTTGTCTTAATTACATCAATCATTCGCCTAAAAACAATAAAATCCTATATAAATCAACAAAATAAAAATTGGCACACATTCTGCTCTCTAGTGGTCAACATCACGACTATTAAAACAATCACTGGAGAACCCAATATGTTCTGTATTCAATGTGAACAGACAATTCAAACCCCTGCTGTTAAAGGTTGTTCTTTTGCACAAGGTATGTGTGGTAAAACTTCTGAAGTATCTGACCTGCAAGACGTGTTGGTTTACACACTGCAAGGGGTTTCTTTTTGGGCATCAAAAGCACTTGAATTCAACATCATTAACGATGAAATCAACCAATGGGCACCCAAGGCATTTTTCTCTACATTGACGAACGTTAACTTCGACCCTGAACGCATCCTAGAGTTAACTTCTCAAGCCGCAACGTACAAAGCATTGTTAAAAGAGCAAGTAATGTCTGCTGCGACTTTGTCAAACACCAACCTTACTGACATTCCTGCCGTTGCCAACTTCGAGCTACCAAACAGCGCAGAAGCGATCTTAGCTTTTGCTCCTCAAGTCGCGGTTAACCGTGGTAAAGACCAAGTACATGAAGATGTTATTGGCCTACGCCTACTTTGCCTATACGGACTTAAAGGTGCAGCCGCGTACATGGAGCACGCACGTGTTCTTGAGCAAACCAACAACGATATCTATGCCGAATACCATGAAATCATGGCGTGGTTGGGCACAGACCCTGAAGATCTTGGCGAACTACTTGATTGCTCAATGCGCATTGGCCTGATGAACTACAAAGTGATGGAAATGCTCGACCAAGGTGAAACAACGACCTTCGGCCATCCAGAACCAACCACGGTGAACGTCAAGCCAGTAAAAGGTAAATGTATTCTTGTTTCTGGCCATGATTTGCATGACCTAGAAAAAATCCTGCAACAGACCGAAGGCAAAGGCATTAACGTTTACACCAATGGTGAAATGCTGCCTGCACACGGCTACCCTGAGCTGAAGAAATACTCTCATCTTGTCGGTAACTACGGCAGCGCATGGCAAAACCAGCAGAAAGAATTCGCCAACTTCCCTGGTGCAATCGTAATGACGTCAAACTGCTTGTTGAATCCAAATGTGGGTCAATACGCAGACCGTTTATTCACTCGTAGTATTGTTGGCTGGCCTGGTGTGGCTCACATCGAAGGCGATGATTTTAGCCAAGTGATTGAATGTGCTCTAGCGCAAGACGGTTTCCAACACGATGAAATCGAACACCACATCACGGTTGGTTTTGGTCGCAATGCACTGATGAACGCCGCCCCTGCGGTTATCGACCAAGTGAAGCAAGGCAACATCAAACACTTCTTCCTAGTCGGCGGTTGTGATGGTGATAAAGCGGAACGTAGCTACTACACCGATTTTACGGCTGAAGCGCCAGAAGACACGCTAATCCTGACCTTGGCGTGTGGTAAGTTCCGCTTCAACAAGAATACGTTCGGAGATATCAACGGCATCCCTCGCCTATTGGATGTGGGCCAATGTAACGATGCTTACTCTGCAATCCAGCTTGCACTTGCACTGTCGAAAGAGTTTGACTGTGACATCAATGAACTACCACTCACGCTTGTGCTTTCTTGGTTCGAGCAAAAAGCGATCGTTATCTTGCTAACGCTATTTGCATTGGGCGTGAAAGGCATTTACACAGGCCCTACTGCACCAGCATTCCTAACGCCAAACCTAATCGCCATCATCCAAGAGAAGTTCGATATGCGCAGTATTGGCAATGTTCAGGATGATCTAAAAGCCATCCTAGCAGCTTAATAAACTTGCTTGTTACGCGCCTCCTTACGCGGAGGCGCTATCTATTTCGAACCAAAAATAGCCAAAACCAAAGAGATTGTTATGTTTTTTGAATGGCAAGGTAACCAACCCGTCACACTCCGTTGCATCGACAAATACTTCGAAACACACGACACCGTCAGCATCAAATTGGCTGAACTAACCGAGTCACTTCTGTTTCAGTTTAAGCCTGGCCAGTTTATTAACTTGGGCGTCGAAATTGATGGAAAAATGGAGTTTCGAGCCTATTCAATCAGCTCTATCAATGAGGACGATCACCTTCAACTCACCATCAAACGAGTATCTGGCGGTAAAGTATCGAACTACATCGTTGACTCGCTGCTGCTCGGTGATACCGTTCAAGCATTACCACCAGCAGGCGAATTTAACTGCATCGACCATCCACCCGTGTTACGTGATGGCGAAACAAAAGCCTTGCTTATCAGTGCAGGTTGCGGCGTCACGCCCGTATTTTCGATGGCAAAACACTGGCTGAGTAATCAAGATGAAAACGACAACGATGTGGACATCGCATTTCTTCATATCGCACGCAGCCCAGAAGAGACGATTTACTACGATCAGCTAGAAACGTTAGACGCCGTATATCCCAACTTCCATTTAAAGCTGTTGCTGAAAAACCGCGAAGGAACGTCACACCCACAAGGTCGTTTGAATGCCGACTGGATTAAAGAGCTTGTTCCTGATTTCAAGCAACGCACCGTTTACCTGTGTGGTCCAAGCCAGTTTATGCTAGATGTACACGGCTATTTGAATGACCTTGGTTTTGACATGACGAACTTCTACCAAGAGAGTTTTACGCCAGCGACTGGCGCAGAAACATCGGTCTCCGATGAGACGGTTAACGTTTTTGTTCCTGATTTTGCTCAAAGCATCGATGCGCAAAAAGGTCAGGTACTGGCCGATGTGCTCGAAGGCGCAGGTTTACCATTAATCGTCGCTTGTCGAAGCGGAATTTGTGGCTCGTGCAAATGCAAGGTTCGTAAAGGCAACGTCTCTTCCACTAGCCAAGAAACATTGACGCCAGAAGAAATTGAACAAGGCTATGTGCTCGCCTGCTCATCAATCATCGAAGCGGATCTTGAAGTGCAGATCGGTTAATGCTGCTGGTATCGATCTTTTATTGTTTCCCGTCATTCCGACGAGCCTAGGCGAGGTCAGGAATCTAATATCAGCGTGTTAGGAATAACTCACTCTGATAATAGACTCTGAATCACACTTGCGTCTCGCTATTCAGATTAACGGGGTATCGTGGAAATGCCAGCCGTACTCAAACGGCTGGTATTATAGATAGGTACAACTTTCGTTTCGTCGTCATTGCTTCTCGCTAAACAGCAACACTTTCAATGCTGCTTCGCTGTCTACGTCCATAAACTCTGGTGGGTTATCCAGACGCTCACGGAATGTCAACTCTGGCGCTTCTTCTTTCATGCTTTCAATCAAGAAGTCGCTTGTCACAGATGGTGAGTTCACACATGCCATCACTTGACCGCCTTCTGCCAACAAATCCGGCAATCGACGTAGAATCTTTTTGTAGTCTTTCGTAAGCGCAAAGCTGCCTTTCTGGAATGAAGGCGGATCGATAATGATCAAATCATACTGACCAGATTTTTTAATCTTACCCCACGATTTAAAGATATCGTGCCCCATAAAGCTTACCTGGTTGATGTTATGACCATTTAGCTTGTGGTTCTCACGACCTTTAGACAGCGATGCTTTCGCCATATCGACGTTAACCACTTTATCTGCGCCCCCCGCAATGGCAGCGACAGAAAAGCCACACGTGTAAGCAAACAAGTTAAGCACGTTTTTATGCTTCGCATTTTCGCGTATCCAATCACGACCGTAGCGCATGTCCAAAAACAGACCGAAGTTTTGGTTGCGGCCAATATCCAATTGGTATTTCAAGCCGCTTTCTTCAACGACAGGGCGAGCGTCTAATTCACCGACAAGCACTTCTGAAGGCGCACCATCGGCATAACGGTGCTGAAGAACCATAGTACGACCTTGCTTGTCTGCCCACAGTGGTGATAGTGCCAACGCATTGAGGCCGCTTTTCAGCTCAGCGAGAAACACGTCATCGACTTCTTTAAACAAGTTGATGATCAACTGACCTTGTAACCAATCACAGGTGATTTGCTCTAAGCCCTCAAAACGACGGCCACGACCATGAAACAGTCGACGAATTTCGTTCGGAGCTTGCGCGAGCTCGGTTTCTAGATGCTGAAAAAACAGCGGAAGTTGTGATGCTTGCATCGAGTTCTCTTATTAGTTTTCTTTGTGACGGTTATTTGATCGTAGGCCAGTTCAGTTCCCAAGGGGAAAGCCAAGTATCCAAACCCTGAGAGACGATTTCACTGTGCCATTTGTTACCCAGCACTTGGTATTCTCGTGGGTCGCAAACAAAGCGATATTGCTCATCTCGGTATTGGAAGCAAAGTGAAAGTGCATGCAGGTAACCGCGATCAGCCTCATTGCCTGCATTGTAAATCGGGTCGCCAACAATACCTGAGCCAACCGATTTTAATGCCACGCGGATTTGATGCGTTTTACCAGTGTGTGGCTTACATAAAAATAGGCGCTCTCCGGGCTCTGCCGCAAGAGAGAAAAACTGGGTGACGGCTGGGTTATTTTTGCTGTTGACCAGCTTCCATGATGAACGGCGCGAACGCTCCATATCACCAACGACCAAACCTTGTTTCTTTTTCGGCTTTTTAGAGCCAATCGCCAGATAGAACTTTTCCACTTGGCGGTCAGCAAAAGCTTGCGATAACGTACTGGCCGCTTTGGCGTTGCGTCCGAGGAGCAGAATACCCGATGTCATTTTATCCAAGCGATGGATAAGATAGAGCTGCTGATCACCACTCTGCTTAGCCACTTCTTGCAGCAGCATTGTGTCGCCATCGTCTTTATGAACAGAGACGTTGGGATGCTTATTGATGATCAGAAAATCGGGATGGGTATGTAGAATATCGAACATAAAAAACTGGCTCCACGTTTGGAGCCAGCAGTATACATAAGTTATCGGACAAAGCTATCGAGGCTTGCCCCCAAGGTATTTGCTAAAGCTTCTTCGAGAAAATGCCAGCAAGACCAATGATTGCGATACCCAGCAGCATGATTTCACCTTTGCCACTATCAAAGCCAGACTTAATCCCCATGAAGGCAACAATAGCAATCGCAACAGGAATCAGGTATTTAACTAGGTTGTACCACAATCCAAATAGCGGGAAGGATACTTCGCCGTCATTAGTGATCTCTTTTTCTAGCTCAGCACGGCTTAGGCGCCATCCAGCAAAGATACAAACCAACATACCACCAACCGCTAGGAAGATTTTGTCCGTTAGCAAGTCGAAGATATCAAAGGCACCTGTACCAAACAGCGTTGGCCCCATTCCACCTAACGATAGTGACGCAAAAATACATAATGCCGCCATAACTGCACTTGCAGACAGAACCGCGTTAGAGCGCTTCATGCCTTTCTCATCGATTAGGTAAGACACGACAACTTCCAATAGTGATACTGAAGAAGTTAATGCCGCCACCGTCAAGCCGATGAAAAATAGCAACGCGAATAGCAACCCAATCACACCGCCCATTTCAGCAAATAGTTGAGGAACGACAACGAATACAAGACCAGGGCCTGCCGCAGGCTCCATGCCAAAGGCAAACATAGCTGGGAACATAGCAACACCAGCAAGAATCGCTACACCTGTATCCATCGCAGTAACCATACCGGTTGTTTGAACTAGGTTCTCTTTCTTCTTCAGGTAAGAACCGTACGTCATCATACAACCCATACCTAAGCTAAGTGAGAAGAACGCCTGTCCTAGTGCAGCAAGAACCACGTTGCTGTCGACTTTAGAAAAGTCCGGCATGAATAAGAACTCAAGGCCAGCCATTGCACCTGGCAGCATTAAGCCCTTAACAGAAACAACGATTAGGATTAAGAACAGAAGCGGCATCAGAACCTTACCGGCTTTCTCAATACCACCCGAAATCCCTTTCATCACGATCATGACGTTAAGAAACAGGTAAACACCCATCCACATCAAAGGTTGAATCGGATCTGAGATGAAACCGCCAAAACTGTCGCCAATTGCTTCTGGCGCGCTGAGTAGACCACCACCCACTTTAAAGATGTAGGCCAATGCCCAACCACCAACCACAGGGTAGAAGCCCATGATCAAAAGACCACTGAAGACTCCCATAACGCCAGTGAACGTCCAGCGTCGGTCAGTTGTTTTGAATGCACCCACGGCAGAAAGACCTGTCTTACGACCAATAGCGAACTCTGTCAGCATCACGCTAAAGCCGATAAAAATTACAAAGATAAGATAGATAGCAACGAATGCACCGCCGCCACTCTCACCTGCTGTGTAAGGGAATTTCCATATATTGCCTAAACCGACAGCGGAACCCGCTGCTGCCATTACGAAGCCTAGTTTAGACCCCCACGTATCACGTGGTGCTGCTGTATTAGTTGT